>QHXS01000235.1 GCA_003223975.1 Acidobacteriota bacterium
AGATAAACACGGATTCAGAAAACGGTTTGGCCGCAACAACGCGCGAACCGACGCCAAATACCTGTCTGTGTTCATCTGTTTTTATCTGTGGTTAATTTTTCTTACGTCCTGTGGCTCTAAGCCGGCGGACCTCCGGGCGCTGATCCCCGCCGATAGCCTTGTCTATCTCGAGTCGAACGACCTCGGTGCCGTTATGAACGCCATCACCGAACGGCCCGCGTTTCGTGAAGCGGCAAAAACGGTCCCGGATTTTTCTGTCCTGAATGGCGTCAAGCTCGCGGTCGCCGTGACCGGTTTTGAAACCAAGGAATTGCCCGTGACGGACGAGAATTCGGTCTTGAGTTTCACGCCTCATTTTGTTGCTGTGCTGGAAACGAACGCATGGAATTTTCAGGCCGTGAGCTTTACCCAAGACAAACTTGGCGAGTTCATCAATCAGGTTTACGGCGGCGAGGTCTTGCTTGAAACCTCCGACAAGCACGACGGCAAATACTTCGTCTGGACGTCCAAAGACGGCCGCAAAGCATTCGCTCTCGTGCAGGGAAGCGTCGTCTTTTTCGGCAACGACGAGACCTCGATCGAAAAATGCCTCGCCGTCAAACGCGGCGAAGCTGACAGCATCGCCAAAAATCCCAAGATCACCGACGGTGACCGCCTCGCCTTCGGCTACGTCTCACCCGAGGGCATTGCCCAGATCGCAAATATTACGGGACTTTCGATGGCCAGCTCGATAAGCGAGGAGGCCGAGGTTAAGACCTTCGTTGCCCGCGTCTTGCCCGAGATTCTCAGAAATTCTTTGCGCGAAGCGACGTGGACGGCCACGAAAGGCGAAGAGGGAATCATCGATAGTTATTCCATCGCTATGAATCCTGAGATCGCTGCAGTACTGAGCGAGACTATCGTTCCCGGTAGTAAGGCGGCGGAAAGCAGATCTTGGGTAAACGTAAAGCTTTCTGGCACTGTCACCCGATATAACTTGCGCGATGCGCGGCTTGCTTGGCGTAGTATTTTGCTCGGCGCGGGGAAAGTGATCGATCCCACGTCGGCCAGGTTGTTAGTTGCTTTTGCGAATAGCCTTTTCGAGCCATACGGGATCGAAGACGGAGAAAAATTTCTGAGCTCGGTCGATCCTGAAATTTTGACGGTTAGGCTGGGCGAAGCGGACGAAAATGTCTTTGTCCTAGCGAAGGTCAAAGATCCTAATGCATTTGAGCAATCGATCGCGAAGGAGTTGCGTGATGCAAAGGGTGAGAGTGCAGGCCCGGCAGGCGAATTCGTGCGGCGAACATCCGACGGAGATTTTATTCTTGTTTCGGAAACTACAGGAGCAGTGAAACTCGGTGATGCCGATGCTGTTCAGAACGCTCCTGAAACGACAGGTCCGGGTTACCAGAAGGTTTTCGAAAGCGACGCTGCTGCAGCTAGTTATGGTGTCGTCACTTCAGCCGGGCAGGTAATCACCACGATCGCCGAACTGAAGGTCGAGCGGCCAGTGCTTTCGAATTACTTCACCGAAACACGCATCAATCGCAATGGTGTCGAGCGTCGGACCGTCTCAGATTTCGGTTTTATTGGTTGGATAATCACACAGTTTGCGAAAGATGAATGATTCAGAACGCAGCAAGGCACTGTCTGACTGAATTATTCGATTGAATTTGTTAGATAACGGTCCCGACGATCTACTTTTTCTTGGCGGCACGGCGGAGGCGAAGTACGTTATTTTCGATCCACTTTTCGGCGGCACGATAAAACGGGAATCTCTCTTCGTCGAAGCGAAACGCGGATGTGTGGTTGTATCGGCGGCCGTTGATCGTGATCGTTGGATGTTTGATATGAAGCATTTCGTGAAACATCACGTATTCGACAATGAAACGGGGCGTTTCCGGCGTGTCGAGCGAACGGCTGATCACGATCTTATTTTGCGTCGCGTCGTGGTGGCCGAGCACACGAAACGTTTTTCGCATGGACCACGACAGATTCGGCCTGCGGATCGAATTGCTAAAATACTTGATGTTGACGTCTTCGAAGACCTCGTCCAGGTCGTAAATGTCACCGTCTGGCAACAGCGGCGTCTTTCGGCCCCGGATTTTTTTCGCAGTTGTTACTCTGCTCTGAATGACCGGTGCCTTGAGACACGCGTTGTATGTTTCATGATGAACACGGGCAGCCCGCTTACGGTAAAGCTTGGCAACCAAAATAAAGGCCAATGCCCGCTGGCCCTCGAGCTCCATGTCAACACAAATGTCCGAAATTCGAACGAAGGCACAGCCGCCGCGGACCCTGATCGTGTGATTTATGCTGGAATATGGGTAGATCTCGATCGAAACCGGGGGAATTCGGCCCGTTTTGTCATACAGCCGAAAGGCCTGCTCGTAAAACCGGCGAATCGAACCAACTTGTGGGCTTTCTTGCGTGTTTTTCACGGTTAAACGAATAAATCTTGACAGATTTAAGAGTTAGATGCTATTTCTTTTAATGGAAGCTTAACGTTTTCTAACGGACACTTCCAATCTCGCCACGCCAAAATGCCGGTCCGCGAAACAAACTTAAGATTCGAAAAAAGTCCTTCAAATCCTGATTCTCGCGGACAAACGATCCTCACAGCAGTAATCAACGAACATTTTGTCACTGGCGAACCGGTCGGATCTAAAACCATCGCAGACAGATTTGCAAATGCTTCGGGGCTAAGCTCGGCGACGATCCGCAGCGTGATGGGCGAACTTGAGGAGCTGGGACTGCTCGAACAGCCTCATACCTCCGCAGGCCGCATCCCGACCGACAAAGGATATCGGTATTACGTTGACAATCTATTGGGCGTCCTGAGCATCTCGAACGAAGATCTTCACCGCATAGGTGATGAATTCGGGCTGAGTTCGAGCGACCTGGTCGAGGCTCCCGACCGCCTGATGGAACGTACTTCCGAACTCCTTTCTGCTCTTTCTAATAATGTTGGCATCGTTGTAAGCCCAAGCCTTGCAAACGACCGCCTGCAGCATATCGAATTCGTTAACTTGAGCGACAATCGAATTCTCGTCGTGCTGGTCTCTTCACCAAATATCGTCCATAACCGGATAATTCGGCTGAACATCAGCTTTACGAAGGAAGAACTCGAAAAAACCGCAAATTATCTCAATGCGGAATTTGTCGGCAAGAACCTTTCGGAGATCCGGGCCGAAATTATGACTCGGATGCACGAAGAAAAGGCCCTTTTCGATACCTTGTTGCAGACGGCAGTTATTCTTTGCTCTCAGAGTATCGAGAGCGACGAGAACGCAAGCGGCGAGGTCTTTGTGAACGGAACGACGAACATCCTGTCCAAGCGGGACTTCGCCGATCTCGAAAGGCTTCGAGAACTGCTTGCGACCATCGGCGAGCGGTCAAGGCTGCTCGAGATACTGAACGAATGCGTTGCAAGGGACGACACGGCCAAAGGGGGTGTCCAGATAATGATCGGCCGCGAAAATCGCTCACCGTCGCTTCAGAACTGCACGCTCATTTCTGCTCCGTATCGAGTTGGGAACAGTTCCGCGGTCGGTACCCTCAGTGTTCTCGGCCCGACACGGATCGAGTATGCCCGTATGATCTCGATCGTTTCCTACGTTGCTCGCGTGCTTGAAAAAGTAATGGCACGGGACTCTCGGAATAACTAACCTCAAAAACACTGCGGCCTCTGCGTTTTACTTCAAATAATGAATCCAGAACAGGAAATCGAAAGCCTCGAAAGCGCCGATGAACGATCCGAAGCGGAAAATGCCGTTTCGGTCGACGACTTTATTCGCGAGCTTGAGGCGAAAGAAAAAGACCTTCATATCGATGCGCAGACGACTGTCATCGAGATCGAGGACGAGCTTGAGCCGAATGAGCTTCCCGATTTCCTGAAGGAAGAATTTCCTCAGGCGCCGGCCAAGGAGTCTATTGCGGCCGCACCCGCCAAAGAAAAGACGGCGCAATCGAGATTTGAGGCTGATAACAGATCGCTCAAGGAAAAGCTCGTCCGGGTCGAAGACGAGCGCGACGAGCTGCTCAGAAACGCGCAGCGGCGTTCGAAGGACCTCGCTAATTACAAGACGCGTGTCGAACGTGAGCGCCGAGAAACGTTTCAGAACCAAGTAACGAATATCGCAACGCAAATGCTGCCCGCGCTCGATAACCTTAACCGAGCAGTCGATTTCGCCGTAAGTCTTCCGCGGCATGAGAGCAGCGAGTTCCAGCAATTCTTTGATGGCGTGGTTCTGGTTAGCCAACAGGTCAACGAGGTTTTGGCCGGAATGGGCATCGAACAGATCGCGACCATAGGCGAAATGTTCGATCCGCATCTTCACGAAGCTGCAGCGACCGAGGAAACAGAAGAATTCGAGCCGAATACGATTTGCGGCGAATTGCTAAAAGGATATCGGATCGGCGACCGCGTCGTTCGACATTCGGTCGTTCGCGTCGCAAAAGCCCAGCCAAGATCCGCAGAGCACGTCGTGCTCGAAAAGATGTTCAACGACGCTGAACAAAGCGAGGAGAGCGACGCCCTAGTTGACGAACAAGCAAGAACTTGATCAGAACCTGCCACGGAAAACGCCCACGAGCAACCCCGCAAGATCAAAAGGACCCCAGCTATGAGCAAAGTAATCGGAATTGACCTCGGTACAACCAACTGCTGCGTTTCCGTTCTTGAAAACGGAACGGTGCAGATCATTTCGAACAAAGAAGGTGGCCGCACAACGCCGTCCGTCGTCGGGTTCACAGACAAGGACGAACGGCTTGTCGGCCAGATCGCCAAGCGGCAAGCAGTGACGAATCCGGCCCACACACTCTACGCCGTAAAGCGTCTGATCGGCCGGAAGTTCAATTCGCCCGAGGTCGAAAAGATGCGGACGACCGTTCCATTCGAGATCGTCGAAGCTCCGAACGGCGACGCTCATATCCGCGTCCTTGAACGGATCTACAGCCCGCCGGAGGTCTCTGCGATCGTCCTTCAGCGACTGAAGCTGGCCGCCGAAGAATTTCTCGGCGACAAGGTCGTCGAAGCTATTATTACCGTTCCTGCGTATTTCGACGATATGCAGCGTCAGGCGACACGCGACGCCGGAAAGATCGCCGGCCTTGAGGTCGAACGCATCATCAACGAGCCGACCGCGGCCGCGTTAGCGTACGGCTTTGGAAAATCGAAGACCGAAAAGGTCGCGGTATATGACCTCGGCGGCGGCACATTCGACATATCGATCCTCGAGATCAATGACGGCGTGTTCGAAGTTCTTTCCACGTCCGGCAACACGTTTCTCGGCGGCGAAGATTTCGACCAGCGAATAATCGACTGGCTTGTCCAAACATTCCAGGGCGAAAGCGGCATCGACCTTTCGTCCGATCGCCTGGCGTTGCAACGCTTGAAAGAAGCGTCCGAACGAGCCAAGTGCGAACTCTCGAGCGTCAGCGAAACGAATATCAGCTTGCCCTTCATCGCGGCCGATCCCAGTGGGCCTAAACATATCAATGCGACCCTTAGCCGTGCGAAGTTCGAAGAACTCGTCATGGACCTCGTCGAAGCATCGGTTGAGCCGTGCCAAAAGGCGATGTGGGATGCAAAGCTCCAGCCCGGCGATATCGACAAGGTCATTCTCGTCGGCGGACAGACGCGCTCGCCGATCATCACCCGGACCGTGCACGATGTGTTCGGAAAGATGCCTTCGGCCGAGATCAATCCCGACGAGGTCGTCGCGATGGGTGCGGCCATTCAGGGCGGCGTTTTAACCGGCGACGTAAAGGATATCGTACTGCTTGACGTCCTGCCGCTCAGCCTTGGCCTCGAGACCCGCGGCGGTCTGTTCGTCAAGCTTATCTCGCGAAACGCCTCGATACCGCTCAAGAACAAGATGACGTTCACGACCGTTGTCGACAATCAGCAGTCAGTCGAGATCCACATTATGCAGGGCGAACGCGAGGTCGCAAGCGGCAACCGCAGCCTTGCCAAGTTTGAGCTGGTCGGAATTCCACCGGCACCGCGGGGCGTTCCGCAGATCGACGTCTCGTTCGAGATCGATGCAAACGGTATCGTGAACGTTTCGGCTCAGGACAAGATGACTGGCCTCGAACAGGCGATGCAGATCACGCCGTCGTCGGGACTTTCGCCGGAAGAGATCGATCGACTCATCATGGAAGCGGAAGATTCGATCGAAAAGGACCGCGATGAACGTGAAACCATATCGCAGCGGATCCGGCTCGAAAACATGCTGAAAAACGCGCGACGTGCTATGGCTGAATACGGCCGTTCGTTCTCGCCTGAAGAGCAGCAGGAGATCAACGGCATCCTCAACAACGCCGAAGAGTCGCTTAGATCGAACGACAAGGACGAGATCGATCTGATCCTCGTCAAGGTCGAAGAGACCGCAAGCCGCATCACGGCATCGATGCTGGCACCGGCTTAAACAAACGAGGCGAAGGCGCCGTTCGCAAATCATAAAAGACGGTCTATTCCCGGGCCGTCTTTTTAATTTTATCGACCGTGTTAAAATCGCAGGATCGCGGTCCTGAACCCTGAGTTTTCCTATGTACTGTTCGCAATGTGCGACTGAGCTGTTACCTGACGATGTTTATTGCCCGGCGTGTTCGAAACCGGTGGCCTCGTTTGCCGTCGACATAGCTCAGGTGCCGCAGGTCGAACCTCTCGACCATGAACAAGTGACGATCGTTCGGCCCGTGGCGGTACAGCGAACCAACAGGTCGTTTTGGCTTGGGGCATTGGTCGGAGCGACTGCGATGCTCTCGGTCGTACTTTTAAGTGCTATAGTCTCGGCGTTATTGAGCTCGTCACGAAATACGGCTCAGGCGAACACGAACGCTGCAAATGCAACGATTGCTACGCCTCAACCGACGCCGACCTCCACGCCGGAACCTACGCCCACACCAACGCCCACGCCGGAATTGCCCGTCGTTCTACCAAAGGAACCTGGATTTTTCACGTCGAAGCGATGCCGCTACGCCAACAAAGGGCAGCCGATATTGGTGCGAAAAGATTGCGACGTTCGCGATTGCCTGAACGACCCGAAAACCGTTGTCGGCGTAATGCCCGACGGCGGCGTCGCGATACTCACCGACGACCGAAAAGAGGTTCCGGCCGGCCGCAAGTATTCCTGGTTGCCGATTGAAACAGCGGAACAAGGCGTGCTTTGGGTCGCTTCGACCAAAGTGATTTGCGCACAGTAATTCTGCAACTTGAACGCCGCTTGACACATTCGATACAATTAACTTTGCGTCAGTTCATGAATTTGGGCTGACGATTTTTTTGGTTCAAAGTTCGAGGTTCAAAGTTCAAGGTCGAATTTCTTAGCCCTGAAGCTTAAACATTGAACTTTGAACTCTGAGAACTTATGGCCAAACGCGATTATTACGAAGTTTTAGGTGTTGCAAAGACGGCGACCGACGTTAAGATCAAGCGCGCCTACCGTTCGATGGCAGTGCAGCATCATCCGGACAAAAATCCGGGCGACGCGGCGTCGGAAGAAAAATTCAAGGAATGCGCCGAGGCGTACGCGGTGCTTTCCGATTCGCAAAAGCGTGCCCAGTACGACCGTTTCGGCCACGGAGGAATGGGCGGCGGCGGTTTCGATCCCGGATTTACGAATATCGAGGACATCTTCGACCTCTTCGGTTTCGGCGATATGTTCGGCGGCCGAGGACGCACCCGAACGACCGTCCAACGCGGTTCGGACCTTCGTTACGACCTCGAGATCACGCTCGAAGATGCGGCAAACGGCAAGGACGAGACGCTCCATATTCCAAGGCTCGAAAAATGTGAAGAATGTGATGGCAGCGGTGCCGAAAAGGGAACGCATGCCGAGACGTGCATTGCATGCGCCGGACGAGGCCAGACGCAATACCAGCAAGGCTTTTTTAGCGTGATGCGAACCTGTCCGAACTGCCAGGGCAAGGGCAAGGTCATCCGTACGCCGTGCAAGGAATGCCGAGGCCAGGGACGTATCGAAAAGGAAAAAACACTCGAGGTAAAGATCCCCGCCGGTGTGGAAACCGGGTCACGGCTGCGTATTTCAGGGGAAGGCGAAGGAGGCGTCAACGGAGGGCCGTCGGGCGACCTGTTCGTGGTTGTTCACGTCAAGGAACATGACACGTTCGAACGCCAGGGCGCGAACCTCTATTCGGCGGTGCCGCTTTCATTTGGCCAGGCCGCACTTGGTGCTGAAATAAAAGTGAAGACGCTTGAGGGCGAAGAGGAACTGAAAATTCCCGCTGGCACGCAAACCGGAACGGTGTTCCGGCTCAAGTCCCACGGAATGTCCGTTCTCGGCGGACGAGGCAAAGGCGACCTGTTCGTCGCCGTTACCCTTATCACGCCGAAATCGCTCACCAAAGAGCAACGCAAACTTCTTGAGAAACTCGCGACCGTCGAGGATACCGATTTTCAAGATGAAGGATTCATCGAGAAGGTGCGGAATATTTTCAGCTGACTGGAGCTGCAAGCAGGTATGCTTGCCGCTCCAGTCAAGTAAGCTTGTTTTTGACGGCCTCGCTGACCATCTTTCCATCCGCAGATTTGCCCTGAAGCTTTGCCATAGCGGCTTTCATTACAACTCCCATTTGCTTCATTGACGACGCTCCAGTTTCGACGACCGCATCCGACACAGCCTGCTCGATCTCTTCGGGCGATGCCGCCTGTGGCAAATAGGCCTCGATAACCGTGATCTCGTCTGCTTCTTTTGCGGCCAGGTCGGCGCGGCCGGCCTTTTCGTATTGCTCGATCGAATCACGACGCTGTTTCACCAGCGACTGAAGAGCCTTTTGCACTTCTTCATCGGCCAGCTCGCCGCCCTTTTCGATCTGTCGGTTCATCAGGTTCGCCTTGACCATCCGAAGCGTCGAAACCTTGCCAGCTTCCTGCGCCTTCATCGCCGCCGTCAGATCGGCGATTATCGTTTCTTTTAAGCTCATGGAGTTAAGTTTAACGGCGGAACCACGTACTCTCAAATTTAAGATCGTCGCGGAATTATTCGTCAAAGATACGATGATAATCACGCGCAGAATGTATCACCCTGAGAATTACTATCTCGTCCTGGGTTTCGGTATAGAAGATGAGCGACTTTTCGAAACCCCGGACGAACCACATACGGATCTCAAATCGATCTTGAAATTTGCGGACACTTCCTATCTTCGGTGTGTTGCGAATGGTTTCGATCGATTCTTCGAAGGCGTCGAAATACCTGTCGGCTATCTCCGGATCGTCCTTCGCGATATATTCTGCCGTTTCTATCAGATCGATGACAGCCTGAGGCAAGCGTACGATTCGCATCTATTTCGACCGGTTTCGTTTTGCGATTCTGGCCTTTACGATCTTGCGAGCTTCCTCAATGTCAGCCTTGGTCAAAAGTGAGGATTCGCCACTGGCGTATGCTTCGGCGATCAGCACATCGAACCGAGCTTGTTCGCTGCTTTGATCCTTGCGGATCAGTTCGCGTACATATTCGCTTATGGTCCCATAACCGCCTTTGCTGATTTTTTCCTCGACAAACTGCCGCATCGAATCGGGCAAAGAAATGTTTAATGTGGATGTGCTCATACGGAGCGATAATATCATAAACTGACAAGAACTAATATATTACGATATGGACGAGTCTTGATTACGTAATGTTTTTTATAGATAGACCAAACATTGGCTTTGCCTGAAAGGGCCATATGCTAATCTGTCAGTTCTTTTATGAAGCTACGCTGGCGGTTTGGTGTCCTTGCCGGGATATTTCTTGCGATATTTTGTCTTTACCCGCAGTTCAAGATGCTATATCTGCGCGGTGAGGAATGGAACGGGCATTACGCTTACAACGATATTGACGAGGTCGCGTATGCGTCGTACGTTCGCGCGCTGGTCGATGGCAGGCCGCGCAAAAACGACCCGTACACCGGCCGTGACGAATCGCCAGAAACGCCTCAGCCCGAATCTCTCTTCTCTATACAATTTGCCGCCCCTTACACGATCGCAATACCGGCCCGCGTCTTTGGTATCGGAACGCCCTGGGCGATGACAATAGCGGGGGCCTTTGCGGGCTTCCTGGCCGCACTTGCGGCGTTCTGGTTCATTGGCAGGCTTATGGGCGACAATTGGTACGCCATGGCTGCGTCGCTGGCGGTGTTTTGCTTTGGAACACTCGCCGCGGGCGAAGGCGCCGTGCTCGAGATATTTTTCGACGGATTCTCGTACCCGTATTTCCCTGGTTTTCGGCGATACATTCCGGCT
>QHXS01000236.1 GCA_003223975.1 Acidobacteriota bacterium
TATCGATCTCGAAATAGAAACCTTTGATCGCCGTAGGGAAGTGATGCACGAATACGGGCGATCCGAACTGGCTTGAAAGGTACGTCTCATCCGGCGCACCGAAATCGCCGCCCCATTCGAAATTGTTCTCAAGCTCGCCCTTCGCGTGGCCTTCCTGAAGCATCTTGACGGCATCATCGTAATGCAGCCGCGGAAACGGCCCTTTGATGGCTTCGAGCACTGAAACATCCCGTTCGAGAGTTTCCAATTCAGCTCGACGTTCGGCAAGAACGCTTTTTACGATATGCAGGATCAGGCCTTCACCGAGGTCCATCATGTCCTCGTAGGTCGCGTACGCGACCTCGGGCTCGACCATCCAAAACTCGGTCAGGTGCCGGCGCGTCTTGGATTTCTCCGCTCGAAATGTCGGGCCGAACGCGTACGATTTGCCGAACGCGGCAGCGGTAGCTTCGTTATAAAGTTGGCCGGCAGGCGGCCGGCGTGAATATCGGTGTATCGGCCAGAATGAAACCATTTGAATCGAAATAATCGCGTACGGCCTTGATGATCGTGTGCCGCACCTTTAAGATCGCGTTCTGCTTTTTTGAGCGGATCCAAAGATGGCGATGGTCCATCAGAAACTCGGTTCCATGCTCTTTCGGCGTGATCGGATAATCGTGGACATTCTGCAGCACCTGGATATCCTTCACATCTACTTCCACGCCTAGCGCGGAACGGTCGTCGGCTTTTACCGTACCGTGCACGATCAGCGAAGATTCCTGCCCGAGTGCTTTTGCTTTCTCGAACACCGCTTCGTCATTGCCTTTGAAAACAACGCACTGCACGATGCCCGTGCCGTCACGAAGCTGCAAAAACACGAGCTTGCCGCTCGAGCGCGTATTATAAAGCCAGCCTTTCAGCGTGACCGCCTCACCGACCTTATTGCTAAGGTCCCTTATGTATGTTTGCAGCATTAGATCGATAGAATTCTAATTTGTAAATTGTAGATTTTAACGGAAATGTAATGCTTTATGAAAAGGCAAATAAGGCTATTTGAGTTCTACCATCCAGATGTTCCCTGTGGTTTCGGCATATTCGAACGCCAATCGGTCGTTTGCCGGCGACCAGACCGGGTAGCGAACGTAGGTATTAAGTTTTGTAAAATTCGTCAACTTACGCTGCTTCATCGTCGAGCGGGAAACCGCGTAGAGGTTCCAAATTCCGGACCGTTGTCCGGCGAAGATGATCTCGTCTCCGTTCGCCGCCCAATCGTTCACCCAGCTTTGGCCGGGTTCGTTCGTAAGCTGTGTTATCGGGCCACCATCGGAGGGCATCACCCCGATAAAGCTGTCCGCCCCTCGCTTCAGCTGAATCCCGAGCCACTTGCCGTCCGGCGACCAAGCGGGGAAACCCGCGGATTCCTCATCGAAGGTCATTTGTCTTATCTGGCTTCCGTCGCTCGAGCGTAAAAATACGTTACTCGTACCGCTCTGTTTCGATTGATAGGCCATCCATTTGCCGTCGGGAGAAGGCTTCGCAATATACACTTCTTCGCCAAAATCGAAGAGCTTTCTTTCTGTGGCACCGTCAGGGGTGATGTACCACATTGACGTGGCATCCCCTTGTGGTGATATGAACCAAATGCGGCTGCCGTCTCGTGCCCATATAGGACAAACAGCGGCCTGAGTGCCGATCTGCATTTCATTGCTCCCGTCACTGTTGATCAACCATAAATGGGACAAATTGCCGGCGGAAAATCTTTGAAAAGCGATCTTGGTACCGTCGGGCGAAAATGCGGGGTAAATGCTCCGAGTTAGGGCGGCATGCGTAATTTGCTCGGGTTGTCCAACAACAGTTCCGCTCACCGGCATACTCCAAATATTACTTGTTGTCGCAAGCGTCGAATATGCGATGCGTTTCCCGCTCCCATCGACCGCAATCTGACGAATACGTGCTCCCGACGAATCGAAGATGCTCTGGGCCTTCCCAGTGGCCTCGCAATCGTCGTCCACTGACATCTGTTGGAGTGTCGTATTCATGTTTGCACTGAAATAAACAAATTCCCCGTCGGCTGAGAAGATCGGATCCGAAAGCGGTCCGTCATCGATTTTCAGCAGCTTTACTGCGCGGCTCGTGAGATCAAAACACGCGAGTCTCGCGCTGGCCCAATCGCTAACGTCGAAGACAAGTTTTTTTCCGTCGGGAGACCAGGACGGATGACCGTGGCCGCCCGGAGGCTCGCCTTTCGACGTTAATTGCATCGGTTCGCCGCCGACCGCAACAACCGTCCAGATAGTCGAAGGCGGCAGTGCGTTGCGCACATTTGAGCTAATATCATTCAGCGGATCAGACTGAAAGGCGACCTGCAGACCGTCGGGAGAAAACGCCGGCGCCGATCCGAAATTCGACAACTGCCTCGCCGTCCCACCTGTCGACGGGACCATCCAGATCCCGCCGCGTGTTTTTGAATGAAATGCGATAAAACTTCCGTCGGGCGATAGCGAAGGCTGCAGATTCTGGTTGCCGTCGGAGGTTACCTGAATATCTCTGGCCCCGGCAACCAGCTGTTTCACATAGATCTCAAAACTCCCAGAACGGTCTGAACTGAATGCGATCATTCTGCCATCCCTGGAGATCGTGGGAAAGAGATCGAGTCCGGACCAGGTGGTCACTTGAACCGTACGAGAAACCGACGGAGCAACCGCCGACCTGTTCCTGGGAGTAAAGTTCCAGAAGGCCGCGGCAGAAATCGCGATGATGCCAAATAAAGCTAAGCCGCCAATGAATATATAGCGGGATTTACGTGAGCGGGTATTGCTTTTCTGATCAATTCGGTTCGATGTGCCGTGGTCGAACGCAATTCGAGGTCCAGCCGCGGTATGCAAGGTTATATGTTGCTTTGTGGGTGGTTCGTTCGCCGAGTCCACGGGCAAAATAACGGTTGGGGTTTCCTGGACATCATCAACGAGCCAATGGCCGTCTTCCAAACAGAAATTTAATGTATCGTCGCTGTAGCTTCGCTCACATGTTGGACACTTCTTCATTGTTCGTTGATAAAACAGGAAAATTATATCTCATAGTAAAGAAAGTCACTTGTTAAACTCCCCCTGGGTTGACTTACGAAACCCGCGAAAGCAGACTGACTTTGAATGGCTGAAGAAAAAAAGAAAAAGAAAGTTGATTACAAGAGCGCGTGGGCCGAGGCCCGGCGGATAATTTGGAATGCACGATGGCGGCTGCTGATCGGCAGCATCCTCCTGCTGATCTCAAGGCTTGCAGGAATGGTACTGCCCGCGTCCACGAAATACATCGGT
The DNA here is from genome assembly GCA_003223975.1 of Acidobacteriota bacterium. Classification (GTDB taxonomy): domain Bacteria; phylum Acidobacteriota; class Blastocatellia; order Pyrinomonadales; family Pyrinomonadaceae; genus OLB17. The sequence goes on from QHXS01000236.1 coordinate 3,294, forward strand.
GACGAAGTTTTCACCAAGCAGAACTACGGGCTTATCAAATGGATAGCGCTCGCGATCGGCATTTCGACATTGGTGCAAGGCGCCACCTCTTTTGTCTTATCGCAGATCCTGGGTGTCGCCGCACAACGCGCGATCACGGAAATGCGAAAACGAGTGCAGGCTCACATTGAGCGGCTGCCGATCTCGTATTTCGATTCTACACAGAGCGGGCAGCTCATCTCTCGAATAATGAACGATGCTGAGGGAATTCGAAATCTAGTCGGAACTGGGCTGGGGCAGATAATCGGAAGTGTCGTTACGGCAGTTATCGCTATTGGTGTGCTTCTTTACCTGAACTGGCAGTTGACGATCGCCACCATCATCGTGCTCCTGATCTTTGGCGGTGCTCTGTTTTACGCTTTCAAAGTCTTGCGGCCCGTGTTTCGCGAACGCGGAGAGATCACAGCGCTCGTAACCGGAAGGCTCGGAGAATCGCTGGGTGGGATCCGCATCGTGAAAGCGTATACGGCAGAAAAGCGTGAAGAGCTTTCATTCGCCCGCGGGGCGCACAAGTTGTTTCGAAATGTCGCAAAGACAGTAACCGGTGTGTCGGCGATCAGTTCATTTTCTTCCGTTGTTATCGGCGCCGTCGCCGTTGTAATGATCGTTATCGGCGGCAACGCCGTTCAGGGCGGGACGATGACATTGGGCGATTTCCTGATGTACATCTCGTTCACGTTTTTGCTTGCCATGCCGGTGATCGAGCTTACTTCGATCGGCACACAGATAACGGAAGCACTTGCAGGACTAGACCGCATCCGTGAAGTAATGTCGATGACGACCGAGGACGAAAAGGACCGTGATCTCGAACCGCTGCCGACCGTTAACGGCACGATCGAATTTGAAAACGTAGAGTTTGAATACGACAAAGACGTGCCGGTCCTGAAAGGAATCTCTTTCAATTCGCGAGCCGGAACGACAACGGCGCTGGTCGGCTCGAGCGGTTCCGGCAAGTCGACGATCCTCAGCCTGGTGTTGAATTTCATCAAGCCGACGAGTGGCACGATCAAGATCGACGGCAAAGAACTGCGCTCGGTCAGGCTGCGAGATTATCGCAGACGGCTCGGCGTCGTACTCCAGGACAATTTTCTATTTGACGGAACGATACTCGACAATATTCGGTTCGCGAATCCGGAAGCATCGTTCGAAACCATCAAAGAGATATGCGCGATCGCAAACGCGGACGAATTCATCGAGAAGTTTCCAAACGGATACGACACTGTCGTCGGCGAACGCGGCGTGAAACTCTCTGGCGGCCAGCGGCAGCGTATTGCGATCGCAAGGGCGCTATTGGCCGATCCCCGCATCTTGATCTTGGATGAGGCAACTTCGTCGCTTGATTCCGAAAGCGAAGCGTTAATTCAGGAAGGGCTCAATCGGTTACGTCGCGGCCGTACGACCTTCGTTATCGCTCACCGGCTCTCGACAATTCGAAGTGCAGATCAAATTCTGGTTGTCGAAGCAGGCGAAATACTGGAACGCGGAACTCACGACGAGTTGATCGCACAGGACGGGCGTTACAAACAGCTTTATGACAAGCAGTATCGGTTTGAACAAAACTTGTTCGTAAATCCAGGCGAAGACTTCACGGGAAACAAATCGGAAACGTTCGCGGCTTCGAAACTGTGATCATTCGGCCGCCGCAAGTTCAGCTTCAAGTACTTTCCGGATCGTCGGAAATCGATCGATCCTGGTTAGCGTCGAGTGAACGATCCGAAACATCGGATCGATAAATGGAATGAAGTATGCCTTTTCTCGAACCGCGGATTGAAACGAAAAGGTTCCTGCAGCCTTCAGGCAACGCTGGATCGTCTGAAGATCGAATTCATGATCGAAATCAACCGGTTCGAAATCGGCCAATCCAACCTTTCTTCTTTCTTCTTTAAACACGGACTTCATTTCGTTCAGCCATTCGTCCGACGGCAAATCCGTCACGCGATCCAGCAGAAGTGACACCAGGTCGTACGTCGGCGAGCCCATCCGCGCGTCTTGATGGTCAATGATACGCAGGTCGCCGTTATGATCGATCATCAGGTTAGCCGCATGAAAATCGCGATGACAGAGCGTTGTTGCGGCGTTCTCAAGTTCGCTCGAAAGCTGCATGAATTCGGCATCTAATTCGCTGTCTATCTCGGCATCGAGCGGCTGCTTTTTATATGTGCTGAAGTAATGGATCTTGAAATAATTCAATTCCCACATCAGCTTTTCAACGTCGAATTTCAGTCGCGACGCGATCGAGTTCGACTCGTTTGCCGACGAGGTCGCCCCTTGAATTTGAGCGATAAGTTTAATGGCCGAGCATGTCAGTTCAGTCCTTTTCGTATCATCGGCTTGTTCCAGGACAGGACGTAAGATCGTATCGCCAAGATCCTCGACAACAATGATCGCCCTGACCTCGTCGAAATCGAAAACATCCGCGACCGGCAAACCGTTGCGTCGAAACAGGCCAGTGACGTCGATATAGTTATGTGCGGCGTGCTTGATGTCGTCAGGGTAGACGCAAGCGACAACCGAGCGGCCGTCTCGTTGAAATCGAAAATATCGTCGCGTCGAAGCGTCCGGCGTGAGTTGCACGATCGGGGAATCGATGCCGTTTTCGGCCAGGTAATGTTCCAGTCTTTCGCGTAGCAACAGCATTTTCAATTCAGAGGCACAATATAATTTTCGTCCTGGATATAGCCTTTTAGCGCTTTTTCAGGGATATCCTCACAATTTCGGACCATATCCGCTCTGACGATCGCAGCATTTTCAAAATGCGAGCCGGTGGGAATAGTTACGTTGTCAGCTACGATCGTTCGGTAAAGGCTGACGTTGCTTTCAATAATGATGTCGTCCCATAAAACCGAGTCGCGTATTTGCGAAGACCCGTCAATACTGCAATCGCTGCCAACGAAAACATCTGTACCCTTCATCATTGCGAGCGAAATGTCTAGATAGCGCGGAATTGTCGAAAGCTCGAACCAATCAGCATCGGTGACATACGCCGCGATCTTTTGGCCTTCATTCAACGCCGGCGTGTAGAATGACGGAATAATATCCGAATAAACGCCGCGGGGAAAATAGTCGAACGCTTCGGGTTCGAGAAAGTGGATGCCCGTGAACATCAGCGGTGTTTCGACCTCGTGCTCGACATCGCGGATCTCGTTCTCGGTAAACGGATGTGCAAATTCTCCAAATCCGGTTACGAAACCGTTTTCGGTTTCGACCATAGTGAAGCGTTCGCGCTTTACATTCGGCTTTAGGACCATCGTCGCGATCGCGCCGCTTTTCCGATGAGCTTCCGCGGCCGCGCCAATATCGATATTTGTAATTATCTTACCGTTAACGATCAGAACCGGTTCGCCGTCGAAAAGGTTGCGGGCATTATCAAGAGCACCGGACGTTCCGAGGATGTTCGGTTCTTCGATCGAATAGGCGATATTTATGCCGTATGCCGAACCATCGCCTAGTGCTTCGATGACCGAATTTGGTTGGTGGTGCAGATTGACGACAAAATCTCGGAAGCCAAACTTCGCGACGTTTTCAGCTACGTAACCGACCAGCGGCTTTCCCAGAAAGGGAATCGCCGGCTTGGTACGGTCAATGGTCAATGGAAACAGCCGGGTCCCGAACCCCGCTGCCAGGATCATCACTTTCATTCAAATCAATGCTTCCGTTCACGCGCTGGAATCGTTATCGAAGAATACCAGATGCAAAACATGTGTTGATAACGGGAAATAAAAAAGGCTCCGGAACTCGCCCGGAGCCTACTAGAAAGCTCGATCATGAATTAATGGGCATACGTGTATTGGACCGGCACATCGTCGATCAATCCCCATTGTCGTGATTCGATCTGCCGGGTAACCGGACGCATTACCCAGAATGTCGAAAGTGCACCCGGACGCCAGACCGCATAGTCGGCTTTTCCATCGCCATTATAGTCACCGGGCGCGGGATAGTCTGTGTCGAAGCCCCATGTATCTACCACATCGGCGCCGCCGCCGCTCGGCCTATAGGTCCATTGTAGAAGCGAGGGGGATCCCGTAATTCCGACGACGCAAAGGTCCGTTTTGCCGTCGCCATCATAATCTCCCGGCACATTATAATCGGTCGAATGGCCTAACGTAGTAACCGTATCCGCAATACCGCTGGAATAGCGGCGATAAAAATCGCTGTTTCCACCATTGGCACGCTGAACCGCAAAATCCATTTTGTGATCGCCATCGTAATCCCCAGGCGCAGGGGTATCGTCAGTGAGGCCCCACGCCACTACATTGAACTGGGCCGAGGAGGCCGAGGGTTTCCAGTACCAAAAGCTTTGGGCGCCGGGAGTTGTTCCCGGCCGGTAAACCGCAAAGTCGGCCTTACCGTCATTGTCGTAATCGCCAACCACGCTTGGGTCGTCGTTTGAGATTCCCCAGTCCTGGACACGGATCGTATTGGTCTGGCTTTGGATTATGTAGAAGGTCGACTGTATGCCTTGCCTCCAAACACCGTAGTCCGCTAAACCATCTCCGTCGAAATCATTTGCAAGAAATGTATCACTTGCCAAGCCCCACTGCCGCGATGACTGGCCGCCGTCAGCATGTTTGTTCACAAACCACGTGACCTGGCCGTTTATCCCGCCACCGGTATTTCGCACGACCGTAAAATCTGTCGAACCGTCTCCGTCGAAGTCGCCGACCGTGTGGGTCTGAGGGTTAGCCGCTGTAGCGAGGGTCAAACTAGCCGAAGAAACACTACCGGTGTCGCCTAGGCAAAAATCGAGAAACCGGAGTGTCCATGTACCGTTAGAAGTTGGAATTGCCGCGAACTTTGGATTCATTAAGGTCAAATTACCGTTGATATCTGACGTTCTATAGCTTCCGGCGGGTATGACGCTAGAGTCAGGGTCATCGGGAACAGCGGCCGCGGCACTCCACCAATTGCCCGAAGCGGCATCGTTAAAAATATACGGTCCCCCAGCACTTGACCCGTCCGAACCGCCAGTCGGAGTGCCACCTGTGAATGTGAAAAGATAATGGAATGTTGATCCATCAGGTGCAATCAGAATTGCATCCAGGTCGCCGACCCACGTGTGAGGCGGGTTCAAAGTCACAGTAACCGAAACATTTGTTGGGGGACCGGTTAAACCGGACACAGTGAAGGTAACATTTCTCGCCGGGCCGGGACCGTTGCAAGTATCAGGCCCGTCAGGAATGGCCCCCAAAGTCGCTGGATTGGCCTGAAACGTTGCGGCAACTGACTCCGTAGCAGCGCTGGTTTGCGCAGAAACGACTCCAGAACCTGTTTTCCCGCTTAGAAGAAATACCATTACACCAGAAATACAAATAATAAGGCCGCAATACAACAGCGATCGCGAACCTCCCAAAAACCGTACGATATGCATATTAAAAATTCTCTCCAATTACGTGGGCTCAAGTCAGGCAAGGCGTTCCGAGGGCGCGACCGCGAAATTTGCACAGTGGTTCCCGAGTTAAAATCAAACTCAAGACAATTGTGAAAATTATAAATGTTCCGCCGTTAAAGTCAAGAAATATTGGGTGTTAAAGCGTCCGTTGGTGCCGACGGCCGTATTTGCAAAGAGCTTGTCTTCATAGTATCTTGCGTTCCAACTAAATGATTAAAAACGATCGAAAAGAGATCTTCGGCTGGATGCTTTATGACTGGGCGAATTCCGCATTTTTTACAACGACGATCGGAGTGCTGATCGGACCATACCTACTGGGATTGGCACAAAAGGCCGTGGGTGACGATGGCGTGATCCTCGACCTCACAATGTTCAAGGTCACGCCAAAAGGCCTGCCCGCATTTTGCACCGCAGTATCCGTGATCTCGATGGTCGTCGTTCTTCCAATTCTCGGAGCAATTGCCGATTACACGCACCTCAAGAAGCATTTGATGGCCATCTTTTGCTACGCCGGCGTTGTAGCCGGAGCACTTTTGTTCTTCGTGACCGAATCGTACATTGCGTGCAGTTTGCTGTTCATCGCATCGTCAATGTTCTTCGCGGCCTCAAACGTCTTTTACAACGCTTATTTGATCGACATTACGACCGAGGATCAGCGGGACAAGGTTTCGAGTTACGGTTACGGCCTTGGGTACATCAGCGGGTTCGTAATGCTTGTGCTCAATCTCATCTTTATCTCCAATGCAGAATCGCTTGGATTTACCACGGGCGGAGCCGTTAGGGTTTGCTTTCTTGCCGCTGCATTATGGTGGGGCGTATTTGCCGCGATCACCTTTTTACTGCTGAAAACGCGCTCCGCCATTAAGAGCGTACCCGACAGAAAGAACATCGTTTCTGTCGGATTCACCGAATTATGGCAAACGTTGAAGGAATTAAATCGGCTTCGATACACAAAGCTTTTCCTCATCGCCTACCTGTTTTACAACGATGGCATTCAGACCGTGATCCTGCAGTCGTCTGTATTCATCTCGTATGAATTATTCACGTCGAAGGGATCCGAGACCGACAATTCTTTTCTGTTGATCATTTTCGCGATCGCTCAGATCTCTGCTGCCGCCGGCGCTTTTATTTTCGAGCGTATTGCCCGTCTCATAGGAGGCAAGCGAACGATAATTCTTTCTTTGTTCGTCTGGTGTGCGATCGTGATCTATGCATATGGATTTTTTTCTACGAAGATCGAAGCCTATTTTATGGGAGCAATGATCGGAATGGTCCTTGGAAGCGCGCAGGCCCTTTCGCGGTCGCTCTATTCTCAGATGATCCCGGTAGGTCGGGAATCGTCGTTCTTTGGTCTTTACGAGATATCTGAGAAAGGCACGTCGTGGATGGGCCAACTCATGTTCACGATCATCGTCGGCGCTACTGGATCATTTCGACAGGCGATCCTCGGTCTGATCGTGTTCTTCGTTATCGGCAGCGTTATTTTGCTTTTCACCGATACAACTCGGGCTATTCACGAAGCGGGAAACCTGACCCCGGACGAAGCTGAAGGTACTTGATCGCTTTTACCGAATATTCCTATCGACTATAATTCGTCGTAAAGCAAGATCTAATTTCACGGAGCCCTGAGCATGCCACAAAACGAAGGAAAGATCGTAACCATTTTTGGGGGATCGAAGTGCGGTCACGATTCGACCGAGTATAAAGAAGCATTAAAGCTAGGTGGGCTATTGGCAAAAGCCGGATTCACCATCTGCACGGGCGGCTATTTGGGCATTATGGAGGCTGCTTCACGTGGGGCGCGGGAAGCAGGTGGCCGCGTATTCGGTATTGTGATGAATCAATTTAAAGCTGAGCCGAACAGGTTTTTGACCGACAAGGTAGCAACGGATCACTTTTACGATCGGCTGCAGAACCTGATCACGCGCTCGGTTGGCTTTGTTGCTTTTAAGGGCGGCATGGGAACGGTGACGGAAGTTTCTCTTGTTTGGAATAAGCTGCAAACTCGAGTCCTCGGGCGACGGCCGATCGTGTTGGTCGGCGACTGTTGGAAAGGCGTAGTACAAGCTTGGCAAGACAATCTGGTTGTCTCGGCCGACGATGTTTCGCTCTTGTTATTCGCAAACGATGCCGAAGAGGCATGCCAATTAATAGTTGAACATTCTCAGGCCGTAGCTGTATGAAACTCGGATCCGCCGCAAAACGTTATTTTCCATGTGTGTAGGCTGCGGCGGACTTAACCTCGGCATTTGACCCACTTTGGCCAAATAAATGGAAACTCGGATCCAAGGCCGCGCGGTATCCCGCGGTATTGCTTTCGGAAAGATCGTCTGCGTTTTCGGAAACAGGCGTCATTTCGTTCGCCGCACGATCGATGAATCAGATCTTGAGACGGAGATGGCCGGGGTGAAAGCCGCCCTTGAGTCAGCTCGCGCTTCGCTCAGGTCTGATATTCAGAAAACCCTGTCACGACAGAAAAGCTCGACAAGCGAGATCCTGGAGAGCCATTTGCTGATCTTAGGGGATCCGACACTTGAATCTCGCATTGTAAATCGGATCGACGGTGACCGCATCAATGCCGAATCGGCGATACTTTCGGTCTTCGACGAAATATCCTCAGGATTTCGCTCTAGCACGGAGGACAGCTTAAGAGAAAAAGCGCTCGATATCGACGACGTGTGTGAACGTTTGCTGGACGCTTTTGGGCCGGAGCAAGTGGAATTGACCTTTCCGGCAAATACGATCGTCGCTGCAAAGGAGATCAAGCCATCGACTTTACTCGAATTTGCGGAAAGCGGTGTAAGTGGATTCATTGCAGAACTCGGCGGCTGGACGTCTCACACTTCGATCCTGGCTCGCGAATCACAGATTCCCGCGATAACGGGCATCTCAAAGATCGGGACGAAATTCTTCGATGGGCAAACGGTGATCGTCAACGGATACTCCGGCGAGATCATTTTGGATGCTGAGGAAAAGACCATCGAGACATACCGAAGCCTACGCCCGTCCGATATCCGACACGCACCGGCGAGCGAGAAACAAGTTCACGGATCAAAAACATTGGACGGCCGTGAGATCGTAATTCGAACTAACGCTACGACTGTCGAGTCATACGAAACGGCGGCTTCAAATGGTGCCCTAGGGATCGGACTTTTCAGATCTGAGTCGCTGATCAGTAAATTCAAGCGAATTCCGACTGAAGAAGAGCAGATGCTCTTCTACGTCGAACTTGCGAATGCGGTTGGTAACGCCGGCATTCGTGTCCGAACGTTTGATATTGACGCAGATCAATATATCGATCCGAGTGCGTCGCGGCAAAGAAATCCTGCACTTGGTCTTCGGGCAATAAGATTGGGCCTGCTGAATCGCGATCTGTTGGAACCTCAGCTTCGAGCGATCATTCAAGCATCGTACGAGCATGACATCGGGATCATAATTCCGATGGTCTCAGGCGTTGCTGAGATCGACGCGGTACGCAAATTGATATCGGAGGTTACAGTCAGACTCGAAAATGAACAGGTGTCGTTCGGCTCCCCGTCTGTCGGCGCGATGATCGAGATACCTTCAGCCGTCCTTGTCGTCGATCAGATAGTCGCAACCGTCGATTTTTTATGCCTCGGAACAAATGACCTGGCTCAGTATTTATTGGCAGCGGATCGCGATAACGAGGCAGTGTCACGATGGTTTCAAACGCTTCATCCGGCAATGCTGCGAGCCGTAAGACGAGTCGTAGAAGTTTGTCGAGCCGCCGGCAAGCCGCTTATCGTTTGCGGCGAAATGGCCGGATCGCCTTTCTATGCTCCGGTTTTGATCGGCCTTGGAGCAACCGAGTTGAGCATGAACCCAGGCTCGGTCGAGGCAGTGAGAAAGGTCATCGGCGGCATAGCATTAGAAGAGGCCGCGGAATTGGTTCAAAAACTGGAAACGATGTCGACGGCTGAGGAGATAGAAGATGCCGTCTCCGTGACTGCGCGAGAGAAATGGCCCCACCTTTTTGCTGACGGTTTTCTCGACAATCGCAATTCCTGAGTTTGTTTGTTGTTCAACATTTTTTTGCTATAATCTTTCAGCCAAGCAGTTGAGCGTGCCGGGCGTTCGCTATCGCAGCAATGCGATAGAGGAAAGTCCGAACACCAAAGGGCAGCGAGCCGGATAACATCCGGGCGACCGAGAGATCGGTTGACGACAAGTGCAACAGAAAACAAACCAGCCTTTTCGAAGGTGATGGGTGAAACGGTGAGGTAAGAGCTCACCGGCGAGCGTGGCAACATGTTCGGCCAGGCAAACTCCTCGCGGTGCAAGGCCAAATAGGGAAACGAGATGGAAGCGGTCCGCTTCCGGTTTCGGTCGAAAGGCCAGCTGCGTTTCCGGGTAGGCCGCTTGAGCCGTTCGGCGACGAACGGCCTAGATGAATGAACGCCGCCCGCACATTTGTGCGGACACAGGATTCGGCTTACAGGCACGTTCAGCTGTTATCGGCATTTTCGCCAAAACTTAGGGAGCGACCAGATCATATATGGCAAACCGAAAAGGTGTATTCATCGGCGCGTATGTTCCGAATGAATTAAAGGAATCGTTACGTCGCCGTGCTGCTGCCGAGCATAGAACCCTGTCGCAGGAGATCACGCGGATACTTGTGGAAGCGGTCCATGGAAAGGGTTTGCCGGCCGGCAGCGTCGATCGTCGAGATACCAGTGCCATTCCGCGCCGGCGCGCGACAGATCCGCCGATCCGCCGACGCGCCGACGATCTGCCCTTTATCGCGCCGGGTGGAACTAAAAAATAGTCCGCGAATTATTTTGGAATCGCCGTTCGCACTGTTGCGGGCGGCGTTTCTGCTTTTGAACGATCGATTTGCTAGACTTTAAACGATGCGTGCGAACCATTATCTGATCGCGATCCTCGTAGGAATCATCGGATTTGCCGGCGGCTTTCTGTTGGCAAATAAACTTAACCGTTCTGAATTTGAACGCTTGCGCGCCGAATCGGACTCGTCAAAAAAGACCGCCTCGAGCGCATCCGAATTTGACCTTTCAGACGAAGAGATCGACGCAAAACTTAAAGAAGCAGCAGACACGCCGAACGACGTCCAATTCCAGAAACAGCTCGGCGTATCGCTCTACCGATTTGGCACGATGAAGCGCAACGCCCCGATCATCGAGAAGGCCTTAGTTCCCCTGAAACGGGCCAGCCAACTCGATCCGAATGACAAGGAAACGATCTCGATACTCGGCAACGCATATTTCGATATTGGTTACTTCACCAAAGAAAATGGATCGTTAGAGAAGGCCCGGGAATATTACGAAGTACTGTTGAAGGCCCGGCCGGACGACGCGGAAACGCGTACCGACCTCGCATTGACATATTTCCTTGTCGATCCTCCGGACCTTGACAATGCCGCGCACGGATTCGAAGAAGCTCTTTCCAAGGATCCGAAAAACGAAAAAGCGCTTCAGTTTTACGTTCAGACTCTTGCGAAGCAAAACAAGCCGGAGAAGGCTAAGGCTGCGCTCACAAAACTCAAAGACGCCAATCCAAAAAATCCCGCGATAGCTGAACTCGCATCTTTGCTCGAGCGGCCGACTGTTCAATGAGAGAAGCTATTTTCATTTTGTTGGTTATCGCGGTGCTGCTCGCATTCACAGCGATCAGATATCGAAAGCAGATCTCGGCGGTTGTCCAATTTTGGAAAATGCTGGATCAGGCGCGAAAAACCAACCCGCGTTCGGAGATCGATGAACCATCGAATTCTGGAAGCGGCCCGCTCGTAAATTGTGCAAAGTGCGGAACGTGGGTGCCGGAATCGAACGCAATTCGTTTGGGGACGCGCGTTTTCTACTGCTCGTCGGCCTGCATGGAAAAAGCGGCTAAGGTTGCATAGAGTTAGGGAACGAACGTTCGCATGTACCACGCGATCATTTGCTCGCCGAAAAGCAGCGCCGTCACAGACCCGATCCCGAGGAATATACCGAACGGGATCTGGGCTTGAAAATTCTTATCCTTTTGCTTGATGATCACGCCGATCCCGATTACCGCCCCTGCGAATGCGCCAATAAAGATCGAAAACAAAGCAAGCCGCCAGCCAAGTAACGCGCCGAATCCGAGCATCATCTTCACATCGCCCAAACCCATTGCTTCGACGCCGCGAAGCCGCTTCCAAACTTCACCCACAAGCCAAAGCGAACCGCCGCCTGCGAGTGCGCCGAGAAGCGCGCCAACCAGCGAAATTATCCAGGTCGGATATCCGCTCATCGACGACATCGGTAAAGCCAGCATGTCAGAAAAAACTGTTCCAAATGCGATCGGATAAATGATGCGCATCAATAGTGCGAAAATAAAGAACGGATACGTGATCACGTTCGGCAATATCATGTGCTCCGCGTCGATGAACATCAGCGCGATAGTCACGGCAACAAATATCAGACCGACGGGCAACAAGGGATCAAACCCGACCCGCCAAAATACGAGGACGAAACTCAGAGCCGTCAGCAATTCGACTGCCGGGTAACGGAATGAGATCGGTTCCTTGCAGTTCCTGCATTTTCCGCCAAGCAGCAGCCAGCTCAGGATCGGAATGTTGTCGTAACCGGCGATCGCCTTACCGCATTTCGGACAAGCCGAATTTGGAAACACGATCGATTCCTCGTTCGGCACGCGGTGAATGACGACGTTCAAAAAACTGCCGATCACTGCACCGAAAATAAACACGAAAATGAAGCCGACGACCTCAGGCATACCTGTGATCGATTCAAACGAAGAGAGAAATATGCTCATCGATTCAAGAACTTGAAAGGGAATTTGCTGCCGCGCTAAAGGAAAGAAGGACGCCGCTCGACGTCCTTCAAATCATATCGCGATGCATTGAAAATGAAAAGCACTTTTGCCGTGAGCTGAATCAAACTGCTTCCGACTGCGAAGTGAAATTAAACTCTCTTACCTTCAGGGCCGGCAACAGCGAACCGCCGCCTCCTTCCGAACTGCCGACACGTTCCGGTTTGCCGATCATCAGCACGTTGCCCGGTGCGAGCATTTGTACAGTCGATTGATTGAACCGGAAATTCTTTAGCGGATAAGCGATCTTTCCGTCCTCGATCCACCAAACCCCGTCACGCGTTAGTCCGGTCGAACTTGCCGTTCGCGGATCGGTCTGGCGAATATACCAAAACCGACTGACGATGATCCCGCGTTTTGTTGACTTGATCATCTCTTCGATAGTGTTCGTCGGACCGCTCGATTGAAAGATCGTATTCACGGGTCCTGGTGTCGGCTTGGTGTCCTTTTGTGCCGCCCAAAAACGGTTGTAAGTAAGGGTTTCCAGAACGCCTTTATTGACCATGGTGATCTTCTGCGCCGGAATTCCGCCGGCTCCACCACCACCGCCGAAGCCGCCTCCTCCACCACCGCCGCCACCGCCTCCGCCGCCAACGGATTGCGAGCCCGGGAGATCTGGATTCCACGGGTCGCTATAAATGGTGACCTTTTCATCAAAGACCTGTTCGCCTAGCTTTGTCTTTCCGCCGGGTGCCGAGAAAACGCTCCGGCCTTCTTCGGCATTGCGGGCATTAAACCCGAAGCCAAAATTGCCGATAAGATCCGCGACCGCCTGCGGCTCGAGAATGACTGTGTAGACTCCCGGATCTATCGCGCGGGCGCCGCGTCCATCGAGCGCTTTTTTGATCGACTGCTTTGCTATATACATCGTGTCGAGCTTCGCAATATCGTTATGACTTCGCAGGAAATATCCCGAACTCGTTCCGTCGGACGTCCTCGAGGTCACCGAAAGTCCGACACCCGTCGAACGTTCAAACTCGAAATTCCCGTTCTTAGTCGCGTTGCCACCGGCCTGCGAGGTCGCGTTATGAAAGCCCGCGCCGATCACACCGCTTTTCTCCAATTCATTCAGAATTGCTCCGATCTGTTTGGCCCGGTCCACAAGTGAAAGAT
>QHXS01000237.1 GCA_003223975.1 Acidobacteriota bacterium
AGAAAGGATCTCCCTTGGCTGGCCGCTTTCCGTCACCTCAAAATCCTCAGCCGTTAGGTCGCCGATCGCCCGGTTCTGTTGGTCCATCACGCGTGCGGTCGCGGTTTTGATATTGGTGCGTTCGACATCGACCGGCCGTTCGACGGTCGTCAAAGTCGGAAGCAGTTTTGCCGGCGGAAGCTCCTTTGTGTAATCGCCAAAATACTTCGGGCTGGCACGCCGGATCGCGTCGATCAATCCGGAATCACCGCTGCGAACGATCGCTTTTGCCGCGTTCGTCAGCGGCCGCTCGCGAAGGTCGCTCATCACCTCGGTCGGCGGCACATTCAGCAATACGATCCCGCGAGCTGTCGTGAAATTTAGCGAGACCGCATTCGAGTCGCCGGCCTTCGCCTTCCTTTTCTTCGATTTCTTTTCCTTCGCGTTTTCTGTCTTGTCGGGTTCGTCCGATTCGTCCTTATCAGAAGCGCCGGCCTTTTTCGGCTCCGAATCGATCGGGTGCATTATCGTCTTTTTCGGTGCGTCCTTCTTGCTCTTCTCGTCCGGATAATGGCCTTTTATCTGAAATCGGCCTCCGGAACGCTCCCTTACTTCGGCGATGTTGAAGTCGGCAAGTATACGCGGCTTCGACGTCGTCCAAAGAAGCTCGTAATCAATATTTTCGGTCGGGACATCGACGGCGATGGTTCCGGTGTCGGTCGTCGCATTTATCGACTCGAAGTTGCCGTCGACGGAAATGCCGCCACCGCGCGTCTGAATGTTCAGTTTCATCCGCTCGGGAATTGTGAGCTTCAGGTCGATGCGTTTTGAAAGGGAGCTGGGCTTTACTTCGATGAGAAAGTTTCCTTTCGAACCCTCGGTGATTATTTCCTTTTCGGAAACGTCATCTTTGGAAATAATTGAAAGTTTGCCGAAGCGGCCAATGCTTTCCTTTTCGGTTTTGGACGCAGCAAAGTCAGCTTGTTCGGGCACGGTTGTGCCGTTTTCCGGCGTCGCCTCTGAATTGCCCGCATCTACTTTTTCGGCCGTTTCCGCGACAATTTCAATGCGGCCGTATCGGTTTACGATCTCTAATGTCTGCCCGGAACTGAGGCTTAATTCGCGATCGATATTCTGCTGCGCGCCCGTCACAGCCGAAGCCGCGATCATAAAAAACGTGAGGATCGCAATTTTAACTCGCATCAATATCGAACTTACGGCCTACTCGTGGTGGTAAGCCGGCCGGATTGTATCAGCCGCTGTCTAACCCGTTCCTGCCATTTCTTGCGCGGCCGATCGGTTTCCTCAAACTTCGAAAGCAGGTCCTGAAGTGATTCGCCGCCGGCGAGACGTGTTTTCAGGTAGAGCAACGCGATAATGATCGACGTAAAAGACGTCGTGATTATCTGCAGCGGAAGTAACAAAACCTGAAGCAGCGATTCCAGTACCGCATCGGTCACGCGCGTACGCATATCCTTGTTCTTACTTGTCAGGCCTCGACCAAATCCAATGTTGATCGTCTCGTCCTTTTTCGGCTCCGCGCTTGCTTCCTGTGCTGCCCGCTCGGCTTTTTCCTCAGGCGATAGAGAAGCATCGTGAACAATGTTCGCTATCTTTTGAACCTTACTGCTTTCTGAGTTTACGGCCTTCGCCGTGATATTTATGACGAACGAGATAAGGCCCGCCGACAAAAACGGTATCAAAAATGTTAGTGCTACTGCAGCGATGGAGGTTGCCAGAGATCTTTTCACCAAGGCCTTGGAACGCCGAAGAGCTTCCATGCCCTTGAGGTTTTCCATCATCACGACAGGAGCGAGAAGCGTCCATAAAACGCTTGTAACTAGAAAACCGATCCCACAGGTAATGATGCCGATCCCAACCGACAGAAGAAAGCTCAAGATACCCGCTCCTGCGAACCGTTTCCAGTTTCGCCGAGCTTCTTTCAAAGAGGCTCGAATTCTGATCGGACGAAGCGGCACGGCCAGTGATTGGATCACGATCCACGAGATCGTACCTATGATCAGATACGCACAGAAACTGCCGATGACCGTTAGGCCCGCACCTGCGGCACCCAAAAGTACATTTGCCGTTGTCGAATCTATCGAATCGCTGACCTTGAGAAAACTCGAAATGATCAGGATCACCGTAAAGAGCGCCATCGGTAAATGGAAGAACGTCGAAAGCGCAATGAACTTCGGCATGTGTTCTGTATAGATCATGCCGGCCCGTCGTAGCAGCCCGAAAATTCCCTCCGAGCGCGATCGCAATTCGCTTGCAAACGCCTCAGCTGTCTGCGGGCGCTGATCCGGATCTTTTGACAGCGCCGATGCGATAACCCGTTTCAGCTTTTTACGTGCCTTTTTTGCTTTGAGCGGAGGCGGTGGCAGGAACTTGTGCGATTCCATCACTTTAGAGAAATCGCCCTTGAACGGCGTGCCGCCCGAAAGCATCTGATACGCGATCACCCCTAAACTGTAGATATCGGAACGTGCGTCGAGTTTGCGCCCGCTGCATTGCTCCGGCGACATATAAAGCGGCGTGCCCAGAACCGCGCCGACACGCGTCAGGTCTTTTGTCGCAAGGTTTTCGCCTTCGGTCTGATCGGTTACGTGATTCGAACCACTTCTATCGGTGTCCTCGGCGCCCGAGATTATTTGAGTACCGATCGTTTCCTGGTCATCAATCGAGCCTTCGACATTTGGAAAGATCGCTGTTTTCGCTTCCGATCCGATAGAAGGCTTTTTCGTTTTGGGCGCAATGGCAACGGTCGAGGCGTCCGTAATGCCGGCGAGCGTCGCAGCTTCAGCGAGCATCGTCGGCGAAATGCTGTCATGGATCGCAGTGGTGTCGGAACCGCCGAAGGTGGTGTTTACCGAGCCGGAAAATGTGGGCGACGCCGAGATTCGAACCTCGTGCTCGCCTGTATCGACCGGCTGAATGGCCTCGAGCTTTGCGATACCGAAATCGAGAACTTTTACCGTGTAGCCGCCACGCTGATTCGGTTCGAGCCAAATGTTGTCAGGCTTAAGGTCGCGGTGGATTATTCCCTGTTCGTGCGCTTCTTGAACGGCCGAGCAGACCTGTTCGAGGATATCCAACGTCCATCCCACCGGCAGGTTTTGTTCTTCCTCAAGTATCTCGCCCAGCGTGCAGCCGTCAAGATATTCCATGACCAGATAGGCCACACGGCCGGTATCGATATCCGTAAATCCGAAATCCGTTACGTCAACAACATTCGGATGGCGAAGGCGGCCAGCAGCGCGCGCCTCGCGCCGAAATCGCTCGACAAACTCGGCACGCTGCATGTATTGCGGCGCGATGACCTTGACCGCGACGGGACGTTCAGTGCCAACGTGGGTCGCAAGATACACTGTCCCCATTCCGCCGTGCCCCAACTCACGCTCGATCTGGTATTTGCTGTCTAACGTCTGGCCAACCAGATTGCTTAATTCCATAGCCCGAATTTCAACTGAACACTAACAATACGCGGCTCTTACTGCTAATGTTGCCGAATTTGACCTTTGCGCCGCGTGTTCGACGGCCAATTCAAATGAATTTGTTGGTGATCGCTTTCTTAATTTCGATTATAGTTCAAACCTTTTTTGCATCAAACAAGCAACGTTCTGTGACAGCAGTTTGATTTTGCGATAAATTAGCCGTAAACATCTTCAATTGTTGGAAATGAAGTCAAAACTTTTCTGTGTTTCAATCACGTTATTGTCGGTAATATTACCGCTGCACATATCTGGGCAAACTGCCCAGCCGAAACCGATCATCGACGGTACGGGCGCGTTCGGAAAAGTGTTGGTTCAAAGATTGGGAACGGACCCCGACGGACGACTGAGGAAAAATATACAGCCCTTCGTCATAGGTTATTGCGGCTGGCGTGTCCGAAGCCTGACGCTTTATCCAATTACAAAGTTCGAAGGAATGCAGCTAGGTCTATGCAAAACGATCCTGGATGTTTTCGACCCGCAAATAACAACCGTGCTCAACGGTATCGAAACCCGAGCGGACAGTGTTTCGATACCGATCGAAGCAACGCCTGCGGAGTCAAAGGTGATACAGGATTTTGTGGCAGTGAAATATGGAATGTTCTACATGGGTCTGTCCGATGTGAATGCAAAACCGGATACCAGCGCAAAGTGGAAATACGGTGTAGGTTCCGGTCTCGGCGAACTCGCTGCCGACGTAACCTTATGGTGGCGTATATGGAATGAACCCAAATTCGAAGCTAAGGTCGGATCGCAATTATCGGCATTGGGAGAACTGTTGAAAACCGCTCCAAAAAGTGTCGATCCGGCATTCGTAGCAGATATTCGCGCGTTAAGCCTGATGGGCATGAAAACCAAATTCACGGCGGCGGAACGCGCACGGATCAATCAACTTTTGACACGTGCTTTGAATTCGTCCGTAAGCCTCGCTTCGGTCCCGAACGCAAACGATTCCGTCCCGGCTTCGTCGACGCGGGCAACTCGCAATTCGGGCAATGCGTCAGCGCAATCATCGGCCGAATTTCGATTCGAAGCTGGCAAAGTGTACGCCGTGAAAAGTGAGTTGAAGGCGGCGTTGGCTGAATTTGATCAGGCCGTGAAACTCGACCCGCAGAACGGGTTGATCTATTTTCATCGTGCAATGACAAAGGAAAAACTCGGAATGGTGGATGGGGCGATCGGCGACTATACCGCGGTTATCCTGCTACGTACGAGTTTGAGGGAAGCCTATTTCAACCGCGGCACCCTATATCTGAATAAAAAGGAATACAAAGCAGCGGTCTCCGACCTTAATGCCGCCATCGCGATCGATGCGAAATATGAAGCTGCGTTTTATAATCGAGGCCTTGCTTATTACAACCTGGAACAGCTTTATGCGGCATTGGGCGATTTTAATAACGTGATCATGCTGAATCCGAAAAATGCCAATGGTTATTTGATGCGGTCCTATGTGTATTGTTCGCAGGGTTTAACTTCGGCGGCAAATCGCGATCAGGAAACGGCTATCCAATTGGGCGCAAGTTTTGAACGAGGCTGCAAGTAACGCCTCGGGCTCTTGCCATAAACAACAGATTCATTTATTTTATGGTTTCCAACGAGTAAAAATATTGGTTTGTACCGTATGTGCAACACTGTTGCGTTCCGCGGACGAATATGATACGTTAGATTAGATCATTAGAATTCGAATAAGCGAGGTTCCGATAATGAGTATAGACAAGAGCAAAGCGATCGAATCTGCACTTCTGCAGATCGAGAAGAAATTCGGCAAAGGGTCGATCATGCGGCTTGGCGAGCGTCCGCACGAAGAGATCGGGGTGATTTCCACTAACTGCCTCAGTCTCGATGCCGCGATCGGAATCGGCGGAATGCCGCGAGGAAGGATAATCGAGATCTACGGCCCGGAAAGTTCTGGCAAGACGACGCTGGCTCTACAGGTTGTTGCTTCGGCGCAAAGCGGCGGCGGAATATGCGCTTATATCGACGCCGAGCACGCAATGGACCCCGAATACGCCGGAAAGCTCGGCGTTAATATCGATGACCTTCTTATTTCGCAGCCCGACTCGGGCGAACAGGCGCTCGAGATAGCCGAAACTCTCATTCGTTCGAACAGTGTCGACGTGATCGTCATCGATTCGGTGGCAGCTCTGGTTCCCCGTGCCGAGCTTGATGGCGAAATGGGCGACTCGCTGCCCGGCTTGCAGGCAAGATTGATGTCGCAGGCCCTCAGGAAGATCACGGCGATCGTCGCGAATTCCCGGACAACGTTTATTTTCATCAATCAGCTACGCGAAAAGATCGGCGTGTTCTTCGGCTCACCGGAAACCACAACGGGCGGCAAGGCATTGAAATTTTACGCGAGCCTTCGGTTGGATATTCGGCGTATCGGTGCCATTAAAGACGGCGACCGGGTTGTCGGCAACCGGACGCGTGTAAAGGTTGTTAAGAACAAATGTGCTCCGCCTTTCCGGGAATGCGAATTCGACATTATGTATGGTGAAGGCATTTCGCGCGAAGGTGACCTGATCGACCTTGCGGTCGCTCAAAACGTAGTTGAGAAGAGCGGTGCATGGTTCTCGTATCAAACCGAAAGACTCGGTCAAGGCCGCGAGAACGTTCGAAATCTGCTTCGAGAGAATACGGAGTTGCGTCAACGGATCGAGGTTGACGTCAAGACGAAGCTTGGATTCATCAAATCCGAAGCAGCGCAGGCCTAGCAAAGCACCTCGCGATAGTCATCTAGAAATAGTAATGCCGGTTTGAAGGTTGCGTCCCCGGAGGGCAGCGACGGCGTTCAAACCGGCACAGGAAGGTTCAACCAATGTTCAAAGGGGGAGGCAATTGCTCGATATAACAATCGCTAAATCGTGATTATAGTCCTCTAACTATTCTTGTCAACCCCAAAATGGTTTGACCATTGCCTCCAAGAAGCGCTCCCCGAAATCGATTTGACTTCTCATTTTCCCGAATCTACACTCATAAATTCGCCTGTAAAGGCTCGCGTTTCCGGCCAGGTAGCTCAGTTGGTAGAGCAGCGGACTGAAAATCCGCGTGTCGGCGGTTCAATTCCGTCCCTGGCCACCATTATGATCACTAACTTAGGGCTGCCAAGCTGGCGGCCCTTTCGTCTGATGTGCAACATTTGTGCAGCAGTCTCCCGCGGTTTAGTAATATAACCGGGCTGAAAATCCGAAAAGCCCCCAGCTCAAAAACAGAAACGAAAAAAGAGGCCGTCTAGAAATCCAGTTTCAGACGGCCTTATTTTTTTTATTTGTCCTCAATTTGTCCACCGACACGTCTGAAGGAATGCGCGAAGTAGTTTTTCGCCAATAAAAAGTAGTGAGCTGATTTGCCTCGATTCGTTGCCTTAGACATCTGAAGCCGGACCTGTGGTAGCCGCTTTTCTCTGTACCGGAGGCTCCGTTACACGTGCAACGCACTTCTTGGCCGCATTCACATAAGACGGGATGTCTCGGTCATTTCTTACTAACAACCATGCGCACTAGAACTATGAGGTTAACAAAATACATGAAATCAATAATCGTAATCATGCGAATTCTTCGTCTCTCCGCGTCACTTGTCGCGGCACTGTGTCTCGGTAATATCGCCGCAACCGCACAAACGATTCAGTCGATCAGCGTATCGCCGCTGGTTACCGGACAAAATTTCACGATCGCCGTCGAGGCATCGCCTGATGTCACACAAGGTTCGGCAACTTTCTTATTTCGTCCGGGCCAGTCCGGAGCACTTGAAGTTCCTTTGATCCAACAAGGACCGATCTGGACAGGGAGCGGATTGGTTCCGGACGATCTTCGCCGCCAGCTTCCAAAGGGCGCCGGTGCGACAGCTCAAGTGGTCCTATTCAATGCTGCCGGCCGGCGTGTCGTAAAGGTCGTTCAGTTGGCGGTGCGGGTAGAGTCGATCACCGCGGTCTTTGATGGCGGCATCCTGACCGTCACCGGCGACGATCAGGACAACTCGATCGTAGTCAGCCGCGACATCGCGGGCGCGCTCCTCGTCAACGGCGGGCTCGTCCCCGTGACGGGCGCGGTGCCGACGGTCTATAACACATCGCTTATTCGAATCATCGGCTTAAAGGGAAACGATGCACTCAGTGCAGATGATTCTACCGGACTCGATACACCCGTCAACATCCTCGGCAACGAAGGTGACGATACGATTGTCGGCGATCTCGGCGACGACGATCTCGACGGCGGCGCGGGTAACGACACGATCAGCGGCGGACGAGGCGGTCATGATCGTCTTCTCGGTGGAGATGGCAACGACTTCCTCAGTGGCGGCCGCGGCGACGACGAGCTCATTGGAGGAGAAAATGACGATGTCATCGATTGGCATCCGGGAGACGGGAGCGATCTCGTAGAAGGTCAAAACGGACGCGATGAACTGCTCTTCGTAGGCTCGGCTGCGTCGGAGAAAATCGACATTTCAGCAAACGGACCGCGACTCCGATTCTTCCGCGATATCGCAAATGTAGCGATGGATTGCGATGGCATTGAAAAGGTGACGTTCAAAGCACTCGCGGGTAAAGACGAGGTAACCATCGGGGATCTGTCGGGCACGCAGGCAGCTAATATCGCGATCGATCTGCTCGGTGCAAACGGCCTCGTCGACGGCAGCGCGGATACAGTGACTGTCAACGGCACGACAGAGAATGACGCCGTCACCGTGGCGGGATCGGATTCCGGAGTAAGTGTCGGTGGTCTGAAAGCGAGCGTTATGGTCACCGGTGCGGAAAAGGATCTCGATCGACTCATTGTTAATACGCTGAATGGTGAGGACACCGTTAATGCCGCGAATGTGCAGTCGGGAGCGATCGCACTTACGCTCAACGGCGGTAACGGTAATGACACTCTGACCGGAGGTGCGGGAGACGATCTGATAATCGGAGCGCAGGGCATCGATACCGAATTCGGCGGAGCCGGTGACGACACGTCGCTATGGAACCCCGGCGACGGCAGCGATATTTTCGAAGGTCAGGCTGATCAGGACACGCTGCTTTTTAACGGTGCAAATATCGCCGAGGAAATTGTCCTTTCGGCCAACGGGCCGCGGCTTAAATTAACGCGCAATGTTGCCGCCATCGTGATGGATTGCGACGACGTTGAAAAGGTTCTTTTCAATGCGAGAGGAGCGGCGGACACGATCACTGTTAATGATCTTTCAGCGACCGATGTTCGAGACGTCAAGCTGGATCTTTCCGCAGTTCCAGGAGTGGATGGTGGAGACGCAGCCGCCGACACGGTCATCGTCAACGGCACGGCGGCGAACGATGTGGTTACGGTGAACGGGTCAGCAGGAACGGTGAGCGCAACGGGCCTCGCAGCAGCCGTCACGATACTTGGAAGTGAGGTCGCGAATGATCGAATCGTCGTGAACACGATCGGAGGCGACGATGTCGTCAATGCCTCGGGTCTCGCGGCCGGTTTCATCAAGCTCACCGCCGACGGCGGAGAAGGAGATGACAATCTGATCGGGAGTGCCGGCGACGACATACTGCTCGGCGGCCTTGGCGACGATGTGTTGATAGGCGGGCCCGGTGTGGACGTGCTTGACGGTGGCCCAGGAGCAAACGTCATCATCCAATAAAAAATCCACGCCTGGATTTACTTGCTCCGACACTGCGAGCTGCGATCGCGAGTCGTAGTGTCGGATTTCTCTAAACTGCCCCAATTCGTAACTATGTATTCCGTTTTTACCAGGTTGGAGAAATGAAACGACCATAGTCAGTTTTTTCTGATGCACTCACGCGGCAGACAATACGCCCGACGACGTAGGTCTTTTCTTAGTCTTAGCTAAGCTCCGCAAATTCCGATCTTACAAACTGCTCACTTTTCTTCCTTCTCCAACGCACTCGAACGTTTGAAATAGAAATATCCGATCGCAAGAGCAAATATGATCACGCCGGTGCCGATCAGGTTTAACGGCGGCGACGTTTTCAGGTCCATGTCGATCACGTGTCTGGCGATTGCGATCAGCGCGACGGAAAGCACAACTTCAACATGGACAATATGCTTATCCAGATACATCACTATGGTCTTCATCAGCTCAAGGCCGATCAAGATCATCAGGAAGCCGGTGAAAACCTCATGCAGCAGTGGCATCGTGAAGTGATAATCTCCTGATCCCATCTGTATCCGTTCGCTGAACGTCAGCAGGATCATCCAGATCAGTCCGCCGGTCGCGATCAAAACCACGACCATCAGCGTTATTAGGAGGACAAGCACTATGAAATTCTCGAAGCGTTCGGAAAACCGCAGTATGCGTCCTGTATTACCTAGTCCCTCAGCCATAATAAAAGTCGCCCGTCTTTAGTTGTTTTTGGTGTAAACGAGGCTGAAATCTATCACAATCCTTTATTTTTGTCCCCTGTAAGAAATGACAGTTTCATAAGAACCAGTTAGCGCATATATTTCGAATTAGAATGAAAATGGTTGCGCCTTTTCCAACAAACGAGGAGACTTTTCTATGCGATTTTCCAAGATAACAGCGTTATTGGGTAGAACTGCCGTCGTATTTTTGCTGCTTGTCGTTGCAAGCGTATTTGCCGTCGCGCAAAAGAAGCGCAGCATATACATTTCGGCTACGGCTATGGGCACTTCTACCCAAATGGGCCGGATAATAAATATAGACCTGATCGTTAGCGACCTTTCAAATAACGAAGACAAAAGTGCATTGATCGAGGCGTTTACTAGCGGCGGTTCGCAGGGTCTGGCAAACGCTTTGGATAAAATGGGTTCAAAAGGCCGGATCCGGATCACTGGGACGTTGGGATACGACGTAAATTACATTCGGGATTTTCATTTGCCCGACGGGAGCCGCATGGTGCGCTTTATAACCGATCGACCCATCACCTTCGGCGAATCATGGGGTTCGACACGCTCGCGAGACTATCAGATCACTATGGGCGAGGTAATAATCCACAAGGATAAGAAGAAAAGCGAGGGCCGTTTGTTCCCCGCGGCGATGGTTCGATTGAATAAACAGAATGAGATCGAGGTGGAAGCGTACCAAAATCCTTGGAATCTTAGCAATATAAGAGTTTCCAAATAATATCTAAAACATCCACTCAAAGGATGGCGGTGCAGGTTGCACCGCTTTTTTTGTAATTGTTTCTTTAAAAACTGTCAAAAATAACAGTTGTCGGATCGCTCGATTAGTTTAATTTGGATGTATTGGGAAGCTCGAGGCGCCCCGCTTCGAGTGCCCAAAAATGGGGAAGATCGTGTTTGCGGTGTGGGAGACGTAAACAAGGTGTTCCCCACTTTTTTGAATGCAGATTTATTTCGCCGGTAAGATCGTTTTCACTTTCCAGTCAATGTCGACAAACTTATCTTCTGCTTTGATCAAAAGCCAGTTCTTTTGCTGATTTGAAAGCTTCACCAAGGTGAATTCGCCTCGCACTTTTTTCCCGAGGAACGTAAATCTGATCTTTCCCGCGTCGAGCTGTTTCATCGGATCATAGTCGGTTTCATACTTTCCGCTGTCCCAGATCCGCACTTCTCCGGCTCCGTACGTTCCTTCGGCAAGCTTGCCCTCGAACTTGAAATAACTAAGGCTGTGATCGGGCACAGCAACTGCTAACCGTTTATGGTAGGGATCCATCGAGGGCCCTTTTGGTACCGCCCAGGATTTTCCGACGCCGTCCATTTCCAGCCGCAGGTCAAAATGAAGCCGGCGTGCATGATGCTCGTGAATAACGAACTTGCCCGTAAACCGTTTTCTTTTTGACTTTGGTTCGTTCTCCATTCGCGATAAGTTTCGCCCCTTTGTCCGGATAGTTTTGTCTGCGCAGCAACAAAAAAGGCATGGCCCTTCCACATCTTTCATCTGGATTCTGAGCTATAATCCGGGAATCTAATGGAACCGCTTGCAAGCAGGATCAGGCCGCATCCTGGCAAACCTTTACGCCTCGCTATCGAACAAGGCCACGTTTTTTCGTTCGTGCTTTGGGGCCCGCCGGGAACCGGCAAGACCACCCTCGCGAGGATATACGCGAACGGCATTAACGCAGAATTTCATGAGCTCTCGGCCGTTTCCGCCGGGAAAGACGACATCCGGAAGCTCGTCGATAATCGCGCTCCCCGGTTAGTGCCTCGCGTCTTATTCCTCGATGAAATTCATCGTTTCAACAAGGCGCAGCAGGACTTCCTTCTCCCATTCGTCGAAAGCGGCGAGCTCGTCCTTATCGGTGCTACAACAGAGAACCCGAGCTTCGAGGTCATCCCCGCACTGCTTTCACGACTTCGCGTTTTCGTCCTTGAAGAATTCTCCGACGAGCAAATGGCAGCAATTATCGATCGAACGGGCGCGAAACTCGATGCCA
>QHXS01000238.1 GCA_003223975.1 Acidobacteriota bacterium
GAGCCGCATTTTGCCGTCCTTCATTTTTCGAATTCCGGCGAGCTGCGATTCGGGACCTGTATGAAGATCAATAATGCCCTGCGGATTGGCCGCGGCCATTTCGGCAAAAAGCTGGTTGACGACCGCAAGGACAGCGGATTTGTCGTCCGTTTTTTGGGCAAAAACCGGAAGTGAAATAGCGGCTAGAAATGTTAGATAGAGGATCGATTTTTTCATAGTTTTCGTTTCGTCCTTACTCCGTGCGGGCTTCTGCTCTTAGGTTTGTTCCGTAAATTTTACTTTCGGAAGCGACGCCTTCGCGCTCGATTCGGTGATCTTTGATTCGCCGATAAGAAGTATCTCGAGCGTCGGAAGTTTCGCGAACGAAGCCAATCCTGCGTCGGAAACCGCAGTGCGAAAGACGCTCACTTTTCGAAGCTTTTGGTGTCTTTCGATGTTTACAAGCCCGGCATCGGTAACTCGCGTGCCGCCGATGAGCAGCGTTTCCAGATCGATGAGGCCGCGAAGATTTTCCATTCCCTTATCCGAAAGGTTCGTTCGGAACAGGTTTAAGAACTTCAGTTTGCGAAGCGTTCGAACATGAGCAATGCCTGCGTCCGAGATCGGCGTTATCCGCAGATCAAGCCATTGAAGACCCGGAAACTTTTCGAGGATCGCAAGATCCGAATCGGTGATCTTTGCGTTGTTGAGGTCTAATTTTACGACCTCGCCTTCGGAATTCCACTCGACCTTGCCGCCGAGTTTTTCGACCGTCGCCGCCGCGGTTTTTTCCTCGACTTCGAAACCGCGATGCATTCGCGGTGCGATCTCATCGAACCATTTGTTCATCTCGACCTGCGTGAACCATTTCCCGCGAAGTACTATACCAGCACGATTC
The DNA here is from genome assembly GCA_003223975.1 of Acidobacteriota bacterium. GTDB lineage: Bacteria > Acidobacteriota > Blastocatellia > Pyrinomonadales > Pyrinomonadaceae > OLB17. Next base: position 878 of record QHXS01000238.1, read on the forward strand.
TCGGTAGCCGAAATATTTTCCAACGGGTTCGCATTCAGCAAAACGAGATCGGCAACTTTTCCTTTTTCGACAGTTCCGGACTTTGCGATCGTGCCGAGATACTCATGTGCGTTGCGTGTCCCCGCTGCGAGGACTGCGTAATTCGGCAGGCCCGCATCCTTCAATGCCTGAAGTTCGCGATGCTCAGAAAATCCGTAAAGCCAAAGAAACTCCGGCGTGTCTGACCCAGCCATTATCTTCCCACCGGCGTCGTAGATAGCCTTTATCAGCTTGTCGCGATAACCGACCCAGCGGGCACGAGTTTCAAGCGGAACCTGATTGAGCCGCGTCCGTTTTTGAAAATCGATATAGCGGTCCTGAATGCGAGCGGGATAAAAACGAAAATCGGGCTGCGCGCGGATCGATTCTTCACTTCGCGCGAGCCCAAACGTGTTTTTCATGAAATGCTGCGTGGGATCGACATAAGGATTCGCGGCGACGGTTTTCCGGGCGACGTCCGGTATCCGGCTCTCGTCGATGAAATCCAGACTCTTCCAATTATTGATGTCGTAGATATAGAGGTCGGAGACCGAGCCCTTGACCGGCGAATCGTCGCGAACGAGAAGCTCCATGTAGCCGTCAAGGTGCTCGATCTGCTGTTTCGCCTTCCAGGCGCGCTCGACGCCCACGAAGCGGCTGTCCGCGTGGCCCACGACGCGGATACCTATCTTTGCCGCTTCGTCAACCGCGGCTTCGTAAACTTCGGGCTTGATGAACGTCGTTACTTTGATGAAATCGTAACCGGCAGCCTTTGACTTGCGAACGGCGTCGCGAGCTTCGTCGGGTGTAGTTACAACAAAATCGTTACCCTGTTCGCGGCCGGTAAGATGCGGCGAGGCACTGAAGATCGTGGGCGCGATTATCTCGTTCCTCGCCGCGCGTGCGCGCAAAACAAGCTGCTCAGGCGTCCCGATCATAAAGCGTATCGTCGTCACGCCGTTCGCGACCATGATCTTTAATTCGTCTTCGGCAAACCCGTCAGGAAAGTCGTCGTCCGAAAGCATATGCGTATGCATATCGACAAGGCCGGGCATCAGGTATTTGCCCGTGCCGTCGACGCGCACCGCATCTTTCGGAATTTTTACTTTTGCTGCATCTCCGATCTCGGCAATGATGCCGCCGCGGACGATCACGATCTGATTCGCCAAAACGCGTTCGCGGTCCATCGGGATGACGTTCACGCCAACGAACGCAACCGAAGACGAAACGGTTTGTGCGGAAAGCGCGTAAGCGAAGACAAAGATCGTCAGGAATAAGCTCAAGTATTTCATTTCGATGTTGGTGTTTGCTGGTAAAGGGCGTTCAGCCATCGCCCGTTACGCTTGATGTATACAGAACTCACCCAGGCCGGGCTTGGCACCTTCACGCCGTTACAAGTTGTATCCTGCTCGGCGAAATAATTTACGACCGCGAAATTTGCGTCGAAGAAAACGACCTTGAATTTGTCGACCTTGTAGCTTTCGACTTTGCAGATCAGGCTACCCACGAAGGAAACTATCGCCGGTTTTCCCGCCAACCCACTCTGTCCGACCTCGACATGATCATCGGACAGAAAATCTTGAAAGAACTTGCCGTCGCGTTTTTGCCACGCCTCCCACGACTGTTTTTCAAGCGAGATAAGCGCATCTTCAGGTTTCAATTGCTGGGCAAAGATCGAACCAGAAACCAGAACCGAATTGAACAAGAGAATTGCTATACATTTCATTTGTTCTCACCGCCGTTTTCGCCGTTCACTTTTTGGGCACCTCATTCACGATATCGGCAACCAACCGCCACCGGCCGCGATCATCCTTTCGCCAGACGTGGACGAAATAACCAGCGATATCGCTCGATCCGACGTATTGAAAAATGCCGTAAGTGAACGCAAGATCTTTTGATGACGCGATCTTTCCGCCGATGGTTTTGTACGAATAAGCCTTTGCCTCTTTTGCGAAGAACGCATGCAAACCATCCTTCGTCGTGATCGGCATCTGCCCGCTACGATGGACGCGAAACTCCGGGTCGAGAAAAGCGTCGTAGGCCGCGGCCATGCCGTTTTTCTCGATCGCAGAGGTCAACGCCGCGTCGACCTCAAGGTAATCAGGTCCGGAAACTTTTCCGGCCATCATCTTCCTGACGCTTTCGGCCTTGATCGCTGGTGTGAACCCAGTATCAACCGGGGCCACGGCCTGTGGCACACTGACGCCCATATCGACGACGACCTTCCATGAGCCGTCGGCTTGTTTCTGCCAGACAGAGAAATATAAGCCGTGCCTCGGCGGCCTTGGATTCTCGCCGACATCGGTATAGAGAACAGGCCCGGTCGTGTAACCGAGATCGCCGGCCTGCGAAATGTCGCCGAACATCGGGGCCCAGTTAAAGATCACTTTGCGAGGGCCCGTCGGCGCGGGCGACTTTTGAAGCTCTTCACGCGTTCTTTGCGGTTGCGGCGCAAAACCGATGCCGTCGTCAGCGAAATACTTTATAAAGCCGTCGCGAAAACCGATCTTCACGGTCTCCGCAGCGAAAGCACGTTCGGCTGCCGCAAGCGATTCGATACCGGGACCCGATGCCGTTTGCGCAACCGACATATTTGCCGCGATCGCGAAAACGAGCAAGAGTAGCGAAATGATCTTCATAAATTTTTCGCGCATCTGAATCCGACATGATCACCGGCGTTCAGGGGTGGATGACTATCGCGATAAGTGACCCGCAAGTTGATGACCCCAGCGCCGTAACTGCCGCCGCGAATCGAGCGACGCGTCGTTACCTTCAGATAACCGCCAGCGGAAAGTTGTTCGCCGCCAGCGATGGGATTGACCAGTAATTCGCCCGATGCGGGATATTTTGCCCATTCATCGGCAAGGAATTCCCAAACATTTCCCGACATATCAAAAAGTCCATAGCCATTTGGCGGGTATTTCCCGACGGCTATTGCACCGGCAAAACCGCTTGCGCCGTAATTCGCCCGCGACTTGTCCGGTAGTTGATCTCCCCACGGAAACATCTTGTTTGAAAGCCCGCCGCGTGCGGCCCATTCCCACTCGGCCTCGGTGGGAAGTCGTTTGCCTTGATCCCTGCAAAAGGCGACCGCGGCATGCCAAGTAACAAAAACGACAGGAAAATCGGCCTTCCCTGCTGGCGGCTCGTTACCGTTCCAATCAGCTAGATATTTACCGTTTTGCCGCTCGGCAGGAAGCTTTTCTTTCTGCCAATCAGGGTTTCGCTTAACAAATGTCTGAAACTCGGCGTTCGTCACCTCGTGTTTGTCCAGGTAAAAGGCGTTTAGTTTTACACGGTGTTGCGGAACTTCCTCCTGGAAGATCTCCACATGCTTTACTTTGAAGAATTCCATCAACTTCGGAATGTCCTCTGCCCGCTGGCCCATTTCGGAAGTGCCGGCCGGGATCAAGGACATTCCGGGTTTCGCCTTCTTTTGCGCGGACTGACCAAATGCCACGAGCGGTACGATCACCGCGAGTAGCCACGCAGCGGATCTCAAAGCTACGAGTTTCCTAGTCACGGCAAATGTGTTTTCCCGGGCAGCTTTTCATCCATCATCGCGGTCTGGTAAACGAACGCGGCGATGATCGTCGCAGACTGCTTCATATCGTCTGCCTGTATGCGGTCGAAATTGTCCTGGTTCGAGTGGTGCGTTCGCGAACCGTATTCGACCGGGTCCTGTATGAACTGAAATCCCGGAAGCCCGATCGCATCGAAACCAAGATGATCAGTGCCGCCGGTGTTCGCTAACGTAAGCGTTTTTGCGCCTAGATCGGAAAACGAAACGAGCCACGATTCGAAGAAAGGCCGAACGTTCGGATTCCCCTGCATGTAAACCCCGCGGATCTTACCGGTGCCGTTGTCGAGGTTGTAGTATGCGGACAGTTTGTCGTAATCCGGGCCTTTGACCAGTCTTCCATCCTTTTTCTCGCCAAAGTGCTGCTTGACGTAATTGGTCGAGCCGTAAAGACCCTGTTCTTCGCCCGACCAAAGCGCGACGCGGATCGTCCGACGCGGTTTCAATCCCGATGCCTGGATGATACGTGCCGCTTCCATCACCGCCGCGCTTCCGGCGCCATTGTCGGTCGCCCCCGTTCCGGAATGCCACGAATCGAGATGGGCTCCGAGCATAACGACCTCATCTTTCAATTTCGGATCGGTTCCCGGGATCTCCGCAACAGTGTTGTAGCCGTTTGGATCGGCGTCATAATATTGCGCTTCGATCTCAACCGACATCGTCGGTTTAGTTCCAAACTTGATCATTCGAACTAGCCGATTGTAATCCTCGGTCGCCATCGTTACCTGAGGCAACATGTTCGCTTCGTACTTTTTGTTTTGCGGCTGGAAAGCGGGCGACTCAAAAAGATCGTCGATCGTCTTGATCTCAGGAATCTCGACGCCCACGGCTGCGCCGTCGACAAATATCGTCCCGCCGCTGCCCTGGTTGCTATTGTTGATGACGACGGCGGCACCTTCGTCGATGAGGAATTTCAGTATCTTGCCTCGGTCGTTCAACATTTTTGCAAAATTCTTCAGCGCATCGGCAGGGATGGTCTCGCCGTCACCTGAGGGCTGCGGTTCGGCCGCAAGTTTCGCCAGATCCTCGTCACCGAGCCTCGAAAGATAAGCTTTGTCGACCGGTTTGAGGGGTCGTTCGGGTGACGAAAGGATTATTTTGCCGCGGAGTTGGCCTTTATACTTCATCGCATCTTCCGGAGTTTTCGCGTCTAGATAAACGACCTCGCTTGTAACCACGCCTTTTGTCGAAGGCGACCATGCCTTCGGGTAAGCGATCACGGAAATGAATTGCGGATCGACGACCGCAGCTGAGAATTTTTTGACCGCCCAGCCGCGCCCAAATGGGCCCCACGATTCGAGGTGTGCGTTTTGCAATCCCCACTTCGTCATAGTGTCGCGCGTCCATTCATTCGCGCGCTTCATATTTGGCGAACCTGTTAGGCGCGGCCCGATCACGTCCGTCATGTACGACAACGTCTGCATTACTTGCGAATGGTTCATGCCCTCGTCGCGGATCTTGTCGATCGTGTTCTTTGGTGCGGTGTAAACGGTCTGGCCGGCGGCCAAGCCCGGCAGTATGAATGTGAAAACCAGAAAGGCACTCACAACTCTATTTCGTCGCATAAAATTCTTCTCTCCCGAGGATGGTTTGTTTGGAACTTGAAGTACTACGCCCCTTGCCGGAATTTGTTCAAAAGTCCCGTATTTGGTCCGTTTGCTCAAAATAAGTACCGAACGTAATACTAAAGGCTGCCGCTCGCAGCGGCCGATGGGTTTAACTGCCGATAAGCCGCTGCGACCGCCGGCAGCGTAACATAGTTTCTAAATATAAAGCTCCGGTGCTGCGACTCGCCGGCGAAAGCCCGGCGAAACTCTTCAAGGTTGACGCTGCCCCGCATCTGCTCAAACGTTTCACCGCGCTTTGCCGATGCCTCTGCCTGCCGCTTGATCGAGTTCATCAAGGCGATCATCGAATTTAGATATGTGTCGTCGCGCATGATTGGTCCATGGCCGGGAACGTAAATTTTTGCCTTCAGCCCGCGAAGCTTTTCGAGCGTCGCCCCGTATTCGAGCGGGTAGGATGTCGAGCCGACAAGCGGCACAGGATGTACGATCAGATCGCCAGTGATCGCGATCTCTTCGTTAGGCAGAAAAACGATAAGGTCGGCGCCGGTATGTGCTCGGCCGAGAAACAAAATATCGATCGTCCGTTTTCCCTGCTTCAGTTCGAGTTTGTCATCGACCAAAACGGTCGGCAGAATGATGTCGAACTTCGTGGATTCGGCGAGATACGAACTTACAAGCGCAATGTCGCTCGTATATCCGATCTTTTCTTCTTCAGTTAGTTTCTTGCCTTCAAAGTCTTCGCCTTTTTCAATGTTGGCTTCCAACCGGCCGATGAAGCCGCGACCGTTTTGAACGGAACCTTCGCGATTTGCCGCGCCGATGGTCGGCAGATCGGTGAGCGTACTTCGATGTCCGATAAATTGCACGCCGGGAAACGCGTCGCGATAAACGCGGTTGCCGATTATGTGATCTTCGTGCCAGTGCGTATTGATCACATATTTGACCGGTTTGTCTGTCAATTTTTTTAGCTCGGCAAGAACCTCTCGCGTGTATTCGCTGCTGATGTTGGAATCAACGACGATGGCGTATTTATCGCCGATGATGAAAATATTATTCGGGTTGAACCAAAGAGATGCCGGTTCAGTTCTAATTAGTGCGTAGATGCCGTTGCCGAGTTTTTCGACGTTGAAATTGGCCTTCATCGCAACGCACGGTGCATGAATGCAACAAACGGAAAAGATAATTAGAAAGAGGCGTTTCATCGCTTGGTCGATCTCATTAGCAGCGGCCTAACTAGAACGGTTCGCGTTCACGGGGACAAGAGTGTCCCCGCTCCGCTAGATCGCGGCGAAGGCGATGCCGTCCGGAGCCTTTCCCGAATCAACGCTGCCCACAACCGTCATTTTTTCAAGATCGATCTTGAGAACAGCGTCGGAACCGGCGGCATTTGCGTCATCCTTTACAGTCGTAACAAAGGCGGTCTTGCCGTCGGCGGAAAACACAATGCCGAGCGGCACATTGTCGATCTTCATTCGCTTCACTTCTTTGCGAGTTGCGGCGTCGATCACGAGAATTTCTTTCGTTGCGATCATTGAGCAATAGACGAACTTGCCATCCGGCGCGAATTTCACACGATATGGGCGACCGCCAATGTTGATCTTTGCAACGGACTTGTAAGAGGCAGTATCGAGGATCTCGACCATGCCGTCGACGTTCAAACCGGCCCAGACCTCTTTCCCGTCCGGTGAAAGGTCGATCGCTTCCGGTTGTTTGCCGACGGCAATGTGCGTGATCTTCGATCCAGCGGGCGGCACGTTTTGAAATTCGAACGACGTGATGCTGTCTGAGCCGATATTCGCCGTGTAAAACTTCTTTTGGTCAGCGGACACGGCGACCATGTGCGAGCCGTTCTGGCCGGTGCCCATCATCCAATCGATCTTATTCGCAGCAGGATCGTACCGTGCGATCAGACGATTTGTCTCCGAGGTGAAATACAACTTGCCGCCAAGGAACTGCAGGCCGTGCGGCCGCATCAGAGGTGATATGTCGACGCGGCGAATTTCCTTCGCCGTGGCGGTGTCGATCATGGAGATCGAATTTCCCGGCGTCTGCGCACCGTAATTCGCTACGAACGCCGTCTTGCCGTCGGTCGAAAGCACGACCTCGTGCGGGCTGTCGCCGACTGCGACCTTGCCGGTCAATTTCATCGTCGAGGCATCGATGATCGCCAGCGTGCTGTCGGCCTTATTGAGGGCGACGAGCACACCTTTCGATTGCCCGATCACGATCGTATATTTGCCGATGGAAATAATGACACCGATAGCTAGAAACGCGAGGATCTTCAGGTTTTTGGACATAGTTTTACTTACAGGTGACTGTATTGGGATTTTAGTCACGGAAATGCGGCCTTACTATGAATATGTGACAGGGTGCGGTTCTGTGGGACGAAAGGCACTTAGGTCGAGCCTTCGAAAAGCTCGAGGAAGCGTTCACGGTAATTTCGACTGAGCGCAAGCTCGGTGCCGTCGCGAAGTATCGCGGAATAATCGCCGCTGAACATCGGGTGCAGTTCCTTTATCCGATCGATATTCACGATGGTGGAGCGATGAATACGCATGAACTGCGCAGGATCTAATTTGCCCTCGATATTGTTCATCGTCTCCCGGATCATGTGGGCTTCGCGCCCGACGTGAAGCTTCAGATAATTTCCCGCGGCCTCGATCCAATCGATCTCACCAGTTTTTAGGAAGAAAACGCGGCCGACCGATTTCACCACGAGGCGGTCGAGGTACTTCTTCTCAGTCGTGATGTTCGAGATAAGCGACACTAGCCTGTCATCAAGCTCGCCGCGGCGGCGGCTGTCGATCTGGTCTTTTGCACGCGACACGGCGCGATGGAAACGCTCGCGATTGAACGGTTTCAGAAGGTAGTCGAGCGCGTGCACATCGAACGCCTGAAGGGCGTATTGGTCGTATGCGGTAACGAAAACGATGGTCGGAAGGTCGTTCGAATCGATAGACTTGATGACGTCAAACCCGTTCTTCTCGGGCATCTGGATATCGAGAAAAACGAGGTCCGGTTCTTTCTCGCGGATCGCCTTTATCGCATCAGTACCGTTGCCGCATTCGCCTAATATTTCGACGTCGCGCTCGTCTTTGAGAAAACGCTTTACGCGTTCCCGTGCGAGCGGCTCGTCGTCGACTATTAGTGTGCGGATCTTCACTCTGCGTCTGTGACTTCCTCAAAATTTCGAAACGGGATCTCGAGATTTACGACCACGCCTTGCGAGCCGGTCGGTTTGATCTCGAACCTGTGCTTCTCGCCATAAAGGTGCTTCAACCGGCGGCGCGTATTTGAAAGGCCGACGCCTTCCGCCAAATGATCGGTGTCGCCGAACGGAATACCAAGGCCATTGTCCTGCACCTTTATTTCAAGGTGTCCGTTGTTCCTAATCGCTTCGATATCAATGCGGCCGCCCGAAGCACGCGGGCTGATGCCGTGCTTGATCGCATTTTCCACGATCGGCTGCAGAATCATATTCGGAATGGTCGCGTCCAACGTCTCGGGAGCGATCTGCATTTCGACTATCAGACGGTCGTGAAAACGCATCTGTTCGATCTCGATGTATTTATGAAGGAATTCCAATTCCTGTTTGAGCGAAACTTCCTGAACTTCCAGGTTTTCGAAAGACATTCGCAAAAGGTCACTCAGGTCGGTGAGCATCCGGTCGGCCGCATCAGGGTCGCGATGAATTAGTTCGGAAATCGCATTCAACGCGTTGAACAAAAAATGCGGATGCAGCTGCATTTTCAAAACCTGCAACCGGGACTGTGCAAGCCGCGCTTCGAGCTGCGACGTCTGCAGCTCGCGTTCGCGATATTTGCGGTAGTAGTTGTATGCCGACCAAATTCCAACGACTGCCCAATAGATCTCAAGGCTGAGGTGTAAGTTGAACGATACAAAGAACTTGTACGCGTCCCAATAGGTCGGGAATTCAAATCCCTGCGGGTATCCGAGCCGCGGCAAGACGAAGGCATCGATGCTTTGTTGAAATAAAGCCACCGCCAGACCGGCGACAACATGGAACGGCAGCGAGATCTTCCAGCTTTCCTTGTCGAACGGAAAACGGCGAGCGAGGTAGACTATAAGCGGACTCAGGCCGAACCAAACATATCCCGAAATAAGCTGCCACGACAGCACCTTAAAGAACGGGACCGGCTTGCCGAGGAACTGGCTTTGCAACGCGAACTGGCTAGTGAAGAAAAGCGCGAAGAGCGTCCAGACGAGCCATACGGCGAGCCATTTCATTGCCCTGCGATTGCCAAAAATTG
>QHXS01000239.1 GCA_003223975.1 Acidobacteriota bacterium
TGAATTCGTTCCATGCCTCGACGATCTTGCCGTCCTGCACGCGGACGATGACCATGCCGGTGAATTCGACCGGAGTGTTCGTCGGCGCGACACCGATACCATTGCCCTGGTGTGATCCGGTCACACGACAACGCGTCGCGATCTTGTCGCCTTCGACAACGGTGTCTTCGACGTGGACTTTAAGATCGGGATATGCCGAAACGAACGCGCGGTGAAACGTTTTGAAATTCTCCGGCCCTACGATCGGTTCGCCGCCAAGCCCGTGCCCGACACCGTCTGCGGCAAACATTTCGTCGATAGCGGCCTCGTTCTGATTATTCCAAACCTCTTCGAACCAACGGTGCATGAATTCAGCTTCAGCCATAGTATTTCTCCAAGAATTTGCCCGCGAAATACCCAAAATTTACGAAACAAAGAAACCTTTTTCGCGCCTGTTCGCGTGTTTTGCGGGTAGATCTCTCAAGCCGCGGCTTTCGAGCCCAAGACATCGACGATCGCCTGCCCGATGTCAGCAGGCGATTGAACAACGCGGATGCCGGCCTCGGTCAACGCCTTCATCTTTTCGGCTGCGGTGCCTTTACCGCCGGAGATGATCGCACCGGCGTGACCCATTCGGCGTCCGGGTGGTGCGGTCTGACCTGCGATGAAGGCGACTATCGGTTTCGTGACGTTATCTTTTGCAAACTCGGCCGCGTCCTCTTCGGCGGTGCCGCCGATCTCGCCGATCATCACGATCGCGTCGGTCTCGTCATCCGCTTGAAACAATCTCAACGCATCGGTATGCGTCGTGCCGATTATTGGGTCGCCGCCGATGCCGATAGCTGTCGATTGGCCAAGTCCGAGCGCCGTAAGTTGGCCGACGGCCTCGTATGTCAGCGTGCCGGACCGCGAAACGACCCCGATCCTGCCCTCTTTATGAATGTGTCCGGGCATGATGCCGATCTTGCACTTGCCGGGCGAGATGATGCCGGGGCAGTTTGGCCCGATCATTCGCGTTTCGCGCGTGCTCAGATATTCGTTTGCCTTGACCATATCCACGACCGGAATGCCCTCGGTAATGCATACGACGAGCGGCAGGCCTGCATCGGCGGCCTCCATTATCGCGTCGGCTGCGAATGGCGGCGGCACATAGATCACCGAGGCGTTCGCGCCCGTCTCTTTTACCGCATCGGCAACCGTATTGAAAACCGGAATGCCTTCGTGCGTGGTGCCGCCCTTTCCGGGCGTAACACCGCCGACCACATTCGTGCCGTAATCACGCATCTGCAGCGTGTGAAACGTGCCTTCTTTGCCCGTAATTCCCTGGACGATCAGACGTGTACCTTTATCGACTAAAACTGCCAAAGCGTTTCTCCTAAACGGGTTGAAATAAGTTGAGAGTATAGCACGGGAGATTTCTAGTTCCGAGTGTCCGGTTTCGGGTGTCAACTTAACTATCCGAACCTGGAACCCGAAACCCGGAACTCGAGACTGGCGGTGTAACATTTTCAGAACTTTTCCCGACTTACATTCGTTAGAAGCCTTGACCGTCGTAAAGCTTCAGCCAATTGCCCTGCTTTCTTCCGGTCATCCGACCACTGAAACCGATCGCTGATACTGTCCTATGCGGGAGTTTTATTCATTTTATTTCGACGCATTCTGGATCGCCCTTAAGTCGATCCTTGAGCATAAACTCCGGGCGCTGCTCACGCTGATCGGAATCATCATCGGTGTGGCCGCCGTTATCGTCGTGGGTGCGTCGATCGCCGGATTGAAGACCTACGTGGTCGACAAAGCTGCGAAGATCCTGGGCTCGAACCATTTCATGATGACGCGAATGGCGTCGATGGGCAGGATGTCCGATGAGGAATTCGAGCGCCGAAATCGCCGTAACAAAGACATCAACTGGGAAGAGTACGAATACATCAAGGCAAACTGTCGAAATTGCTCAGCGGTCGGTGCACAGATCAACGGCGGAACGAACATTACGCAGGACGGCATTGAGATGCCATCGGTCCGCGTTATTGGCGTCACGGCGAACATGAACGAGATCGAGGACAAAACGATAATCGACGGCCGGTTTATGACCGAGGAGGAATCAACCCGCATCACGAATGTTTGCGTGATCGGCATGGACGTTAAGGAAAAGTTCTTTCCTAACGGTTCAGCGGTCGGCCATGAGATCCGCGTTCGCGGCGTACCGCTAAAAGTGATTGGCGTCGAAGACAAACGCGGTTCGTTCTTCGGCGATTCCCAGGACCGTCATCTATATATTCCGATCACCCTTGCGGGGCAGATATTTACGCGGACCGGCGGCATTCAGGTGCATGGCAAAGGTGCCACGCCGGAAGAGTTTCACGCTGCCATCGACGAAGCGAGGCTTTTGCTCCGCAATAAACGGCAATTGATCGGCAGCGAAGAAGACAACTTTGGGCTGGTGAACGTCGATGAGTTCAATTCGCAGATGGACCAGATCACGGGAGCGATCGCGACTGTCGTCATCCCGATCACGATGATCATTCTGGTCGTCGGCGGCATCGTCGTGATGAACATCATGCTCGTCTCCGTGACTGAGCGAACATTTGAGGTCGGCCTGCGAAAAGCGCTCGGTGCGACACGAAAGCAGATATTGCTGCAATTTCTGATCGAGTCGGCACTGCTTTGCATTGTCGGCGGACTTATGGGTTTGGTATTAGCGACCGGAGCGACGCAATTGGTCGGCACACTGCTCGAAATGACGATGACGATCACGCCGGGCTACATCATTATGTCTATCGCGGTCTCAAGCATCATCGGCATCGTCGCCGGTCTGTATCCGGCATGGAAGGCTGCCCGGCTCGACCCGATCGTCGCGCTGACGCAGAGCTAGAATCATGAAAGTTTCCGCATCATTACCGATCGAAGTCGTCAAAATGGCGTTTGACAGCATCGCCGCGCACAAATTCCGTTCGGTTCTGACAATACTCGGCATCGTTGTCGGTATCGTCACGGCGATAGTTGTCGCGTCGATCCTGACCGGGATGCGCCAGAGCATCGTTTCGATCGTCGAAGAATACGGAACCAACAACGTCTACCTTTTCCATCTTTCGATGGGCGGCAATTCGAATAACCGCGACGAACGCAACCGCAAACCGCTTACGGATGAAGATGCGAACGCGATCCTTTCCCAATCGACGGCGATCGAAGACATTGCTCTCGTAAATCCCGGCATCGGCAATTTCGGCCCGAGCTTTGACGACAACATGAAGTACGAGGGCCGCAACTATCGCTGGGCGAACGTCGACGGTGTTTCCATCAATTACGACCGCATCTCGAATCTCACCCTTCGTGAAGGTCGCTGGCTGACCGAAGCCGACAACTACCAGCGCCGTAACGTGATCGTCATCGGCGTCGATGCACGCGAGGCGTTGTTCCCGAACGAGAATGATACCGCGGTCGGAAAAGTTATTCGGATGAACGGCGACACGTGGGAAGTCGTCGGCGTGATCGAAAAACGCAAATCGGGATTCTTTGGGGAAAACGAAGAAGACCGAAAGGTCTTCATGCCCTACCGCACATCGCGCAAGGTCGCACCGCTTCGCGATTTCCTTTTAATGGTCGTCGAGGGCAAATCGGGGCAATTGAACGACGCTGTCGCAGAGATGGAAGCGATATTGCGTCAGCGGCGTGGAGTGAAATACGGCGAGCCGAACAACTTTGATGTGAAAACCGCCGACGCGTTCATCGCTCAATTTGATTCGATCATCGGCGGTGTCGGCCTCGTAGCGATCGCGATCTCATGTCTCGGCCTGCTTGTCGGCGGCATTGGGGTAATGAACATAATGCTGGTTTCGGTTACTGAACGAACGAAAGAGATCGGCATCCGAAAAGCGATAGGAGCAACACGGGGCGCGATAGTTTTCCAGTTCCTTCTCGAAGCGATGACGCTTACATTCTTCGGCGGCTTGATCGGCATCATGCTCGCCGTTGGAATCAGTAATCTGCTCATGGCACTCATCCCGTCGATGCCCGCGAAGGTCGAGATGTGGATGATCATGCTGTCTATAGGTGTTTCCGTCGGCGTCGGTTTGCTCTTCGGCGTGCTTCCTGCCCGAAAAGCCGCAAAGCTCGACCCGATCGAATGCTTGAGATACGAATAGGCTCTCGCTACATAATAAAAAAAGCCCGGCACAACTTTCGGCCGGGCTTTTTCAATTCAACGACCAAAACTTTCAGTTGCATTTCACCCGCGTCATTGGAAAATCGAACCCCTTCGATTTTCCGTTCTCGCTACCTTCGACACGTCCTGTCAACGAATTGCCGTTCACTTTATAGATAACACGCTGCGGAAAATCATGCTGCAAGTTTTCAAACACGAATTCGCCCGCCGCTGAGGTTATTAACTTAAACGGCGTTTCTTCCGAATTAGCTTTCGGCTTCGCGATGAAATAAATTCCGTCTGCCTGTTGCTCGATCCGCATCATTTCGAAATCTGTGGTTTTGCCGCCTTTTACGGTGCGGCCCATTCCAAAGATCGACGTGCCGGCGGGCTTCATCCACATTTCGCTGATCAGCGAACCCTTTGCGTCGCGCTCCCAACAGCCCGCCATTCCCGCAAAACTATCGATCGACGCCCATTGGGCCTGCAAGGCGACCGAAGACGCAAGCATTACGATCCAAAAAAATGATCTCATCCTGAAATTCCCCTCGTTGTTCGATCTTGCATGACGGCCGCGGCTCGTCGCCGATTACGTTAGCTCGACCACTTGTTCGAACTGCGGCACGATTACGTTCCAGCCGAAATGTTCTCGAATGTGACCGGCCATCGCTTCTGCCGAAACAGGTTCCCCGTGTGTCGTAAACACCATTTTCGGCGCAGCGGGCAATCCTTCCAGCCACCTCAGCACGTCTTTCCAATCGGCGTGCGCCGAAAACCCTTCGACCTTTTCGACATGGCACCGGACCGGCACTTGGTTTTTCATTATTCGCACCTCGTCCGCGCCTTCCTGTATGCGTCGACCCGTGGTTCCTGCAGCTTGATAGCCGACGAAGATCACCGTCGCATTCGGGTCGGGCAGGATACGCATTGCGTGGTGAAGCACGCGGCCGCCAGTCATCATTCCGGACGCCGAGATAATGATCCGCGTCCCGCGCATTTCATTCACTCGTTTCGATTCTTCGCGCGACGACGCGGTGATCATCGAACCGGTCCGAAGCGGATGTTGTTTGCGAGCCAGGATCGAAGTGTATTCTTCATCCTGTTCTTCGTGCCAGCGGTTATAGACCTGCGTAGTTTGAGCAGCCATCGGGGAATCGACTATTACGGGCAATACCGGAATTCGCCCCTTCTCTTCTAAGTCGCGTAAAAGATAAAGAACCTCCTGCGTCCGTCCGACAGCGAATGCCGGTATCAGGATCGGCCCGTTACGCGGGATCGCTTGATTAATTATCCCCGCCATTTGATCTTCAGAGGATGTTTCGCCATGCAGACGGTCGCCGTACGTCGATTCGACCATCAGGTAATCGCACGCGGGCGGCGGCGCAGGATCTTTCACGATCGGCTGGTCGTAATGTCCGAGGTCGCCAGAGAAAAGAAAACGAAGGTCGGTGCCGTCGGGCTTACCACCGTCGATCTCGAGCAGCACAAGACTTGCACCCATGATGTGACCTGCTACGAGAAAGCTTGCCTTAACGCCTTCACAGACATGGATCGGCACGCCGTTATTCGGCACCGGATGCAAAAGCTTTAGCACGTCCCTGGCGTCGTTCTCGTCGTAGAGCGGCAATGCCGGTGTGTGCGATGTCAGTTGATGGCGATTGCGATAATCCGCTTCTTCTTCCTGAAGACGGCCGGAATCAGGCAGCAATATCTTCAATAGATCGGCCGACGCGCGTGATGTGAATATCGGCCCTTTATAACCCAATTTTACAACTCGCGGAAGATATCCCGTATGGTCGATATGCGCGTGCGTGATGATAATGGCGTCGAGCGACAGTGGGTCGAACGGGGGCTGCAGCCAATTGCGCTCGCGCAATTCCTTTAACCCTTGGAACAGACCGCAGTCTACCAGGATGCGCTTATCGTTTTGCTCGATGAGATATTTCGAACCCGTAACGGTCCCGACGCCGCCGAAAAATGTGATCCGTGCCATTCAGAAAATATTAAGACTTAAGCAGTGAAAAGCGAAAAACTGAAAACGAAAAGTGGAGAGGTCGCAACCACCGCTTTCCGCTTTCCGCTTTCCGTTAGTGAACGTACTCTTTCTGAAGCAGATCCAGATCGGCTGGTTCCGCAGCTTTCGCTTGTTGCTTTTTGCGTTGTGCGTGCTGGATCAGCTGTGCCGGCGTTTCGCCGTCTTTCCAGAAACTTGCGGCCCCGATATCGAGCCTTATCTGTATTTCATGGCCGCCGCCCGCGTCGAAGACCGTGGCGCCAAAATGCTCCAGGATGCGTTCGATCACTTCGACCACGTCGGTCTCGTTAGTTGCCGGAAGCACGATCACGAATTCATCATTACGGATCCGCGAAACCAGGTCCATCTGGCGAAGCTGGCTGCGGATGTTCGACGCGGTTAACTTCAGGATGCGGTCGCCGGCCTCCTGGCCAAATTTCTGGTTGATCTTTGCAAAGTTTCGTATATCGATGGCGACAACGCTAAGCGGCCGCTCTTCGCGGTTACGCATGGACTCTGCGAGTTGGTGTTCAAGCACGACATGACAAGTCCGCTCATTAGGCAATCCAGTCACGGGGTCTGTAAATGCAACTGACTTGTTTCCTTCGCCATCGCCGATACCGAGCAGCATGGGCGGAATTCGCCGCCGCAAGGCGCCGAGCTTTTCGAGGAGCGCCGAGCGGTCTTCTATCGATCGGGAGAGACGAAATTCGAGAACCGAGAAGGTAATCCCATCCAGCGTCAAAGGCACCGACGCGAAAGTTGCGTCATCATCCGTAATGATCTCTATCTCGCCGCTCAATGCCGCAAGATTAGATACGTGGCTGTCTGCAGCGACCGATGGTCCATCACTTGCCGCCAGAGACAGCTCCGTTTCGCCCGGGACTACGTCGAAGAGAACGATAGTCTCGGCCGGCAGCACTGTTCGGATGCGGGATGCAAGCAGCCGAAAAACTTCAGTACGGCTTATTGAGTCTCCAAATAACCCGAAAGTTTTTTCAAGATCGCCGAACGATGGATCGAAAGAAGTATGCGCTTTATGATCGCCAGCGCCGTTCTTCGCAGCCGTCTCCAGATCGAGGTGGCGCCAATACGTTACAAAGAAAAGTATCGTGTAGATCACCGCGAGCGTCGCCAGTACCGCGATCTTTCCTTCGGGCGAAACGGAGGATGCTGCGATCAAGAACGTGATGATCGGTGCCAGAAAGCCGAAACCGGCGAACACGAGCATCGAGTTCCCGTTGGGAAGATTTCGAAATGAGGGAAGCATATTGTGGTGGGCTCTGCGGATGAATTCAGCCGATGTTGAGCAACATCGCTCTCTTTTGACGATAAGGTTTTATCCCTTTCAAAGTCAATAAAATTGTGGCTTTTCGGCCGAAACGCCGATTTTCGGGGAAAATACGAGAAAAAGATAAAAAAAGGGGCTTTTCATCCAATTTTGCGTGGTTTGGAGTTGACTTACGCCGTGGCGATTTCTATAGTGACGTTTGCCCTAAATTCTTATGGATTTGGGGCGATTTCGCAGTAATGCGAAACTTTGGGAAATATAGATATCTTTATTCTTTGAAGAAGACAGGAGACTTGAACACAAAATGAAAAAAGCAATTGCACTTTCGTCAGTTTTAGTACTGGCAGCACTTGGATTTGCTTGCGGCGGTGCGGCTAACAATACCGCAAATAACGCAAACGTGAACCGTGCTAATACCGCGATGAACGCAAATACCAATACCACCACGACAACGACCACGACGACCACAACCACCAACGCGAACACCGGTGCGGTGAACACCACCACAAACACCGCAGTGAACGCAAACCACAGCAACGCAACCGCGAACGCTAACAAGCCGGCGAACAAATAGTTCGACCGAAAGCTTAAGGCTTAAAAACGGCACCTCATCTCAAACGAGATCGGGTGCCGTTTTCGCTTGTATGTTTAACAAAAATAATCGGTTTTCGCTTCTTTAGGGGTTGACTATCGTCTGGAACGTATTTATATTTGCGAGTGTTCCAAAAACTTAAGATTGGGACCCGGGCTGCGCACTTACAGCCTGTTGAAAATTAAAGTTAACTTTATTCTTTGAAGAAGACAGGAGAATCATTTAAATGAAGAAAATTATTGCACTTTCCGCGCTTTTAGCCCTGGGTGCCATTGGTATGGCCTGCGGCGACAGCGGAGCTAACAATGCAAACGCGAATGCTAATCGAGCAATTGCGAATGCAATGAACGCTGCGAACAACGCTTTGGCAAACGCACAGAACCAGATCGCTAACGCGCAGAATCAAATGTCCAATGCTGCGAAAGAGGTTTCGAACGCTGTGAGCAACGCAGCGGCGAACAAGCCGATGAACGCTGCTCCGTCAAACATGAACGCAAACAAAGCCGTGAACAAACCGGCAAACAAATAGCTTTGCGTCAGATACAACTGGAAAGCACCTTGCCGAAAGACAGGGTGCTTTTTGATTGGAGTGCAGGCGTCCCGCCGCTCAGATCAACTTCCTTAGCTCCTCAACCTCCGACACCGGTCGGCTGCAAACAAAATTCTGACATACATACGCCGTCGGATTCCCATCGATGAATCCGCGATCGACGAGAAGCGGGACGGCCGAGTCTTCATTTTCTGCTCCCATAGCAACAACTTTGAATGGCCGATACTCCGACCAAACCTCTCGTGCCAATTCGTTTTCACGTTCGCCGACGATCGCTACCTCTTTTGATTCTGCGAAGTAAAATTCAAGAGTCGAAAGCGCCCGGCCAAAACCGCTCGGATATCGCTTTATCTGCGGCGCGATCAGCCGCAGCGTCATCACTGCGAACCTTTCATATTTTTCATCGCCATAGAACTTCGCAAGCTTCAGAAGCACATCCGCCGCCACCGAATTTCCCGACGGCGTTGCGTTATCAAAAAAGTCCTTATTTCGGACGATCAACTGCTCATGATCGTTTGACGTGAAAAAGAATCCACCATTCTCCGCATCCCAAAACTCTGTAATCATGGCGTCCGCCAAACGCTTCGCTTCGGCAAGATATTTTTCCTCGCCCGAGACTTGGTAAAGCTCGATCAGCCCGTCGGCGAGATTCGCATAGTCTTCCAAATAACCATTCAGCTTCGCCTTCCCGTCCTTCCAGGTTCTTAATAACCGAGAATTCGCAGAGGCCTGACGGTTAGGGAAGGCTAAATCTCCGCCCAATTCAGGCTTCTGCAAGTTCTGGAGTAAAAACTCCGCGTTTCGTTTCGCCACTTCCAAATACTCGTCGTTCTCCAAAACCGCTGCCGCCTCGGCAAAGGCCGTCAACATCAACCCGTTCCAGGCCGTCAACACCTTTTCATCCCGAAACGGCTTCAAGCGCTTTTCACGCGCCTTGAACAAACGGTTGCGAGCAGCAGCCGGACCATCAGCGTGGTCTCCATTCTTAATGTTCAGAATACTCGCACCCTCAAAATTGCCGCGCTCCGTTACATCAAAGCCCCCGCAAAATTCCTTTCCCTCCTTCTCACCTAAGATCGAAACGATCTCCTCCGGCGTCCACACAAAAAACTTCCCTTCCTCGCCTTCGCTGTCCGCATCTTGGGTCGAATAAAACGCACCGGTCGCATCAAGCATTTCGCGCTGTACATATTCCAACGTCTCCACGGCGATCCGTTTA
>QHXS01000049.1 GCA_003223975.1 Acidobacteriota bacterium
TCATCCGGATAGCAATATCCCCAAATTTCTTCCGGTTCGAACGATCGAATGATCGGATGTTTCACCGAATTGTAATGTTTTGTCGCGTGACGGTTCGGCGAATTGTCGCAGCAGCCTACGTGTCCGCACGACATACAAAGCCGAAGATGGACCCACCAACTGCCGATCTTCAAGCAATCTTCACAGCCTTCGGCGCTCGGCTCAACATTACGGATCACGGATAGATGCTCGCAGGCCTCCATATTATTCCGGGTCGTTTTCAACCAATTCTATTGCTTTGGGACGGTACTTACCAAGCTTCCGCGCGAGCGGTACAAAGCGTTCGTCTGCATAACACCATGACCAATTGTCTCCGTTCTCAAGCGATGCCATTATCGGATGGCTTGTTTCGTGAAAGTGTTTTGTCGCATGTTTATATCTGGATGAATCGCAGCAGCCGACGTGCCCGCATTCCAGGCAGATCCGCAGATGCACCCATTTGTAATTGTTCTTGACGCATTGTTCGCAGCCATCGTCGCTTCTTGGCCGAAATACGGTCGCTTCCTCTTCATGTTCGCAGGGAACTAGTCGCGGCGAAGCCTCGGCCTCAACATAATCTTCGTCCACATAAAGACTTTCAAACCAAACTCCGAACGAAAGAACCGCTAACAGGATCGCAGTAACGGCGATCGGGGGCAGCATCGTCCCGAAGATCGCAATTGCGATTGAAACCGCGATCGAGATCAGCCGGCCGCTGACGAGCTTGCACACTCCAGAAAAGATCCGAACAGCCGTAACGGCAGTTAAATACGCCGCGATGCCGCCCCCAAGCATCACGCTGGTTGAAAATTGGACCTTGCCGTTGATCGCGTCTTTTATCGCGTGCTCGACGCCGATGCCTACGACGACAATGCTAGCGACGATAAAAAAGTGGCTTTGGATGTACATGTACCGCGAGAGCAGGCGGTCAGATTTGATCGCGCTGTCTTCGACGAAGTCGAAATTGATCCACCAAATGCATGCAGCCATTGCAAATCCGATCGTGGCGGTACCCGCCGTCGCAAAAGTCCATGGCACATCGGCAGCCCCGGTTGCGGTCGCGATCACGGCTTCGCCTAAAACGATGATCGTGAAAAGGCCGAACCGCTCAGGTATATGCGTATGGTCGAAAGGGATTATTCGCGTAAGCCTTGAGTTGATGAATGGCGTCGCAAGTTCGAGCAAGATCACCGCGATCCAAATGTAATAGCGAACCGGCGGGTCGAAAAACAACGAAGCAAGCAGGACGAGAATGGCTGTTCCAAACCCGCCGATATACTGCATCGCGAGCTTTCGGCCGACCGGGACATAGTACGCGGTTCGCGCGTATTGAGCTACCAAAAGTAATCGCACGCCCGCATAACCCAAGATGAATGGGATATCACCCGATCTGGAAAACGCGCCGCCGATAGTCAGCGAAAACGCGACGATCGCCAGCATCGATGCAAACGTCAGAACGCGATACTCAGCCTCTTCGCTTTCGAACCGATCCGCGTAAAAAGTGTAACCGACCCATGACCACCAGATCATGAGGAACAAGATCAGATATTTGCCAAATCCGATCAGGCTCGAATCCTGGCTCACGATCGCCGCGACCTTCGATACGGCGAATACAAGAACAAGGTCGAAGAAAAGTTCGAGCCAACTTGCATGGCGTTCGCGCTCGTCACTATCGAGCGTCAAAAGCCTTTGACGAACGCGCTTCCTCTGTTGTGTCGGAGTTTCGTCTGCCATTTTGAACAGGTATCCATAATTCTTACACAATTTGCGAATTTCGTTGACATACGGCGGCGAGGTGTCGTAGATTTGGCAGATTCCAACAAAAGGAGAATTTTATGCCGGAAAAAGTATCACCGATTCCGAAGGGTTATGAGGGCATTACGCCGTACCTCGTTTGCAAGCACGCAGAGGCAGCGATCGAGTTTTACAAAAAGGCTTTCGGAGCCGAAGAGCTTTATCGCATTGGCCAGCCGGGAATGGTCGGGCATGCCGAAATGAAGATCGGAAACGCGATCTTTATGCTGGCGGATGAATTTCCGCCGATGGCGCAGAGTCCGGAGACGATCGGCGGTTCGCCTGTAAGCATGTACATATACGTCGAGGATGTGGATTCGTTCACCGAAAAGGCGATCGCCGAAGGCTTGGTAGTTTTGAAGCCGGTCGCTGACCAGTTTTACGGCGACCGTTCCGGGCATTTCAAAGATCCGTTCGGGCATCTTTGGGGCTTTGCGACTCACAAGGAAGACCTGACGCCTGAGGAGCTTAGCGAACGCGCGAAAACAGCGCACGGCGGTTGAGATAAATTCCAAACGAAAACGGGGCGGGTAATAAATAAAGGAGCTTGAATAAATGAACAAGAAATTCCTTATCACCGGAGTTGCGTGCACCGTTGTCGCATTTGTACTTAGTTTTTTGGTACACGGCGTGTTGCTGCACGACGATTACCTGAAGTTGGTTAACACCGGCATATTTCGTCCGCAAAACGAAGCAAACGGCCTGTTCCCCTTCATAATCATCGCAAACGCGCTGATCGGCTTCGCTTTCGCGTGGATCTATATGCAGGGAATTACGGCAGGTCTGCCATGGTGGCAACAGGGACTGCGATTCGGTTTGGCGGCGGCATGTCTGGCACCGATCCCGATGTACATGATCTATTACGTGATCGAACCCATGCCGGGAATGCTGGTGGCAAAGCAGATCGTTTTTGACTCGATCGCCATGTTGATCAACGGACTGGTTGCGGCGTTTATTAACAAGGATAGAACCGCTTAACTATCAGCGTCCGTTCTCTTTTTCGATCTCGTCGATCTTTTCGACGCGACGCTCATGACGGCCGCCTTCAAAATTCGCCGAAAACCATGCGCGTACGATCTTGTCCATCTCCTCCGGTGTGCTGAATCTTGCGGGAAGCGAAAGGACATTTGCATTGTTGTGCTCTCGCGCGAGACGTGCAATGTCTTCGTTCCAGGCTACCGCCGCACGGACACCGTGAACTTTGTTTGCTGCGATCGCCATTCCCGTGCCAGAGCCGCATACCAGCAATCCCTGATCGACTTCGCCGCTTGAGACCGCTTCCGCTACGCGTTTCGCATAA
This sequence comes from Acidobacteriota bacterium, assembly GCA_003223975.1. Lineage (GTDB taxonomy): Bacteria > Acidobacteriota > Blastocatellia > Pyrinomonadales > Pyrinomonadaceae > OLB17. Next base: position 3,113 of record QHXS01000049.1, read on the forward strand.
TCCGGATAGTCCACACTCTCGGGGGACGTCGTGCCCATGTCTGTATATTCAACGCCGAGATCGTCGAGCGTTTTCTTGATCGTTTCCTTCTCTTCGAAGCCGGCGTGGTCGGCACCCAGAGCAATACGTTTAACCATAAGTACATCTTAACGCAACTTAGGTGCAGGCATTTCGTGTCGGGAATAAAAAGTTGGTTCAACCTTTCGAAAAGAATTATAATCCAACTTGCGTCAGCCCGTCGGCATGTTCAATTCCTACATAAAGTTAATAGTTCCGTTTTCGGCGTTTCTTGTGATTTTCGCGGTAGATGTCCCTGCGCAGGATTTTCTGCCGGATCTGGTGCGGCGGATAAAGCCGTCGGCGGTTGCCATAGAAACGTTTGATTCACGAGGCAACAGCTTGTCACGCGGATCCGGATTCTTCACCGCCGTAGACCGGATCATCACGAATCGGCACGTAATCGAGCGTTCGAGCCGCGTCGAGGTTCACCTGCTTGACGGAAAGAAATTTCCGGTAAAAGGCGTGATCGCTATCGACGGCGAAGGCGACCTGGCGTTGCTTCTCGTCGATATACCCGCCCAGCTTGTCAGGCCGCTGCCGATCTTGAACAGCGTGCCGCAGGAGGGTGAATCGATAGTCGTGATCGGCAATCCGTTCGGCCTCGAAGGCAGTGTTTCGAACGGTATTGTTTCAGCCGTTCGCGAGATCGCCGGATACGGCAAGATAATTCAGATAACGGCACCGATCAGTCCGGGCAGCTCGGGTTCGCCCGTCGTAAATATGATGGGCCAGGTTATCGGCGTCGCGACTCTGCAGGCTGCCGAGGGCCAGAGCCTAAATTTCGCCGTGCCTGCGGAACGCATATTCGCGTTGCGTACCGGTGACGTGCAGACGTTCAACGCTCTTGCCGCTGAAACACAAAAAAATAAACGGGCCGCAGCCGAACGACTCTATTCGCAAGGCGTCGCGCAGTTGTCGCGGGACGATTACGCGCGGGCGTTGCCTTTTTTTGAAAAAGCGGCCGAGATCGACAACAGTTATCCTGAGGCGTGGTACCAGGCCGGATTTTGTTACGGCACTCTGGGCCGACATACCGATTCGTTAAAGGCGTCGAAGCAGGCTGCGAAACTTCGTCCCGATTGGGCAGCGGTCTATGTGAACATCGGCGCATCGTCGTTCGCGCTTTCGCAATACAAAGAAGCGGCCGATGCTTACCGACAGGCGATAAAGCTGGATGATGACAACGCCGAAACGCAGTTCTCATACGGCCTTAGCCTGAATAAATTGAATCGGCCGGATGAAGAGATCCTTGCCTACAAGCGGGCGATAGCGGTGAAGCCGGATTATCCGAACGCGATCGAAAAGTTAGGCCAGGCGTATTTCAAGCAAAAGCGGTGGGCAGATGCCGCGGCGACATTCGAGCAGCTAAAGACATATAAACCGGACGCAAAAACGTACAGCGCGCTTGGGGAGAGCTATCTTGAATTAGGCAAGTTGGATGAAGGTGTTGCCGCGTTGAATAACGCAGTGAATTACGACCCTGAACTTGAACAGGCACGCTACAACCTCGGCAAAGCTTATATAAAGGCCGGAAATCGGGACATGGCGATGGTGCACTACGAGATACTACGAAGTGCAAAATCTGACTGGGCCGATAAGCTTTTCGTGCTTCTAAATCCTTAGAACTTTCGGTTTATCAGGCTCGCGACAAACCCTGCACCGAATCCGTTATCGATATTCACGACGGTCACGTTCGAAGCGCAGGAATTTAGCATTCCGAGAAGCGCGGCAACACCGCCGAATGCAGCTCCATAGCCAATGCTCGTTGGCACCCCGACCACGGGCACGCTTACTAAACCGCCCACAACGCTAGGCAACGCTCCTTCCATTCCGGCAACAACAACTATCACGCGCGAATGCTGCAGCTTTTCGCGCTCACCAAGAATGCGATGAATCCCGGCCACACCTGCGTCCCAAATTCGCTGCACGCGGTTGCCCATTGCTTCGGCGGTCAACGCGGCTTCTTCGGCGACCGGAATGTCACTCGTGCCGGCAGTACATATCGTGATCTCGCCGACGCCGAGATCGGTTCGATCGCGAATCACGCGAATGACGCGGGCCGATTCGTGCCACTCCGCATCTGTGAAGATGTTCCGTACGTCGCCGTAAACGTCGGCGTTCGTTCGAGTTATAAGTACATTAGGCGTTCTGGCAAGGAGCTTTTCAAAAATGCCGCAAACTTGCTCGGAAGTCTTGCCTTGGCCGAATATAACTTCAGGAAAACCTTGTCGCGAAGCGCGTCCGTGATCGACTCGCGCGTATCCGAGGTCTTCGTAAGCCAGGTTTTTGATCCTCGCAACTGCGTCGGTCGAGTCTAACTCGTCGCGCTTGAACTGATCAAGCAGTGCTTTTATGTCATCGGCATCCATTGAACCGATAGAGTAGCAAATATCGGTTCGCTTCGCTCAGGCAAGCAAAGATGCTCGCCGCTCCGGTCGGCGCGGGCTTTGCAAATGAGGGCGGGCCACAAAAGGGCCCGCATTTATGAAGAAGTTTGGAGTGCTGGTTAGACGAAATAAGCGACGTATTTGTACAATTTCGACACCCTGACCAAGAACTCTGCGACAAATTCGCTCGCGAGCGTATTGATCAGATGATTTTGGATTGTGCAAGCAATGCAGCTCATAACGCCTCCCAATTGATTAAGGCGGATATGCGCATCAAAAAGGGTCATGTGAATTTTATTTTTTTGTTGTGAGATCGATGGGTCGAAAATGTAAAATCTCTATTACCGCGATATGGAAATAACAGTAGGGATCACCGGGGCCTCCGGAACGATTTACGCGCATCGAACGCTGCAACTGCTTGCTGCTAGCGGTGCGGTGGAGACGATCAACCTGATCGTGTCGGATACCGCTATCACGGTGGCTCAGGTCGAGGTGAGCGCTAACCTGCGAGAGCCTTCGGCAGAAAAATTCAACAATTGGTTGGGACTGGAAGCAGATTCGAACCTAATACGTTTCTGGCGGCTCGACAATATGGCTGCGAAGCCCTCTTCCGGTTCGAATAAGCAAGCAGGAATGATTATCGTGCCGTGTTCGATGGGAACACTGGGGGCGATCGCGTCAGGTGCATGTTCGAACCTCATACATCGCGCGGCCGATGTTTGCCTGAAGGAAGGCCGTAGGCTTGTTCTGGTGCCGCGCGAAACGCCGTATAACGCGATCCATCTGGAAAATATGCTCAAACTCTCCCGCGCGGGCGCTCGAATTTTACCGGCGAGCCCGGGATTTTATCATCGGCCGAAATCGATAGACGATCTGGTGGAGCATTTGTGCTTTCGGATACTCGATCAATTCGATATTCCGCATTCGAAAAAAAGCCAGTGGACAGGCGAAGAAGTGAAAAATGAAAAGTGAAAAATGAAAAGTGTAAGAATCAAACTGGCCGTTTTGACCTCGATCTTCTTGTCGATCTCCGGAGCGACTTCAGCGCAGGAACGGTTTGTAAGACCGGTTGACGATGCGAAGCTCAACCCATCGTTTCTGGCGTTTCGGACCAAACTGATCTCCGCGGCTGAAAGAAAGGATTCGCAGTTCATACTCAGCATTCTTGATCCGAAGATCGAGTTGAGCTTTGGCGGCGACGCAGGCATCCCAGCGTTCAAGCGGATCTGGAAGATCGATTCAAAGAATTCCGAGTTTTGGGCGGCATTCTTACAGGTGATCAAAAATGGCGGACAGTTTACCGGCGAAGGAGCGACCCGTCTGAATCTGTTTGCGGCACCATATCCGCACACCGCATGGCCCGACGATCTGGACGGATTTGAACATTCTGTGATCTTTGGCAACAACGTTAACCTTCGGAAAGAACCGAATATGAACGCCGAAGTGGTGACGAGGCTTTCGTACAACGTCGTGAGGATCGAGTCGGAAACGGTGCCAAAAAGCGGGAGATCGGAATATCCCGGTTGGCGGCAGGTCACGACACTTGGCGGCCTGCGGGGATTTGTAAAACAAGAATTCGTGCGAAGCCCGCTCGATTATCGGGCCGGATTCGAAAGAAAACGAGGCGTTTGGAAGATGATCTTCTTTATTGCAGGTGATTGATGACCGGTACCGTCGAGCGGTTCTCGGACCGCGTGGAAAACTATGTCAAATATCGGCCCGGCTATCCGCCCGCGATGCTTCAGTTTTTCAAGGAACGGCTCGGCCTGACCACCGATTCGGTGATTGCTGATATTGGTTCCGGCACGGGAATCTCGTCAAAACCGTTTCTTGAGAATGGAAATGTCGTTTACGGGGTCGAACCCAACGCGGCAATGAGGGCAGCTGCTGAATCGTATTTAAATGTATTTAATAATTTTCGAAGCATTTCAGGCACCTCGGAAAACACCGGCATGCCAGAGCGCTCATTCGATCTTGTAATTGCAGCTCAAGCGTTTCACTGGTTCGAACCGGAGTCCACACGACGCGAACTCAAACGTATCGCGAAACCAGACGCCTATGTTTGTTTGATCTGGAATGAGCGGCAGCTCGATTCGACGCCTTTTTTGAGGGATTATGAAGCACTGCTGCTCAAATGCGCCAATGACTACGAGAGAGTGCGGCACGAAAATATAGATGAAACGGTGCTAGCGAGTTTTTTCGAACAGGATTTCCAACGCGCGACGTTTGCCAATCATCAGAAACTAGACTTTGACGGCCTGAAAGGACGAATTCTCTCCTCCTCATATATGCCGAACGTCGGAGACCCTAAATTCGAACCGATGGAAAATGAACTAAAAGCTCTTTTTGCTAAACACGCCCAAGGCGGTAAAATAACAATCCTCTACGACACGAATTTGTTTTACACGCAATTCTGATTTTTTGGGAATAGAGATTTCAATTGAACGGAACCGCACCTATCTGCGGCCCACTGACAAGCGGTTTTATTTATGACAGCACATGCCGAGGCTACCGCGGAATTTCGCACCATCACAGTCGCGCATTCGCCCGATTCGGACGATGCATTTATGTTCTACGGGCTTGCGACGAACAAGCTTGAGACCGAGGGGCTAAAATTCGAACACACGCTAAAGGATATCCAATCGCTGAACGAAGACGCGAAGAATGGCGTTTATGACGTGACCGCGATCTCGTTTCATGCCTATGCATACGTCTCGGATAAATATGCCTTGCTTCCGCACGGCGCAAGTATCGGCGACAAATACGGCCCGATCGTGGTTTCAAAAGAAACGCGCGACGTAAGTGAGATCGGACAAATGAAGATCGCTGTTCCCGGCGAACTGACGAGCGCTTATCTTGCACTCAGGCTTTTCAACAATGAGTTCAAGCACGTTGTAGTGCCTTTTGATGAGATCATCGCGGTCGTCCAAAGGGGCGAGGCCGATGCCGGGTTGTTGATCCATGAGGGCCAACTGTTTTACAAGCAGATGGGCCTTGATAAGGTTCTCGATCTAGGTGAATGGTGGCACGAAAAGACGGGCTTGCCGCTGCCAATGGGTGGGAATGCGATCCGCCGCGACCTCGGGCCGGAATTGATGATGCAAGTCTCGAAACACCTGCACGAAAGCATTCTTTATTCCATGGAAAACCGCGAAGATGCTTTGCAGTACGCGATGCAGTTTGCCCGCGACATGGCCCCCGAAATGGCCGACCGGTTCATTGCCATGTGGGTCAACGATCTTACGCTGGATTACGGCGAACGCGGTAAAAAAGCCGTCAGGAAGCTGTTGGACGAAGGCTACAAGGCGGGCATCATACCGCACAAGGTAAGGGTGGATTTTGTGGGTTAATACCGCAATTCCGCAAATTCTGTCAACTTTAGCGATGAATGCGGCATCTATTCAGATGATCTCGGATAGGCCGTTAAATTTGATGAACAGAATCTTTTTGGTCTTTTCGCTTCTGGCTTGTTTCTTTGCCAGCTCTGTTCTCGGGCAGGGCGCGAATATTAGCGGGCAGACCTCCACTATCACCAAGACCGATCTTGGCAAACCGGAGATCGACCGGATAATCAAGACGTTCACGGCAAACGAAGCCGCGTTTCGCGAGGCATTGACTAATTACGTATTCAACCGTAGTGCGACGGTTCAGACGATCGGAATGGGCGGTCAGGTGACTGGCACCTATCGACGCGATTCCTTCATGACCTTTACGAGCGACGGACAGCGATTTGAACGGATAAATTATTTTCCTGTTCCCACATTGACGGAGATCAATGTGACTCCGGAAGACCTGGAAGACCTGGGCGGCGTAAACCCGTTCGCTCTGGAGCCGCGAGTGGTTGACCAATACAACATCAACTATTTAGGCAAGGAAAAGATCGACGACCTGGATCTCTACGTTTTCGAGATCCAGCCGAAGGTTATCCCCGATCCGAAGAAATCGAAGCTGCGTCTTTTCGTCGGCCGGGTTTGGGTGGATGACCGCGACCTCATGATCGTGAAATCAAAGGGCAAGGCTGTACCGGAAGATAAGAACAATAAATATCCTATCGTGGAGACATGGCGTGAAAACGTCGATGGCAAATATTGGTTTCCGTCGTTCACTGCCGCCGACGACCACCTGACATTTGGCAACGGCAACGTCGTTCACCTGAAAATGAAGGTCAAGTATTCGGACTATAAGTTTGGCCGTACCGATGTAACGGTGGTGAGCGAAGAACCCGCCGACAAGGATCCGAAGCCTACGCCGACACCGACGCCAAAAAAACCTTAGCGATCGCGCCACGCGTTTCGATCAGAATATCCATTACATCGCGGCCTTCAGTTTCGACCGGAGGCAGCAGAGTTATGTTTATCGTTCCCGGAAACAAGACTCCCGATCTCTTGCCCATCATCCGATCGGTGTTTTGAATTGCCACCGGGATGATACGGGAGTTCGTCTGTAAAGCAAGATGGAACGCGCCCTTTTTGAATGGCAAAAGCTCGCCGGGCATCGCCCGGGTGCCTTCAGCAAACACGCCAAATGAGTAGCCGTCCTCCATTACTTTCCGTGCTTTTTCCATCGATTGACGTGCACGCTCTGGATCTGAGCGATCGATGGCGATAACGTTCACGAAACCCATCCCCTGGCCCATGACCGGAACCTTCAATAGTTCTTTCTTCGCGACAATGCCAACGCGCCGGCCGGTGTGGGCGAAAAGGGTTGCGGTGTCCAGATAGGAACGGTGATTTGAAATAAAAACGTACTGTTCACCTTCGGCCAAATTTTCAGAACCAATCACTTTTATGTCGGCACCGCATGTTCGCAGCCAGGTTTTGGCGCCCAAAAGAGCAACCGGATAAAGCCATACCCGGCGGTCGATCAGCCACAAAAAGGTCAGCGACGGGACGCCCAAAACAAGAAGCAACACCGCAGCAGAAAACCAGCACCACCAATAGCAAAGTTTCCCGAGGATTCGCGATTTGTTAGACTGCTCGAAAGGAAAAACCAGCTTCTTATTTTCCCGGATCGACGACTCAACTTCACCGCAGAAACGCTCAGACACAGAGGAAGACATTTCAATATGATGTTCAGGTTTCATACGCCAAATGCCGTTAGTTTGTCGGACCGTCGGTCGATTTTCTCTGTGTTTCTGTGTCTCTGTGGTTCAATCTTACTTTTTTTTGCGACCATTGTCGCACAGCCACCAAGCCCAAAGTCAGTGCTTGGTTTTACGCCGTCGGACGACAAAACCATCGCAGACTGGACGCAGATCGTCGATTATTTTACGAAGCTTGATAAAGGGAGTGACAAGGTCGCGGTGCGAGAGATCGGAAAATCTACGCTCGGAAAACCGCTGATCGTTGCTTTTATCTCGTCGTCTTCGAACATTAAGAATCTCGAAAAATACAGGCAGATCTCGGCGAAGCTAGCTGATCCGCGAACGGTGAAAGACGCCGCCGAACTAGATGACCTGGTTAAAAACGGTAAGACGATCGTTTCGATCTCGTGTTCGATACATTCGACGGAGATCGTCGCATCGCAAATGTCGATGAATCTCGCATATGAACTCGCAACTGCAACCGACGCTGACACCAAAGAGATCCTGGACAACACAATCCTGTTGCTTTTTCCGTCATCCAACCCCGACGGCGTCCAGATAGTCGCGGACTGGTATCGAAAAACGCTGGGTACAAAAAGTGAAGGAACCTCGCCGCCCGAGCTTTATCACCACTATGCCGGACACGACGACAATCGTGATTGGTTCATGCTCAACCTGAAAGAAACTCAGGCGATCACAAAATTATTCTGGCAGGAATGGTTTCCGCAGCTTGTCTACGATGTGCACCAGCAAGGTGTGAACGCGTCTCGGTTCATTATCCCGCCGTTTTTCGACCCGCCAAATCCGCGAGTTCCGGCAACAATATTGCGCGAGGTCGGCTTGATCGGATACAAAATGGCTGCCGATTTGCAAGCGAAAGGCGTCGAGGGTGTGGCGACGAATTCGACATACGACACATGGTGGCATGGCGGTTTTCGCTCGGCGCCTTATTTTCATAGTTCGATAGGGATATTATCCGAGGCGGCCAGTGCGAACCTGATGACGCCGGTTACGGTTAAACGTGAAGATCTTGCACGGAATCGCACTACTCGTGGACTGCCAGACTTGCTCTCGATCTCCACAAATTATCCCGACACGTGGGATGGCGGGCTTTGGCGGCCGGTGGATATCAACAATATCGAGATGACGTCGTCGCGCGCGCTTTTGCAGATGGCAGCGAAGTTTCGGCCGCGTTATCTTCGGAATTTTTACGAGCTTGGAAAAGCGAACCTCCAAGCTGATCCAACTGTTCCGCAAGCGTATGTCGTGCTCGCCGGCCAGCCGCGTGCCGAAACAGTTTCGCGGTTTCTCGAGATATTGACTTGGCAGGGAATCGAAGTTCAGGAAATGACGCACGAGCTGTGGGTAAAGCACAGCAAGACGGAAGATTTTCATGAGATTCCGCTTGGCAGCTTTTTGGTCTTTCTGAATCAACCGCAAAAGAACAACGTGCTGAGCTTATTTGAGAAACAGGTGTATCCGCACCGCCTGCTGCCGAACGGCGACGCAGAGGCGCCATATGATGTTGCGGGTTGGACGCTGCCGCTGCAGATGGGTGTGGAATCGTATGAGGTCTGGGACATTCGCGATCTTGAGAAACAGCGCGGTACTTTGAAGCCGGTCACAAATATCAATCAGGCACGCTCGATTTTGAATCTAAAAGCGAGCACGCAACCGTTCGACAAAATGCCCAACCCATTAAAAACAAATCCCCGGATCGGCCTTTACAAGCCCTTTACGTCGTCGATGGATGAAGGGTGGACGCGTCTGGTTTTTGATAACTACCAGATCCCATACACGTCGCTTTCGAACGAGGATTTTCGACAAAACCGATTGAACGTCGACGCGATAATTCTCGCTGCCGATAGCGAGAACATGATAATGAACGGGCTGAACGCGGAACGTTATCCTCCGGAATTTGCGGGCGGCATTGGCGAAGCGGGTGCTGAGAACCTAAAGAAATTTGTCGAGAACGGTGGGAAGCTGATCTGCTTTGACGATTCCTGCGAGTTGGTGATCAAGCGTTTTGGGCTGCCGATGAAAAACGTTGTGGCCGGAATGAAACGAAGCGAATTTTACAACCCGGGTTCGGTGGTGAAGCTGGACGTCGATACGAAACAACCGCTCGCTCAGGGTCTTCCTGAGCAAACTCCCGCGTATTTTACGACAAGCTCGGCCTTCGACGTTACGGATATTTCGCGAGTCACGACGATCGCTCGTTACGCAGCGAAAGACGCGTTGATGTCCGGCTGGATGCTCGGCGAAAAATTTATCAATGGCAAGACCGCTTTGGCAGAAGCTACCTACGGAAAAGGCAAGATCGTTCTCTTTGCCTTCCGCCCGCAACACCGCGGACAGACATTCGGAACCTTTCCGTTTATTTTCAACGCTTTAGAGAAGTAGCGATTCGAACCACAGGTTTTTGGTATTATCTAGAAATGAAGTTGCGACACCTTGTCTTTGCCGCGCAAGTTCTCCTCATCACCGCTGTATTACAAGCAAATCCGCCGATCCAGTTTTTCAAACTACCGGCTGAGCCGCTCATCCGGATCGGTCTGCTAACGAATGCAAGTTCGGTTGCGATCACGACTTCGGACACCGAGCTTGTCGCGTCTTCGCTGGATGAACCGCAGAGATATCTGGCAACCGACCGGATCACGGTATCGGCACGAGCTTACAGGCCGCCGACGTACGAACAGTACATTTTCGAAATTCAAAATATTCCCAACGCCAACGAAGCGAACGGTGTCGCCGCGGAAGTTCGCGAGCAGACCGGCGAAACGGCGCAGGTGAGCGTCGAAGAGGGGAAGGCGACGTGGAAGGTTTGGATCGGGGCGCCGAAAGAATCAAAAGAGGAAGCCGACGCGTTCAAAGCGATGCTTTCCGAAAAGGGCGTCGATGATGTTGTCGTCGTAGCCGAAACCAAGACCGTCGTGTCGAACGATGCGGTCGCGCTTTCGCAGCAGGTTAGAAACGCGGGAAAGTCTGAAGTTCGCAGTTTGGTGCGGTCGACGGGATCATCGTCTGTAACCAACTCGAATTATATCGACCCGAACTTGCGCGAAGTGATAGTAAGCGGACCAAGCGAGCCGGCTAAATATTCGTCGCTGAAATCAGTTTCGTTCGGTTCTTATAACGATCGGGTGAATCCAGTTCGACTGAACGGAAAAGCGTATCGGGGAAAACTCGAAGTTTTTGTGAATTCTCGCGGTTCGCTAACGGTTGTCAATGTTGTGCCGCTCGAAGATTATTTGCTCGGTGTCGTTCCCTCCGAATTAAGCCTGCCGCAATTGGAAGCTCAAAAGGCGCAGGCCGTCGCAGCACGAACGTACGCGATCGCGAATCAGGACACTTACGGCAACAAGGGCTTCGACATGGTGCCGACGGTTTACTCGCAGGTGTACAAAGGCGTTTCGATCGAAACGGCGATGGGGACTCGAGCGGTCCGCGAGACACGGGGCATCGTCGCAACATATCAGGGCAAGCCGATAATGGCGTATTTCACTTCTACTTGCGGCGGCCGGACTGAGAATTCCGAGAACATTTTCGACCACGGGGAGCCGTATTTGCGCGGTGTTGAATGTTCGCTGGAGGGGCATCGACATTTCGACCCGTTCACGATCCGAACGGTCCGAATTCCCGCCCGGGTTCGAAGCGAGAGCAATGTCGAACTCGTCCGATTGATGTCCATCCTTGCCGTGAATGGATTTTCGCTCACGACAAATCAAATGACCGACGACTGGTTTGATAACGAACCAACTGTTGGTGAAATTTCAAACTGGCTAAACCAGCTTGCATCGCGCTTCGGAAAAGTTTATCCAAATGTAACGCGCGAAACGGCGAAGCCTGCTGAGCTCGCACGCATTTTGTCGTCGATGATCTATACGCCCGGCGCGCCGGATACGCTGCTTAGTGATTCCGACGTTAATTATCAACTGGGTTTCGATGACGCGGGCGAAGTTCCGGTAGCAAGCCGCGCCGATATCGCGATGCTGCTGCGTGACGGTTATTTTTCGCTGCGTCCGGACATGACGCTTCAGCCGAATCGTCCGCTGACGCGTGCAGAATTCCTCCGCCTGATCCGGCAGATCCTTGAAAAACGAAAATGGACGCCGACTCTGCAAAGCGGACAAGCCAAGGCGACCGTCGACGGCAAATTGGTTGTTAGGAACGGCAAAAGTGACCGCCAAATGATAGTTCGACCAGATGTGTTCCTTTTCAGAATGTTCGGCACTACGATGTATCCGGTTAGGGAAGCGGCGTTGATCGGCGGCGAGAATGTGCGGTTCCAAATGGACGGGTCAGGGGCGGTCGCATACCTGGAAATTGAACCGACCGAACAGACGACGGTTGCAGAAAATATGTCGCCGTTCACGAACTGGAATACGACGCTTTCCGCCGGCGAAGTTCAATCAAGGCTTTCGCGATACGTTCGCGGCATCGGCACGCTTTACGATGTGAATATCAAGACAAAAGGCTACTCGCGGCGCGCGGTCGAATTGGAGATCATCGGCTCGAATGGGACAAAAAGTTTGAAAGGCGGTGCGATCCGTTCGGCCCTTCGGCTTCGCGAACAACTTTTTGTTATCAACAAGCGATATTCTGGTTCGACGGTTGCTAGCTACACCTTCACAGGCCGCGGCTGGGGCCACGGCGTCGGCATGTGCCAGTACGGAGCGTACGGGCTCGCAAAAATGGGCGTGAAATACGACGAGATAATCAGGCACTACTACACGGGTGTCGACCTGACACAGGCGTATTAGTCGAGACGCTCCTGTTAGTCGTCACTGCTGGCGCGGGTTAAAATTAAGTCCAGCTTGTGCCTCGGCGGCTTTATTGCCAGCGATCGAGAATTTTTGTACGGCCCGGACCACTTTGGGATCGGATGTCCCGGCGAGTATCCTCCCGCATTCTTCCAAAAGCTGCGTTACCTCTTCGGCCGAATAATCGACATGCTGAAACGTGTCGTTTGAACGTGCGATCATCGGGAACTTTGCCATAGCATCCCCATATTGCGCCATGTACAGAACCTCTTGCTGCTCAAAGCTATCAGCTTTGATACTGTCCCAACGGGGAACGCCGATGCCTTCGAAAAACAACGCCTCAATGTTCTCCGGATGAATGTCGTAGCCGACGTAGGACATTTCCGATCCATCTGCAACGTGTGGGGACAACGAGCCGGGCCCTTTCTCCTCTTGCCTAAACTCCGCTTCGAGATCTTTTAATGTTTCATCACTCATAATATTAATGGTCGATCATTCGCAATATTCTCCGTTAAGAGTATCCCACGACACAACGATTCCATACCCTCGGTCTCGATATCAGCGAGTCCCCACAAGGCCTTGAACGGACTGAATAAGTTTTTCAGTGTCGTAGCCGACACCGTCTTTGAACACGATCTCGACCTTTTCGATGTCGGCGATATTAGCCGCGGGATTTCCTTTTATCACCATCAAGTCCGCTTGTTTGCCTGAGGCGATCGAACCGATGCGGGCGTCTTCACCAAGGAATATCGCACCATTCAGGCTCGCGATCTTGATCGCCTCAAGAGGCGTAAAACCGGCTTCGACGAGGAGTTCAACTTCGCGCTGATCACCGAACCCGGCGACCACGCCTCCATTACCGGTCGGGTCCAGCCCGGCAATGAGCAAACCGCCTGCCTGAACGAATGCGCGTTCGAAATCCATCGATTTTTTGACCAGCGCGGCGACCGGAGAATTGGCCGGAATCCGGGCGCGATTTGATAAGTATCGAACCCTGGCGTCTGTCGACATCGTGTTAAGCATTCGCGGATTCAAGAGTGCCGCCGCCGAGCCGATGCCACTCGCCGTGATAGGAGCACCGGCTTCAAAAACGGGAAGCGTCGACGTTATAGCAACCTTTTTAGCGACTAGTGTTTTGATCGTTTCCTGCGCCGCTGGTCCATTAATATCGAGACTTAAGAGGCTGGCGTTAGCGCTTTGCGGGCACAGATCAGGCTTTTTGTCTGCAACGAAATCGGTGCTCGCGAGAAGTCCGTGTTCCAGATTGTCGATACCAATTTCTGCCGCTTCTTTGTATGTTACCGAGCAAAGGTGCCCCGTAACTTTAAGCTTTCTTTTGTGCGCTTCTTCAACGGCGGCGCGCAACTCCTCGCGCGTGATGTTCATGTATGCTTTGAACGACGTCGCGCCTTGATCCGCCCAGAAGTTGACCATTTGCCGGGCGTTTTCCGGCCCGGTAAGTTCGTGCATTACAGGCGTAAACGAACCTTTGCCTTCGAGGTACGGAGCAGTGATATGCATCTTTGGCCCGATCATCCGCCCTGAATCGATTCGTTTCTTCACCTCGAGATCGGTGAAAGGCGTGACGCTGCCTGTCGTGCGGATCGTCGTAACGCCAAGCGCGAGGTAAAGCCGCGGGAAACTGATCGCCATGTCGGAATAGATCGGTGGATTGCCACCTTCGGGAAAAAAGAGATGGTCGTGCATTCCCACCAGCCCAGGCAGAACTGTATAGCCGGTCAGATCGAGAACTTCTGCGCCGACTGGTATCGAGACGGATATCGCAGGTCCGATCGAACCGATCTTGTCGCCGATCAAAACGATGGTTTGGTTTTCGATAGCCGGCGCACCGGTGCCGTCGATGATGCGAACGTTCTTGAGCACAACGATCTTTGCGTTAACCCGAACGAATTGCTGGCTATCTCCGGCTGGTCCTTGTGCCAGAATGCTAACGACAGAACAAATACTGACGATGATCGTGAATATGGTCTTCATTGATATTTTCGGCAACGAACTGAAGCGAAATTTGGCGAATAGACTCTAACCCAGACTCAGGTGCGAAAAGAGCGTTGAGCATCGCAAGAAACCCTCGACTTGCTTTGGACTACACGACGGTTCTAACTTTTTTCGATCAAAAATTAGGACTTTGCAGCCGCGACGCCAAGCGAGGCTATTAACTTATCGCTTTTTTCAACTATCGTGATCAGATCACGACGGGCTTGCAAACCGGAATTTGGGTCAGTCGGGCTTAGATTCACATTTTTTACAAAATCTCGGATCTCTTTACAGATGGAAAACATGTGCTCGGAAATCGCCTGGTTGGCAGGATCAGTATCGGCCTTTGCTTTTTCTTTTTCCTTCGGTAATTCCGGCAATGCAAGATTTGCGTTCAACTCTATCGCACGCAGCTTTACTTCTTCCGCAAGAGCAGTGATCTTTTTCGCATCCGCGGGACCGCTCGATGACATCATCGTCATCATTTCATTGTGCAGCATCTGAAGCCGCTTGAACGCCTCATTGACGATCGCCAATCGTTCGTCTTTGTTCCGAGCTTTCGCCTTGTCTTTTTGTTGGCCGTCAATGATGCGGTTATTTTCCTGCAGCCGGCGAATATCATCCATTCGAGGATCTGACGCCTGAGAAACGGCCAGCCCGGCGAGGGCCGTAACTGACATAAGAAAAAACAACAAAACTCCGGCGACTTTCCTGAGTGGGAATACTTCGTTCATTTCTTGCTCCTAATTTTGAACGACCGAAAAACGTGCAGAAACTTCGACCGTATTCATTATTTTGGACAGGATAACGCCGTCGGCGACTGTCAGTCAAGAATGGCAGCTCGGCACGGGAACTTAGCAAATCGAGAGCGCAATGTGCGTTGATATCGGGCCCGAGCTTGGCTATTATCAAGCCGGAGATTTTGGCGATGCGTGCGACACGAACCTCATCCTTATTTTTGTTTTTTCTCATCGGAGCCTTTGCGTTCGTTTCGGCTCAATCGCAAGCGATCAAGGAAGCCGTTGACCTTGGGTCGAAGACGGCGAAGGACGGATTTAAAAATGAAGACGAGATCAGAGACAAATTTAACAATTGGCGGAGCGATGTCGACGCGAAAAACTGGCTTGCGTCGATGAATTACAGGATTGGCGAAATCGAGAGTGTTATCGCCTCAAAACCGCACGGGGAAAAGGCCGATGTCGAGGTCAAGGTCAAAACAAGGAGCGGCGAAAAAACGGAAGGGATCTCGATCAAACTCGTCAGCAGCCCGACCGGGTTTAATCAGATCGACAAGCGCTGGTTATCGCATTACGTAAAAATGTGGAAGATCGGTGCCGATACCGAATACGCCCTCAAATTGTTTGTAGGCGAAATACCGCCTGTAAGACTGGGACGCGATCCGAGACGGATGTACCTTAACGAACTTGACCAGACGTCACAGGTCGCCGTAGTAGATTTTTTTACAATGCATAAAGAAGAGATAGTGTCTGACCTTTTTCAGGGCAACGGCGTTCATGCTGCCGGTTGGGTAATGGTAGCTTTCAAGGCAACCGCGAATACACGCTGGGCAATACGAACCTCGGCAGACACCATTAAGTTTTTCGGTGATGGAAAAGTTGAAATTACGCGTGCCGGCAATCTGAAGATCGGGCGTGTCACGATGCAGCGAAAAGGGGGCGATGGGGGCCGCGAGACCGCGAAGATGCTTCAGTTCAAGATCAATCCAGTTCAGCTATTTGATTTGAAGTAGAACCTCCCGCCGCCGACACAGTCCCGATGCATTTTTCAAAGGAGCAAATAATTGGTTCGCTGACAATAGCAATGATAATTCTAGGAATCGTTCTATTACGATTCGTTGTATTCGTGTGAAAATCTGCCACTCCGAAACGTTCTACAGCTCCTGTGCGTATCAGTCGCAATTCAAATCCCGGAGTAACGTAATGAAATGTCTTTTTGTATTGACGGCAGTGGCGATCGCTTCGATCTCTTTGCACGCGCAGGACGCTCCGAAGATGTTCTATCAGGACGTAGCATGGTCGCCGGACGGAAAATACATTTCCGCCACCGGATTACATGATTACGCGAAGGACACAGATGGATTCAAAACGGACATTTACGTGATGCGGACAGATGGATCGAATCTCACAAAGATCACTGACGACGTGAATAATGACTATTACACTTCACTCTCGAAAAAGCGGATCGCTTATAGTTCCGGATTGCCGAAATCACAGCAAACGAGCATTTTCACAGCGAACCTCGATGGCTCGGATCGACGACAGATCACCCCGAGCACGGGAAAAGATTCAGCCCCAGCCTTTTCTCCTAACGCCAAACAGATCGCATTCATGTCTGTCCGCGATGCTGGAAAATATCAGATCTACGTGATGAAAATAGACGGCTCGGAAGTAAGAAAGCTTACGGATGATCCATCAACTTCGTTTTGCAATCCCCAGTGGTCCCCGGACGGCAAACGCATTCTTTTCTACACCGACAAGGGCGACCGGAAAGATCAGGTTTGGGTGATGGAGGTCGACGGGTCAAACAAAAGGCTCCTGACCGGCGGAATCGCACACAATATTTTTCCGGGCTGGTCGCCAGATGGAAAGAAGGTGATATTCAGCAGCTCGAATCGCGACGGCGGAAACGCAAGCTACGTGGATGGCAGCTACCTTTATACCGTCAATGCAGATGGGTCGGGATTCGCTCCGCTGGGCAAGATCAAAAGCTTTTTCGCGCGATTTTCGCCCGATGGCAAAAAGCTTGCGTACATTACCGGTGGTTTTCCCGAATCGTCGATCTACGTCGCAAATGCGGATGGAACTGGCCCAACTAAGATCACGAAATGATCAGCGGTCGGGCTTGTCGTCCATGAAGAAAACAAGCTTGCCGCCGCCAGTGATCTCGTTGTAGGTAATGTAGTTTCGATCGACACGGCGGCCGTTCAACTCAACCCTTTTCACATAGACGTTCTTTTCGCTTTGATCTTTTGCTTCGATCGTAAGTGTGCGGCCGCTTTCGAGCTTGATCGTCGCTGTCTTTATCGCAGGACTTCCGAGCATATATTGACCCGACGCCGGTGCGACCGGATAAAAACCCAATGCCGAGAAAAGATACCAAGCGGACATTTGTCCGCAGTCATCGTTTCCGCCGAGTCCGTCAGGTGTAGGTTTGTACTGATGTTCGAGGATCATTCGAACTCGTTCCTGCGTTTTCCACGCATCGTCTGTCCAGTCATAAAGGTACGCAACGTGATGCGCAGGTTCGTTGCCGTGGATGTAACCGCCGATGATGCCGTCGCGTGTTATGTCTTCCGTCTCCGCAAAAAATTCGTCAGGCAAATGCATCGTGAAAAGTTCATCGAGGTGCGCAGCAAACTTTTTCTTACCGCCCATCTTATCGATCAACTCGCCCGGCGCATGCGGCACATAGAGGCTGTAGTTCCACGCATTTCCCTCAATAAATCCCTGGCCCTCGGTTTTCAGCGGGTCGAAAACTTCCCCGAATTTGCCGTTACTCATTCTAGGTCGGGTAAATCCGGAAGACGAGTCGTACACGTTTTTCCAGTTCTCGGAACGCTTGATAAATTCCTTATAAACAGATTCCCGTCCCAGCGTCTTTGCTGCCTGTGCTATCGCCCAGTCGTCGTATGCGTACTCGAGCGTTTTCGAGACTGAGGACGAGTTTTTGTCTTCGGGTACATAGCCCAGCTTCATGTAGTATTCGAGTCCGTCGTAGTAATTCGTCTTAGCGGTCTGCGCCATCGCGTCAAGCGCTTTGCTGGCTTCTGGCCCGGTGAGATTTCCCGTGACTATCGCGTCGGCGATCACCGAAACACTGTGGTAGCCGATCATGCACCAATTCTCGTTCGCGTAATGCGACCAGACCGGCAGCATCTTGTGAACGCTCTGGTCGTAATGGGCCATCATCGACCGGATCATGTCACGATTGCGCGTCGGGTGAATAATGTTCAGCAGCGGATGAAGGGCGCGGTAGGTGTCCCAAAGCGAGAAGGTCGTGTAGTTGGTAAACGCCTGGAGCGCGGGTGTCCCGCCTGCAATTCCGCGATTGCTTTCTGAGAACCTTTGTAACGAATTATGGACATTCTGATCCAGCCCTTTGTATTGCCCGTCTGCGTCCATGTAAACCGTCGGCGAGAGCATGGCGTGATAAACCGCGGTATAGAAATTGATCTGCTCGCCTTTGTCGATCGTCGTGACAGCGATCTTGCCTAGCTCGCGATTCCACGCGGCCTGAGCCTCGGTCTTTGTTCTTCCGAAATCCCAGTGCGGGATTTCAGCTTTCAGATTTGCGAGGGCACCGTTTGTTGAGACCGGCGACAACGCGAACTTTATCTTTACCTTTTCATTTCGCGAGGTTTTGAAATCGAAATGCGCACGGATCTGTTTTCCAGCTATCTCGGGAAAGTTTTTCGTCTGGTCGAACTTTCGCCAAAAGCCCTTGTAATCTTCTCGACCGAAATTCTTGAAACCATAAGAGGCAAACGGCTTTGAAAATTCCATCGCAAAGTAAACGGTTCTCGTTCGAGCCCAGCCGTTCGTTTGGCGATAGCCGACAACCGTATGGTCATTCTCAACCCGCACGAACGTCCAAACATTCTTATCGTCGTAATTGTAAATGCCATGCATTAGGTCGAGGATGATGTGCGAGTTGTCCGATGAAGGAAATGTGTACTGATGAAAGCCGACACGGGTAGTAGCGGTCATTTCTGCGAGAATGTTGTCGTCATCGAGCTTGACCCTGTAGTATCCTGCTTCGGCAGTTTCGTTTGTGTGCGAATACGCGGATCGAAAACCGTTTTCGGGTGAGCCTTTTGCTCCGGGCTCCATTTGCAGTTCGCCGACGGTCGGCATTATCAAAAAATCGCCCAGGTCGCTGTGTCCTGTTCCGCTGAAATGCGTATGCGAAAATCCAACGATCTCGCGATCATCATATTGGTAACCGGCGCAGTAACGGTAAGTTTCCTTATTATATTTCCCGCCAATGTTATGCGGCTGCTCGTCGGTGTCGGGTGAAAGCTGAACCGACCCGAACGGTACTGTCGCACCCGGAAACGTATGCCCCATCCGCTGGGTGCCGATCAGCGGATTTACGTACTGAACGTAGTTGTCCCGCGATTGTCCGAGCAGTTGAATCTGAAACGAAAACGCCACGATGACGACGGCTAGCTTCTTCATGTTTTGATATTTGCGATTCGAATCGACTGTGAACTGAAACCTGATAATTGATAATTTATGCATGACCGATCAAGAAGTCGAAACGCATACGAACTATTTTCGATATGCTAACCTTTCCAATCGTGAAAACACGAGCAGATTCCAAACCGATCTACGCCATTGCAGGGCCGACCTGTTCGGGCAAAACCGCGCTTTCGGTCCGGCTTGCAAAACATGTCGGTGGGGAGATCGTGAATTTCGATTCGGTTCAGCTTTATAGGGGAATCAATATCGCGACGGCCAAGCCGTCCGAAGAAGAAAAGCAGGGAATTTCGCATCATCTGTTCGATTACGTGGATCCGAATGTTGATTATACTGCTGCAGATTGGGCGGCCGACGCGATAAAGGTCCTCGGGGAGATAGAAGATCGCGGCAATGTGCCAATTTTGGTTGGGGGCACGGGGTTCTATCTTCGGACGCTGCGTCAGCCGCTTTTCGAAAGCCCCAAAACGGATCAAACCTTACGCGAACGGCTTAGGTCGATACGCGAACGCCGCGGGGCAGAACATCTTTACCGCTTGCTGGTACGTGTCGACCCCGAACTTGCGGCGAATTTGCCTACAAAAGACTATGTCAGGGTCATGCGTGGTTTGGAGGTTTATTTTCAGACCGGCGAGCGGCTTTCGGCAAAACAGGCGAACCGACTCGAACCCCCCGACTTTGCTGATCGAATCAAGCTTTTCGTATTAAACCCACCGCGCGAAGAGCTTTACGAAAAAATTAACAAACGAACGGAAGCGCATTTCGAGAACGGCTTGGTCGAAGAGGTGAAAAAACTACTCGAAAGTAGTGTAAACCCAGCGAGAAATGCCCTTGGGGCCCACGCTTATCGTCGTGTTTGCGAATATTTACGCGGGACGCGTGACCTTGTGTCGGCTATCGAACAGAGCAAACAGGACATTCGGAACTATGCTAAGCGGCAATTTACCTGGTTTCGACGAGAAGAAGATGCCATCTGGTTAAGCGGTTTTGGCGATGAAGAGCCCGGTTGGACCGATATTTTGCGTGCAATTACTGCATCAAATTCGGTCAAATAGTGCTGTAAAAGTAATTTATATACGTTTTCGTTAAATCTGATATAATTCTCGACGCCATTATAAACTTAAGAAACTAAACGGGAAATTGTCATGGATAAGCCTGCTGCCCAGAACATTCAGGATGCTTTTTTAAATTCCGCGAGACGCGAAAGGATAAATGTGGTTATTCACTTGCTCCAAGGAGCCACTCTTTCGGGCCGGATAAAAAGCTTCGACAAATTCTCGGTGCTGCTGGATGTCGGCGGCCAAGACGTGCTGATCTTCAAACACTCGATCTCGACGATCTCGCAAGAAAGGAAGGGCGAGATCGCTACCGCGTAAGCCAACTTTGCAGGGAAAATTCATTACTTTCGAGGGAATTGACGGAAGCGGCAAATCCACGCAATTGCGTATGCTTGCTGGAACGCTTCGCGCTCATGGAGTGGATTTTATATCGACATTTGAGCCAGGCGATACGCCTCTTGGACGGCGATTACGGGAAGCGTTTCTTGAAACTGAAGAAACCGTCGCCCCGATCGCAGAATTGCTGTTATTTGCTGCCGACCGCGCTCAGCATGTTGAATTTCTCATCAAACCTGCCCTCGCAGAAGGCCGCATCGTCGTCTCGGACCGCTATGCCGACGCAACATTTGCTTACCAGGGCGCAGGCAGGGGATTTGAAGTAGAAACCGTTAATGAGGTGATAGCGTTGGCGACCGGCGGCTTGAAACCTGATTTGACGATCTTCTTTGACATCACGGTCGAGCTTGCTCTTGAACGGATGATCGCACACGAAAAGGGCGCGCGGGTAAAGAACCGAATGGACGCCGAAACCGCCGATTTTTACACACGCGTACGTGACGCGTATCATGGGATCGCGGAGCGCGAACCCGAGCGTTTCAGGATCATCGACGCAAACGGTTCGGTGGATGAAACGCATGAAAAAGTGGCTGAATTGATCACGGATTTTCTAGATTTAAAGTAAAAGATGTTTTCGAACTTGATCGGCAATCAAAGAGTAAAGGATTCGCTCCTGCAATTGCTCCGAAGCGAACGTGTCCCGAATTCTCTTTTGTTTGCGGGGCCCGAAGGCGTCGGAAAGAAGCAGTTTGCGATCGAGCTTGCTAGATCGTTTGTTTGCCAAACCGGGAAATTGGCATGCGGAACTTGTACAGCATGCAAACGAGTCGGGCTATTTAACACGCCGACTTCCGAAAAAGGCGACGACTACGATCTTGTTTTCTTCGGTGAACATTCCGATGTCGGGATCGTTATTCCATACAAGCGAAACTTGCGTGTCGGCGCGATCAGAGCGTTGGAAATTCAGTCGAATTATCGGCCTTTTGAAGCGCGAGCACGCGTTTTCATTATCGACGACGCCGACAAAATGAACGACGCGGCGTCAAATGCGCTTTTGAAAACACTGGAAGAGCCGTCCTCAACGACATATTTGATCCTGATAACCTCGAGACCGGACTCTTTGCTTTCGACGATTCGTTCGCGTTGCCAAATGATCAGGTTCGCTCCGGTTGCCGAAACCGAGCTCGAAGATCTGCTCGTTAAAAGGCGGAAATTCAACCCTAAAGACGCAAAGCTTGCCGCACGGATCGCAAATGGACAGGTGGCGACAGCGTTAACCATCGACCTAGACAAATTTCGGTCGCAGCGAGTCACCCAACTGTCGGTAATTGAAAAGGCGTTCATCAACGTCGACCGCGCCGCGTTGCTGCGATCGGCCGAACAGATGAATGATGCAAAGAACAAAGACTTGTTTGAAGAAAATCTCGCGATCCTCGAAACGCTGATCCGCGATATGTGGATGATGAAAAACGCCTCGCTTCCCGAAGCGATACGAAATTTCGATATCGCGGAGGAGCTTGAACGTGTTTCGCCTGAGATCGATCCGCGACAGTTAGGGGCCGCATTGAACGAAATTGAATCTCTGCGACAGTCGCTTGCCGTGAATATCAATCGAAAATCGGCGACCGATGCGCTTTTTATGAAGATCGCGGCGTAATTTTGGGAACAAAATCTTCGCGGCGGTTTCTAATCCGTTGTAAAATTCTTTAAACATCAGACGGGAGAGAAGAGAGATGAAACATTTCCTTTTGACCGCAGCATTTCTGTTACTGGGCTTTGTGTTTGTAAACGTACTGGCTGCACAGGACAGCCCAAAGGTTATTAACGGCGGTGTTTTGAACGGCAAGGCAGTAAGATTGCCAAAACCTGCTTATCCGGCCGAGGCGAGAGCGGCGAAATTCGAAGGCGCGGTCGCTGTTAAGGTAACGGTCGATGAAGAAGGCAACGTGATCGAGGCTGAGGCAGACGCTGTGGGATCGACCGTTGTTCGATCGAATGACGATGGCTTGAAAGAGACCGTAAAAGGAGAGCTGCCGGACGCAAGCCTCGTCGAAGCCGCGCGAGCCGCGGCATTGGAAGCAAAATTTTCTCCAACGCGTTTAAGCGGCGAGCCGGTGAGGGTCACGGGGTTTATCACATATAGCTTTCAAGCAAACGCAGCCAAGTCTATTAACGGCGGTGTATTGAACGGAAAGGCCGTCAGCTTACCATCACCTGAATATCCGGCGGCCGGAAAAGCGGTTAAGGCAAGCGGTACGGTGAGCGTTCAGATCCTGATCGACGAGAACGGCGATGTTATTTCCGCGGCGGCCGTGAGCGGGCACCCGCTTCTGCGAGTCTCGGCTGTGGAAGCAGCGAAAATGGCGAAGTTCAGCCCGACACGTTTGAAAGGCGAGCCGGTTAAGGTCAGCGGGGTTCTTACCTACAATTTTGTTCTTCCTGACGACGGAAGCAATTAATAGTAAAATTGTTGTGTGACGGCGGGGCAATCAGTTCTTAGTACAAATTCGATTTCGATTCGCGGACTCGCTATAGCCGGCGTTGGAGCGATGGTGCTGGGTGCCGGTGTAGTTTGGTATTTCGATCCGACGACGGCCAGCTTCTTTCCGTTCTGCCCTCTTCTGCGGTTTACCGGTTTCGCATGCCCGGGATGTGGTTTGACGCGTGGACTGCACGCGTTGCTTCACGGTGATGTTCTGACCGCTCTTGATTTCAATGCCCTGATCCCGCTGTTTCTTTTAGTCTTTGGATACCTTTTCGCGTCTCTTTTATCGATCGCAGTTCGCGGCCGCGGATTGATGGTCGAAAAATGGAATCTTTGGATCCTGTGGGGACTTCTTGCGGCGATGATAGCTTTCGGCGTACTTAGAAACCTGCCGTTTTATCCATTTACGATCTTGTATCCGTAGGGAAAGGCTGAACCCGAGCGATAACGAGGGTGTCGGTTGGGCACGCCATAAGAACACCCTTCCCTACCGGTCGGGTTTCTGCCTGTGATTCTACGTGATCTGTACCAGCGGCTTTTCGGTAGCTAAAGAGTGGGCTTTGAAGCCTTCTTTGCGGAGGATCTCTACTTCTTTTACGAACTCTTCGACGATGTCCTCGCCTGATACACGTCGCATCGGGACGCCATCTTTGAAGATCATCCCGACATTCCTGCCAAACGTGATACCGAGTTGCGAATCGTGCGCTTCGCCGGGGCCGTTCACCGCGCAGCCCATGATCGAAAGATGGAGAGGCTCTTCGACGTGTGCTAACCGGCGTTCGACCTCCGTGACGATCTCGACAAAGTTGTCGATGTCGAGACGCCCGCAAGTTGGGCAAGCGACAACCGTAACCCCACGTTTGCGCAATTCAAGCGACTTCAAAATTTCCCAACCGACGCGAACTTCTTCGTGCGGCTCGGCTGCTAAGCTGACGCGGATCGTGTCGCCGATGCCGTCGTGAAGCAGTACGCCCAGACCGATCGCAGATTTTATCGTGCCGCCAAATGGCGTCCCGGCTTCGGTCACGCCAAGATGCAGCGGGTAGTCGACCTTCGCCGCCATCAGACGATAAGCCGCGACCATTCGGTTCACGTCCGACGCTTTGAGCGAAATAATGATGTCGCCAAATCCAAGATCTTCGAGGATCTTGATGTGCCGCATTCCCGATTCGACCATCGCTTCGGGCGTCGCGGTGCCGTATTTTTTAAGCAGGTCCTTTTCAAGCGAGCCGCCATTTACACCGATGCGGATCGGAACCTTCTGTGCTTCCGCCGCACGAACAACCTCGCGAACCCGATCGATCGAACCGATGTTGCCGGGATTGATACGAAGCTTGTCGATGCCCGCATCGAGCGCTTTCAGCGCCAGCTTGTAGTGGAAATGAATGTCGGCGACGATCGGCACTTCGGTCCGCTTTCGGATCTCGTACATCGCGGCCGCCGCATCATCGTCAGGCACCGCGATGCGGACGATCTCGCACCCGGCGTCGACCATTTCTTCGATCTGCCGAATGGTCGCATCAACATCGGTCGTGTCGGTCTTCGTCATCGACTGAACGACCACCGGCGCACCCCCGCCGATCTGAATATCGCGAACTTTAACCGCTCGAGAAACTCGTTTCATACCAAATTCTTGCCACAGCACACGGAGAAACGACCTTAAAATTCTCGGTTCCGTCGGTGGCTAAACTCGCTTAGAAAAACTTCGACACGTCTAAAAACAGGGTAAACACCATCAACAGCAAAATGACTGCCAGTCCGGTTAGCTGGATGCGCTCTTTCCATGCCATCGACAAAGTTTTGCCGAACCACGACATCACCTTTTCGATCGCCAAAACCAGGATCTGGCCGCCATCAAGCAACGGTATCGGCAGCAAATTAAATACACCGAGGTTTAAGCTGATGACCGCAAGGATCGAAAACAATCCGACAAAACCCTCATCCTTTACGACTGATGCGATTATTCCTACGATACCCACCGGTCCCGACAGCCCTGCATCTTTCACCGCTCGCTGGCCGCTAAAAAGCTGGCCGAAAACGCGCCCAGTCAATGCGATGATCTCGTAATTCGAACTTACTGCGAAATTCGCCGCGTCAACTATCCCGGCAGGTTCGCGAATCTTACTGGCAATTCCGCGAAGCGCGATCCCGATTCGGGCCTGACCAGTTTCCTGCACGATCGCCGTCATATGAAGCTGAAGTCGTTCGCCGTTTCGTTCAACACCGACGGTCAAGGGAACGTCCTTGTTCTTTTGAACAAGCGTCATGAAGTTGCCCGAGTTCTTCACGTTCTCGCCGTTAACCGATACGATTCGGTCGCGCGCCTGCATTCCAGCAGCTTGAGCAGGTGAACCGTCATCAACGGTTGAAACCATGACCTGCTCGATGCCAACCTCTGGCTTCATCTCTACATCGCCGATTCCCTGTCCCTTTTTATCGACCCGGGCAGGCGTGATCGTTAACGGAAGTTTTTCGCCGTTGCGTTCGACAGTTATCGGCAGTGGTTTGTCCGGTGATATGGCGGCACCAGTCTCGATCTTTCGCCATGTTGGGTTTGATTCACCCTCGAATGCAACGATCTTGTCTCCTGCTTGCAGTCCCGCTCGTTCGGCAGCACCATTCGGCGCAACGTAAGAAATGATCGGCTCAGCGATCGACGGAACGCCGTATGCCAATGCACCCGCGAACGGAATCGAAAGCGCCAGCACGATATTCATGAACGGCCCGCCAAGCATGACGAGGAATTTCTGCCATCGCGGGCGAAGCTCGTATAGCTCGGATTCGGGCACTTTTTCACCAGAAGAATCGCCACCTTCAAGAGGCGCGGTGGCCTCATCGCCATAGAGCTTCACGTATGCTCCGAGTGGGATCGCCGAAATTCGATAATCGGTGTGACCGACCTTGAAGCCCCAAATTCGCGGCCCGAGACCAAAAAATGAATAGGCCTCGACACGCATCCCGAAAAGTTTTGCGACCAGAAAATGGCCAAATTCGTGGATGTTTATCGCCACGCCAAGGACGAAAATGACTGCAAGTATGACCAACAAAATATCCGACATAATTCCAAAAAACCTTTGATTTAGAGCGAAACCGGCCGGGCCGCGTTGTAATGTATTACGCGTCCCGGGGCCAATTCGTTCAGCTTGATTGTAGCGCGTTCGCGTCCCCAGGCATCGGCATCAAGGACCGCGTCCAGCGAATCCGCAGGAGCGGTTGAATGTTCTTTAATCACGGCTTCGTTGATCGCGGCGATGTCGTCCAACCCGATCTTCTCATCCAAAAACGCCTCGACGGCGACCTCGTTCGCGGCGTTCAGAACCGCTGGCGTCGTACCGCCTTTCTTTAAGGCGTCATAAGCGAGGCTCAGACAGGGAAATCGCTCAAGGTCGGGATCCTCAAACGTCAGGCCGCTCATCGACCGCAGATCGAGCGGTTCGAGACAGTTTGCCTGCCGCTGCGGGTAAGTCAATGCGTATTGGATCGGATGCCGCATATCGGTTACGCCCATCTGCGCGATCACCGATCCATCAACCATTTCGACCATCGAGTGGACCACCGATTGCGGATGCACGATCACCGAGATCTGATCGGCGTCGAAGCCGAACAGCCATTTTGCCTCGATCACCTCAAGGCCCTTGTTCATCAGCGTAGCCGAATCGATCGTGATCTTTTCGCCCATTTTCCAATTTGGATGATCAAGCGCTTCAGCACGCGTTGCGCCGGCCATCTGTTCTTTCGTTTTCTCGCGAAACGGACCGCCGGACGCCGTCAAGATCAGCCTTTTTACTTCGCTCTTTTTCTCGCCGCGAAGGCACTGGTGGATCGCATTGTGCTCGCTGTCAACCGGTATTATTTCCGCGCCGGATCTGGCGGCAGCGGCAGTCATCAACTCGCCGGCCATAACGAGCGTTTCCTTGTTCGCAAGAGCGATACGTTTTCCCGCCTCGATCGCACGAAGCGTTGGAACAAACCCCACTGCACCGACGGTTGCAGAAACCACGCATTGGGCTGCGGGATGCGTTGCGACCGCGACAAGGCCTTTTGAATTGAGGTCGATATTCGGAATCTCCGCTTTAAGACGATGCAGTTCCTTTCCAAGTGTCTCGGCGCAAATTTCGTCGTCGCAAGAAACCATTTCGGGTTTAAATTTTGCGATCTGTTCTGCAAACAACTGCATATTACGGCCTGCAGCCATCGCAACTACGCGTATATTGCCGAGATGTTCAACTACTTTTAGCGTGTTTTGCCCAATGGAACCGGTCGAGCCTAGGATGGAAATGGCCTTCATAAACGAACAAATAGATTAACACACTGTTAGAGGCACGGTGATTGCAGGAGTAATAATGCTCTCCAATGCCGTATTAAAGCGGTGCGCATGTTTGGCATGCGAAAAGCGACAAAAGGAGAAAGTTATGAAAAAAATACTTTTATCAATATCAGTAATTCTTGGATCGATAACGATTTTTCCGTCTGTTTCCACTGCAGCTGTGGCCGCAAATAGCGCCAGCAGCGGGCAGGTCGTTTACATGCGGGCTCGTCAACCTCGCTGGCGAACACGTCGGAGCGTGACCCAAACACGTGTTGTTTGGCGAATGGGTCGGCGGTATCGCGAAACTTATCGAATAACCTACCGGCCGAACGGCAGGGTGCGAACTCAACTTATTAGCCGAGTGCCACTGTCCGGAAGGTTTTACCGGAATTACTAATCGTAATGCGGGGCGGGCTTAACGGCCCGCCTTTTTGTTTAATCGCCCTGAAAATTCGAACGAAGTTTCCAACCGTTCGGTCTTGAGTTCGCCCGCTTTCAGTTCTTCTTCAACAAACTTATTGAATTCCGCCGACTTGTTTCGGGGGATACTCAGCGTTTTCCATTCGGACGACCTGAAGTGCTTTGCAAGCAATACGATCTGGCCGATGTGGTAGCTGTAATGCGTCAGTTGACGGTTGATCGCCTCGACTACCGTATGCGGTTCGCCACGGATCGTGATCGTTTTTGCGAAATCGTCCGCAGTCAGCGGCTCGATATTGTCGAAAAGCTCTCGCCAGCCGGCTTCCCAAAACTTTTCAAGCGATTTGCGAGTATCTGCGATCATTTCAAATTCCGTGTCCCGGTTTCGGGTCGGCTTTTCGCCGTCGGACGTTAAGAAATCCGTCCAACGTGAATGCAGGTTTCCGGCGATGTGTTTGACGATGACGGCGATCGAATTCGCCTCGGCATCGATCGTCCGAAAAAATTCATCGTCCGAGACCTGCTGGATCGCACGCTCCGCCATCTTTTTGTAGTTGCGAAACGAAGCAAGAGCATCCGCTTTGTAATTTTCAATGAACATGATCTACCTCGTACGTTCGATATCGGCTTGGTCCAGATATTTTCGAGCGGCCTCCAGAGCCGCGAATATGTCGGTCGAGAAGTTTTTGCGGTCGACGAGCTCGATAAAACCGGACGCTCGCATCACACGATAAACGGAGCGCGACACAGCCGAAAAGACGACCGTCCCGCCGGCCGAATGCATTTCTTTCACGAGTTCTTCCAGAATATGAATTCCGCTTGCATCGATCGTCGGGACGTTTCGCATCCGCAGGATTATCACTTTTGGCTTTTTAGAAACGACGCGGATCGATTCCTTGAACTGGCTGACGGCCCCGAAGAAGAGCGAACCGTAAACCTCGAACACCTCGACGCGCTTCGGAATCTCGATCTTCGACATGTCGCGTCCCTTGAATTCTTCGTCTTCCTCGAGCGTGTCGGTGATCACGGAAACGTGGGATTCCTTCGACATATTCTGAAGGAAAAGGA
>QHXS01000240.1 GCA_003223975.1 Acidobacteriota bacterium
AAAGAGGCCGAGGGCGAAGCGTATTACATCAGCGAAACCGGTAAGGCCGAAGCGGAAAAGATGCGGCTGATGGGTGAAGCTCAGGGTGTGGCTTACCGCGAACAGGTGAGCGCACTTGGCGGCGCGAACATCGCGATCATCGAAACTCTAAAGGTGATCGGCGAGAAGAACGTGCGAATAACGCCTGACATTCTCGCCTCCGGCGGAGGTACAGGCGAAGGCGGTGGAATCGGAACGCTGCTGTTGCTTAATCTGTTCAAGGAGCAGATGAAGAACAACGGAAGTGAGCTGACGAACGGAACCAACAAGACGGAGCGCGGACACTCTTGTCCCCATGAGCCCGAATGGCGAATTATGCTTGGCTTCCAGCTACCGTGTTCGAACGCTCTGCGTTCGTGACGACAAAGGGCTCCCCGTTCGTAGCAGCTGCGACGGGACCCGCGAGTGTCGTCGCTCCGTTATTTCATATATTTGTCGAGGAAGTCGGCGACTCGTGGGTAGAGGTCGAGGCGATTTTTTAGTTTTGAAATGCCGTGGCCCTCATCGTCGTAGAGTTTGTATTCGACGACGGCTCCGCGTTTTCGCAAGGCGTCGACCATCTGTTCCCCTTCTGAAAAGGGAACTCGCGGGTCATTTCGACCGGAGATCACAAACAATGGAGTTGTGATGCGATCGATCTTTCTGATCGGCGAAATGCGGCGCAGGAAATCTATATCTTTGTCGAGCCTGCCGTATTCCACTTCGCGCTGACGGCGCCTGTAGCCAGAGGTATTCTGCAAGAACGTTTCCCAGTTCGTGATCGCGACTGTCCCGACCGCGGCCGCCCAGAGATCGGGATAGAGCGTGATCGCCGCCATCGTCATGTAGCCGCCGTAACTGCCGCCCACAACAGCTATCCGTTTTGGGTCGGCACCGCCTTTTGTTTTCAGCCAATCGACCGCGGCTGCAAGATCCTTCACAGAATCTTCCCGCTTTTCGACGTCATCGAGATGCGTGAAAGTTTTTCCATAACCGGTTGACCCGCGAACATTGGCTGCGAGGATCGCGTAGCCGCGCGAAAGGTAATACTGATAAAGTCCACTGAATCCAGGCCGTTCCTGGCCTTCGGGTCCGCCGTGAACAGATACGATCACGGGTTTTAGAACGGCATCAAACTTCAAAAGGAGCTTGTCACTGCGTCCGGGTTTTACGGTTGCCGACGCCGGGCTGGTTGCCGGAACGTAGTACCATGCGGGTATTTCACGTCCATCGAAGCTTTGGAATTTGATGAGCCTGGGTTGGATAAACGATCGCTCATCGATACCGGCGCGATCGCTGTTTGTTACTTGTTTTAACTTCCTGCTTGGCAGATCGTAGACCCATATATCGCTATTGCGGTTAGCCGACGCGAACGAAAATGCGAGCTTGCTTTGATCCTTGGTGAAAGTCAGGCCGCCGACAATGCCCTGCGCGGGCAACTTTACCTGCTGCGATTTCTTGTCTATGACCGTGATAAGCGGCTTGCCGTCGGTTTCCAGTTTCCGCAGATAAATTTCAGAAAACCCTTCTCGATTTACGGTGTACGCCATTACGCTCGGGTAATGGTTCATTGCAACGCCCCCGACGTCCCATTTTTGATCATCGATGATGCGAACCTCACGATTTGCGTCGCTCCAATCGTCGCCTGCCGCATTTTTCTTCCGCATCTGAGCAAGGCCCGAAAACTCGCGTTTGTCATTTGTTGTAAAAACAATGCTATCGGCCAAAAACGCGACGTCACCAAATTCCGAAGCGTCGCTATGCGGCGTTAAAAGCGTTTCCTTTTTGCTGCGGACATCAACCATGAACAGGTCGTTGTCGAGACTCTTCTCAATTCCATCGCGCGAGAGCACGAATTTTGTTCCGGCGTCATTCACTGCGGCGATGTTTATATTGCCGTCGTATTGATAAAGCAACTCCTCTTTCCCCGTAGAGATGTCCATTACGTACACGTCGAAAAAGGTACGATTTCGTTTGTTCGAGGAGTAATAAATCCTTTTGCCGTCGCTCGAGACTTCGGCGAAGTCATGCCGGACTTTCGAATCTTCGGTCAGCGCCCGAACCCCGCTCCCGTCCGGCTTCATAAAGTAGAATTGCGTATTCTCATCGCCGCCTTTCGCCTTGCCAAAGATCAGCCCGCTGCCATCCTCAAGCCAATGAACGAAACCGACATTGTCGTCGTAATTGGTAAGCTGCTTCGGCGTACCGCCGGCCGAATTGATGACCCAGACCTGGGTTGTCCCGGTTACGTTGGTCAGATATGCGATCTGATTGCCGTCCGGCGAGAAGGATGGAGCGCTCGCCGACTTGATATTCAGATATTGCTGGATCGTGTAGCCTTCAGCATATGCAAAGACATCCGCTGCGATGACCGCAACAATGCAAAATTGAAATAAGGTTCGAAAAGTCCGACCGATAATTCTTCGCATGTGATCCTTAATAGCCGATTATTTCGGTCAAACCCTCCACGATCGACTCCAATTCTTCCAAGTTCGCCCTGCCAAGTTTTTTGCCGATCCTTTTAACTGAAAGCGTCCGGATCTGACTGATCTTGACCCAGGATCGCTTAGGAAGTTTTGACGATCCCAGCTCTAATGTAAGGGGAAAACCAGCCTTAGGCTCCTGACTTGTAAGCGCAACAGCTATCACGGTGCCTGAACGCTCATTGAAAATATCGTGACTAAGTACCAATACCGGCCGAGTCCCGAATTGTTCATTTCCGATTGTTGGGTCACGCTGAGCCCACACGATGTCGCCTCTTAGTACTCGGCCCATTCGTCAACCTCGGACGCTAAACCGACGCCAGCGAATTCCTGTTCTTCGGCCTTGTCTAATTTTGCACACTCGTACTTCAAGCGGGTTTTTTCGAGACGCCTTAGTTTTTCCTTTACGGCTATATGAATAGCTTGACTTCGGTTCGCGAATAAACGTTCTTTGACAAGCCGATCAACTTTTTTTACCAATTCCGATTCGATCGAGATCGTGACCTTTGCGACAGTCATACAAAAGTAATACCGCTGGTCATACTTTTAGTCAAGAAGTATGGTCCATCACGATTCGCCAACCCTCTTTGAATTTGCGGAAGACAAGTGTGAATTTGCCGTGAGGATTGTCGGTCGCCCGAGCGAGCGACCAGCTGCCGAGCACAACCGCCGCGTCGTTCGAAAGTAGGGTGATCTCCAGATCGGAAAAGGTCAGCGTCCCCATCTTTTCGCGAGTTCCGTACGCCGTCTTGTAGCGGTCGAGCGTTGGCTGCCACCCGCGGGTAACTTCGGAACCCACGAAGACTAGCTTTTCGGAATTCCAATAACCCTTCATAAAAGCTTCGAGATCGCCGCGGTTCCATGCGGCCGCTTGATCATCCATAACCTTTCGGATCTCCTTAGCAGCATTGCCCTGAGCGAATACAGATGAAGCCAAAAAAAGAATAGAAAGAAACAGCATTGGTATGTATTTCATACTTTTGAAAATATATTCGAACGAATCAAAACACAAAAATGGGCCGGTGCATTCGAACACCGGCCATTACAAAGGGTGCACATCATAAACAAAGTTAGTGCTTACTCGCGGCGTCGTAGGCAGCTTGAGCGGCGACATTCGCCTTTTGCGGATCCGTGAGCGATATCCCCATTTTCTCGAGCGTAATGGCGTTTAGCGTTCCTGTGACCTTTAGTTTATTTGCATCCTGATATTTCTTCAGGCCGTCACGTGTCGGGTCGTCGAGTTTCCCGGTCTGCTCGCCGGTGTACATCTTTCCGTCGATCAGGATTTTCTGCGCAGCCTTGATCTGATCCTCGTTTGCACGGAAAGGCGCAGGCTTCTTCGGTCCGGAGCTCGCGGCCGACTGCGTCGACGTAGCGGCCTTCGTCGTCGAAGTGGCAGTAGTCCCGGCCTTCGCTGCGGTAGCGGCGCCGCCCTGGCTCTCGGTGAGAGCGATATTCATCTTTTCGAGCGTAGCTTTGTCAAACTTTCCATTCTCATCCAAGCCGTTTGCCTTTTGATAGCCTTTTATCGCGGCACGCGTTTCGTCGTTATATACCCCGGTCGCCTCGCCGACATAAAGCTTCTTGTCCTTTAGGATCGTTTGTCCTTGTTTTATTTGGTCTTTGGTTGGTCGGAAAGCCGGGGCTTTTTTGGCCGTATCTGCAACTTTCGTCGCAGTCGCGGCACTCGTGGACGCTGTGGGTTGACCAAAGACGGCCAGTGCGAAAAACAATGAAAAAAATGCAGACGCGAACAAAGTTCTCATTCTATTCTCCTTAAATAACTTGATTTTGGCGTGTTCGAGGGCGGAAGGTTCCGCTTCCCCGACTTGGAAATACGTTTGAATTATTTTGAAAGGCATTGTCGACGTTTTTAAAGAACGTGTCAAGAAATATTTCGTATGATTTCTTAGGTATATGTCTATTGAAAGCGCAATCGAGCAGATCATCCGCGAAGGCATGTTGCGGGGTGAGTTCGACAACCTAAAAGGAAAAGGAAAGCCCCTGAATTTGGATGACTATTTCAACACGCCAGAAGACATGCGAATGGGCTTTTCGATCCTCAAATCGAACGATTTCGTTCCAGAAGAAGTCGAGCGGTTGAAAGAGATCGCCGAACTCCGCGAGAAGTTGAAAGCCGCCGGTGATCCTGAAGAAAAGGTCGCCCTTGAAAAAAGACTTCGTGATCAAACGATGGCCCTCAGCCTTATTCTCGAAAAAAACAAGCGGAAATTGTGAACCTCCGCTGCTTTGTGATCGAGACGCTGCACGAAACCTCGTTTTTAAGTCCTAATGGCTTTTCAAGTCTTCCACTGAAATAACCTTGTCACGGAACAACAGGCGATATAACTGATCAGCTAGTTTTGGATCGCCTTGCTTCAAGATCGCGTATTGACTCAGAGCGGCAGTTTTGTTTCGTTGCGCCAGCGCGGCTATAGCAAGATTATAACGAAATTCGAGCATGTCCGGGTCGGCTTCGACGGCATTCTTAAACGCTTCGAGCGCATCCTTTTCGCGCTTCGTTGTGAAGTACGCCACACCGAGTGCGTTCAGCGAAACCGCCAGCGGCGGGGTCGATCGAGCGGCCTTCTCCAATATCAGGATCGATTCATCCACTCTTCCCGATTTAAACAGAGATGCGCCATAGCAAGTCTGCAAAAGAGCATCAAGCGGCTGGATCGAATTTAGTTTTTCGTAACAGGAGACGGCTTTTGCCGCAATGCCCTTCGCCACTTCTAACAAACAAAGCTGCTCAAGAACCGACGGATCCGAAGGGGTGAGTTTCGCGGCGATACGCGCGGATGCCAGGGCCTCGTCGAAATTCCCCATTCGTTCGAAAACGATGCTAAGGTTGCGATGAAACTTCGCCACCGTTGGTTGAGCAGCGATCGCCTCCCGGAGAAGAGCTTCGGCCTCGGCATACTTTGTCTCCGCGGTAAGGGCGACGGCCGTATTGTTTAGATCAACAGCCTTGTTTTTCGATAAATTCGTGGTTTCAAGAGGTGGATCGGCTTTTGGCGCCGCTTCCGAAACAGACCCTTCTGCATTAACAATTCGTGCCGAATCACTTAATTCTTTCTTCGGCAACGCGATCGAGGAAACCGGAATTAACGTTTCTGTTTTCTCGGAAGCGGTTTCAGGAGCATTGATTTCCTGCCGATTGCTTGCACTGATATCTGAAATAGCAGGAGAGACCGAATCCGCATGCTGCTTGTCTGACATTTTGGGCTCGGGTAGGTGAGCATCGCCTAACATTTCATTTTCCGACCTGATAAGAGGTTCAGTCGTAATCGGGGCAACGGCGATCTCTTTCAACGCCTCTCGCGCCTCAGATCCGACTTCCGGGCCCGAATCCTTGCTTGCTGGACCGGATAGCGGCGCTGCATGATTCGAAACCGTCTTTATTATGGAAATCTCATCGGGAACGATTTTTTTAATCGGCGCTTCGGCATATGACAGCTTAGCCATTGATCCCGCCCGATAGTAGATCAATACGGGTTGCAAGTCCTGCTGGATATCCGTTCGAGGGTCTGTTTTTTGTATTGCCGTGGTGGAGATCGGTAGTTTCGTTTCCGGGATGGATTTCGTCGGCGTGACGATCCGATGCGTGGCGACCGCCGTTTCAGATACCGGCACCGCCGAAGCCTTGGTTGCCCTTCCCGCAATTCCATAGTAAATGATCACCGATGTGTCGAATGGAAGCGGTTTGGAGCCGGTTGGTTGGACGACCGGTGCGCTCGGTCGGGCTTGAACACGGTGTATCCTGTCATTGCTGGCGACAGTCTGTCCCAAAACAGGGAGAAGTGAAAAAAGAAGATTTGCTGAAAATATTAGTGTTTTCGCCGCGTGCAGATGACCGAACATGATACCCCCGTGAATGAACAGAACCGGACGGTAAAGAGCAGCCGGAAAGGCCGCTCGCTCGGGGGCCTAAGTTGCAGTTTATCGACCGCGCATTCTGACGAATGTTGGAAGCTGTACAGAAACAGTCACTTTACGTCTCGAAATTGAAATATTTTTTTGGAATTTGGAACGGCTAAACGGGTCGCTTTCACCAAATAGATACTCGAAAAAAGCAACCGAACATCGTAAACTCTCGTCATCTGATGCAAGCTGCCGTTTACGACGAATTCCGCGGGCCGATATCCATTCGATCGGTTGCTGATCCCGTGCCGTCGCCGACTGGCGTTGTTCTCGAGATGAAGGCATGCGGCATTTGCAGGAGTGACTGGCACGGCTGGACAGGCAATGATCCCGATATCGAATTACCGCACGTACCCGGCCACGAGTTGAGTGGCGTGATCGCAGCGCTCGGGTCTGAGATCGCAAATTTTGATTTAGGCGACCGCGTTACATTACCTTTCGTTTGCGCCTGCGGAGCGTGCGAACAATGCTTATCTGGAAATCAACACGTCTGCGACAGGCAGTTTCAGCCCGGATTCACAGCGTGGGGTGGGTTTGCCGAATACGTTGCAATCGACTATGCGGACGCAAATTTGGTTCGCCTGCCAGAGGAGATCGATTCCGTTACCGCCGCTTCCCTCGGCTGCCGGTTCGCGACGTCATACCGGGCAGTGGTAGATCAGGGCAAAATCTCCGAAGGGCAGTGGGTCGCCGTTCACGGTTGCGGGGGAGTCGGGCTGTCGGCGATCATGATCGCTGCTGCATTCGGTGCCCATGTCGTAGCAGTCGATATCAATGATGAAAAACTTGGATTTGCACGCGCGATCGGCGCGGAGGTCACCGTCAATTCTTCGAAAATCGATCCCGTCGAAGCGATTTTGGATGCGACGGACGGGGGCGCGCATATTTCGATCGACGCGCTAGGTCATCCGGATATACTGATAAATTCGATCTCGTCGCTTCGGAAACGCGGAAAACATATTCAGGTTGGAATAATGGAGGCGGATCAGCATCTTTCAGCGATTCCGGTCGATAAGGTCATTGGCCGCGAACTTGAGATCATCGGCAGCCACGGGATGCAGGCGCATCGATACGCGGAAATGCTGGAGATGATACGGCGGGGCAAGTTGAAACCACGGAACCTTATTGGAAAGACGATTCCTCTAAGCGACTCGTCGGCATTCCTCATGAATATGAATGCCATTTCGGACGTTGGCGTTTCTGTGATCGACTTTGCCCTCGATCTCTAATTTGAACCAAAGTTACTTGCTGAATGAACGTTCATTCATTTACAATTGAGGTATACTTTTCACAAAATTGAACGAGGCTAAGTAGAGAATGGCAAATACGGCAAAGGCGGCGGTCAGCGGAGACGATTCGGCGAAAACTCCGGACGCGAAATTTATTGTAAAACAGGCGGCTGTCCTCGGAGCGGGAACTATGGGTGCTGGAATCGCGGCGCATCTCGCAAATGCCGGAATTCTGACGCTTTTGCTCGACATCGCTCCGAATGAGCTAACACCCGAAGAAGAAAAGAAAGGGTTAACCCTTGAATCGCCGCAAGTACGAAACCGTATCGTCAATGCCCTTTTCGAAGCGTCGAAAAAGCTCAAGCCGGCACCCTTCATGCTTGCCGACAACGCAAAACTGATTAAAACGGGCAATTTCACCGACGACATTTCGAAATTAAAGGAATGCGATCTCGTGATCGAGGCGGTGGTCGAAAACCTGGATATCAAGCACAAGCTGTTTGCCGAGGTCGAAAAAAATCTCAAACCCGGTGCAGTTATCGCCTCGAACACCAGCGGCATCCCGATCGATTCCATTGCCGAGCCGTTTTCGGACGATTTCAAGCAGCATTTTGTCGGCGTTCATTTTTTCAATCCGCCGCGATACATGAAGCTTGTCGAGGTGATACCCGGAACGGAGACGAGCGGCGAGATCGCGTGCAAGATCTCCGGGTTTCTTGATCAGCGTTTGGGAAAAGGCGTCGTGCCCGCAAAGGACCGCCCGAATTTTATCGCGAATCGCGTCGGTACATTCGGGATGATGGCGACCGTTCACGAAATGCTTGAGCAGGGATTTACGCCGACCGAGATCGACCAGATCACCGGCAAGGCGATCGGCCACGCGTCTTCGGCAACGTTTAGAACTTCCGATCTGGTTGGACTCGACGTGCTCGTTCATGTAAACAAGAATCTTTATCCGGCAATTCCCGACGACGAAGACCGCGAAGTTTTCAATGTTCCTGCAGTTATCGATCAGATGCTCGAGAAAAAACTCTTGGGCGATAAAACAAAAGGCGGCTTTTATAAAAAATCGACTGATGCCGAAGGTAATCGGGTCATTCTTGAACTCGATTTGAGCACCTTCGAATACAAACCACAACAGAAAACAAAATTTCCGTCGCTCGAAGCAGCGAAGCAGATCGAAGACTTGCCGAAACGCGTGAAGATGCTCGTTTGGGGCGAAGATCGTGTTGGGCAGTTTTTGTGGAATACGGCGTCACGAATTTCGCGCTACGCCGCGAATCGAATTCCAGAGATCGCAGACACGGTCGTCGAGATCGATAACGCCTTGAAATGGGGCTTCGGCTGGGAGATCGGCGTTTTCGAGGCATGGGATGCGATCGGCGTAAAAGAATCGGTCGAACGGATGCGTGCCGAGGGACAGCCGATTCCCGAAAACGTAGGCAAAATGCTCGCTTCAGGAGCGACTTCATTTTATAAAGACGAGAACGGCAGCCGGTCGTTTTACGATCTGGTAAAGGGCGAATATCGTGCGGTTCCGGAACGACCTGGCGTGACGATCTTAAAGGAATTGAAAGCGCGGACCGGCGTTATCAAATCGAATCCCGGGGCATCTCTTATTGACCTTGGCGACGGCGTTGCGTGCCTTGAGTTCCATTCGAAGATGAACTCGATCGGCGGCGACACCGTGCAGATGATGCATTACGCCATCGACGAGGTGGAAAAGAATTGGGCGGGTCTTGTCGTCGGAAATCAGGGCGGAAATTTTTGTGCGGGAGCGAACATTATGATGGTGCTCCTCGCCGCTCAGGAGGAAGAATGGGACGACCTGAACATGGCGGTAAACGCGCTGCAGCGTGCGGTGATGCGGCTGCGGTATTCGTCGAAACCTGTTGTCACTGCGCCGTATGGGTTGACGCTTGGGGGCGGATGCGAGATCGCAATGCACGGCAATAAAACTCGCGCGGCTGCCGAAACCTACATGGGCCAGGTCGAAGTAGGCGTTGGCTTGATCCCAGCCGGCTGCGGTACAAAAGAAATGACGATGCGTGCGATGGACGCTGCCGCGAAAGTGCCTAATGCGGATCCGCTTGCGTTCTTGAAGAAAACTTTTGAGCTGCTTGGGATGGGCAAGGTCGCGACTTCTGCCCAGGAAGCACGCGCGTGGGGATTGCTTCGCGATTTGGACTCGATATCGATGAACGGAGACCGGTTGATCCAGGACGCGAAACAGGAAGTTTTGAATCTTGCGGCTTCCGGGTTTGTCGCACCGGTTCCGCGCGAAGATATTCTCGTGCTTGGCGAATCGGCGCAGGCG
>QHXS01000241.1 GCA_003223975.1 Acidobacteriota bacterium
GACAGTTATTGAAGAAAAAGCGGGCGCGGCTCGGCCAACGGCGATCCAAATTCGGGAGTCATTTAGATCGTGCTTTTTTTGTTTTGAGTTGTGGCTTCAGGTCGCTTTCGACACGGGCAAACGCTCCAAGTACTATCCACCACTTCTTGTTTCGCAGCTTCCAGATATGAAGGCAATTGCCGCGTTCCATTCCCTCATCGCTCACGTTGTATTCGCAGGGGTTCCATGAATAAGCCATGTCGCCCGATTCGATCAAAGCTACCTTGAACGGGAATTTCACAGCCCTGTAGGCCTTAGTCGCGTCGATAACCCGCTTTTTGCCAGTTATTGGCGGAAGGCCGTCGCGAAGGAATCGGATCTCTTCCGCGGCAAAACTCTTATATGCGCTGCCGAGCGTTCCGACGCCCATGCTGGCACGCAGAAAGTTCATCGACGGATCGGCCGCCGAGCGTCCCTTCTTATTAGACTCTGCCTCGATCCTTTCGAATCTTTCTTGTTTATATTGGAGTTGAATTCCCTTCTCGTGCTTTACGACCAATTCCAGCACGGCGCGCCATCCGTCATTCTCTCGCCGGCCCCAGATCGTCACATAGTCGCCATAGGCGTTCGATGCAGCACCTTTGCCATTGGGAAAGATCTCGATGCTTCCCGTCGTGTAGCCGATCTGCCCGGTCGAGGAAATTCCGAACGCGCTCATGCCGCGGACCGCCGCAGCCTTCCCGTCGTCACGGCCATTCCAGAAATCTTTGCTATTGACGGCATCGGGGCGGAAAATGATCGCATCGTCGGAAAAGAACTGCATCACTGCCGGTTTCACACCGAGTTCGCCAGTGGCCTTCGAAAGCCCGCGTTCGGCGGCAAGCATTTGATCGCCTGCGTTCTGCGAAAGCGCCGTCGCTGCAAACACAAAGATCGATGTCACCAGTCCCAAAATTCGCATGTCTAAACCTTGCAATTATTATAGTGAATTGAAGGTACGCGAGGGAACAAAATAATCAAATTGCGCCGGGGTTGCTTCAAAGAGTCCAAACAAAACGGCCGCCGTATGTTTTCGATCGCGGATCGTAGAGAGGCAGGATCATAGGCGCAAGTTTAGAGTTCGTTTTCGATGTGGGGGAAGCGTTTGATGCTCCGCACGATTCGTTAGTGTTTTCGGAGTGAGCGCGATAGACATACCGCCCGGTATAAAACCCGATTGCGCTTCCGACAAGAATATCTGAAAGAAAATGCTTTCGAGCCCCGAAACGCGACAAGCTTACGGCGGTCGCAGCTGCATAGGCAGTGAATCGAACGGCAGTGTTACATTTATATTCGTATGCAATGACAGTCGCTACCGACCATGCGCTCGATGAATGTCCCGATGGGAATGAGTTTCCTCCGGTGAAAAATTGACCGCTTCCATCGCCAACAGTCGGGCGGGGTCGCTGAGTAGCCAATTTAAGTACTTGCGTTACAACACCCGAATTTAAGAGCGCCTCGGCAGCCAAGACTCCTGTTTCGCGGGCGCGCACATTGTGTCCCGCGCGCCCTGCGATATAAAATGCCGCCGCAA
The DNA here is from genome assembly GCA_003223975.1 of Acidobacteriota bacterium. Classification (GTDB taxonomy): domain Bacteria; phylum Acidobacteriota; class Blastocatellia; order Pyrinomonadales; family Pyrinomonadaceae; genus OLB17. The sequence continues at coordinate 1,553 of QHXS01000241.1, forward strand.
CACCGCCCGTCGCCCAGAAGGTTCCGCCATAACTAACTTTTTCGCTGAAGCCGGGAAGGCTGCCGCCGCTGCTGAGTTTCGACGCCGTAAATTCGTCAGACGCGACAAGGCCGGCCGTTGCCGCACCAAGCGGGATCAGCCATTTTGCATCAGCGCCCGTGAGCCTCGAAGGCGAGGTCCAAATAACACACTGGTCCTTAAGGATATTTTTGAAGAATTGCTTTTCGAGCGACGAAGTCTTATTTGCATCGGGGCAAGGGCGATATCTCGGTTTAGCGACGGGCGACGCGATCGGTGACGGTGTCGGAATCGGTGCCTGTGCGACGCGTGATTGGGCAAGTACAAGACAAAAAGAAATGATCGCTAAAGCGGAAGCTGCGAATGATCTGGCCATTGTTACCCTCCGAAACTGCGCTCGGGCTGACCGTCGAAGCTAATTATCTGAGCCCGGCGTTTATTTTCGCAAGCGTTTCCGAGCCGGGGCACAGTTGGAATTTCGATAGTAAATTCAGCGGCTTTTCATTCGTTTTGAGCATCTCGTGCAGCTCGATCGAATCCTGGTCCATATAAAGCAGGCCGGTAAGGATCTCGCCTTTTCGCTTGGCGTGGTGAATCGCATTCATCGCCGAATTTGGATCGAACGGATCCCAATCCTTTGCGAGCTTGTGCAATCGAATGATCGAACCATCGTGCATTGTGAGATCGTTGATCGATCCGGCTTCGTATGATGCAGTGATCTCTTTCATCATCGGTGCGAAATCCATCGTACCGGTGATCTCGACGTGCTCGCGGACGTAATCGTACGATTTCGTCGAGCCGGGATTATTGTTGAAGGTGACACACGGGGATATGACATTCAGCATAGCGAACCCCTTGTGCTTCATAGCGGCTTTCAATAGAGGGATGAGTTGTTCCTTATCGCCCGAAAAACTCTGCCCGACAAATGTCGCGCCCAACTCGATCGCCAAACTCGCAAGATCGATCGCTTCGAAAAGATTCACGCTTCCAGCTTTGCTCTTCGAACCCGCATCGGCGGTCGCTGAATCCTGCCCCTTTGTCAGCCCGTAGCACCCGTTGTTCATCACCAGGTAAACCATGTTCAGGTTTCGCCTGACCACATGAACAAATTGCCCCATCCCAATCGACGCGGTATCACCGTCGCCTGAAACACCGAAATAGATCAGGTCACGGTTTGCCAGGTTCGCGCCCGTCGCAACCGAAGGCATCCGCCCATGTACCGAATTGAACCCGTGCGAATTAGACAAAAAGTATGCCGGCGATTTCGACGAGCATCCAATACCGGAAAGCTTCGCAACCTTGTGCGGCTCGATATTCAGTTCCCAGCAGGCCTCGACGATTGCCGCGTTGATCGAATCATGTCCGCACCCCGCACACAGCGTCGAAAGCGATCCTTCATAATAATCGACCGTGTATCCAAGGTCGTTCTTCGGCAATGCCGGATGTCGAAATGTTGATCTAACGTAGGTCATTTCTATTTTATTTTATCCTTTATCTGCCTGAAGATATTGTCCGCCGTGATCGGCATGCCGTCGTAATTCAAAACAGATACGAGTTTGTCCGCATTTACGCCGAGCTCGATCATCATCAGGCTGCGGAATTGTGCGTCGCGGTTTTGTTCGATGACAAAGATGCGTTCGTGGGAATCGACAAAATCACGAAACGCCTTGCCGAACGGAAACGCACGCGGACGCATCGCGTCGAGAAGAATCCCTTCATCGGCGAGTAACTCAAGAGCCTCGATCGCGGCGTCCGTCGAGGTACCGAAGAAAATAACGCCCAGGTCGGAACCGCCTCCGTAAGGGGGCGGCCAGATTGCTGAATACGAATGACCGAACTGGCCCCCGGTTGACGCAGGGGGTCCTGACAAAAACACCGGACCCGGAACAAGCTCCTTCGCCGTCTCCCATTTCCTTGCAAGCCGGTCGACAAACCGCTGATATACATCCGCATCTTCGGTATAGACGGCGTATTCATCGCGGGACGAGCCGCGGGTGACAAACGCACCACGAGTTGAATGGGTTCCAGGGATGGTACGGTATGGAATGCCGTCGCCGTCTATATCCAGATAACGCCCCCATTTGCCTTTGAATTGTTCCAACGGCTGCGTTAAGTTCTGATCACCGAGCGGCTGAGCGTCAGCCTCTGATAAAACTGCATCGGCGCTGTCAGATCCATTTTCTCTGGATCTATCTTCGAGTTTGCCCCGAGAACCGTTTCCATTCGTAGAAACTTTGTAAATAAAGTCGAGTTGCTCACCGGTCAGAACTTTGCCCCGCTTGTATTCGCGGGTATCGTCCCACGCGAGCGGCTCAGTAACATGATCATTCATACCGAGATCAAGATCGGTCATTACGATCGCGGGAGTCTGCAACTGTTCGGTCAGGTCGAATGCCTGGGCGGTCATCTCAAAGCATTCTTTCGGCGATGCAGGAAATAGCAGCGGATGTTTTGTGTCGCCGTGCGACGCGTATGCTGCGAGCAGAATATCGGATTGCTGCGTTCGTGTCGGCATCCCGGTCGAGGGGCCGGTGCGCTGCACGTCAATTAGAACGGTTGGCACCTCAGCAAAGTAGCCGAGCCCGAGGAATTCGTTCATCAGCGACACGCCCGGGCCGCTCGTTGCAGTGAACGCACGAGCACCGTTCCACGAAGCGCCCATCACCATACCGATCGCTGCGAGCTCGTCTTCGGCCTGAACGATCGCGTAGTTGTTGTTGCCCGTTTCGGCATCAACGCGATACTTCGACGCATATTTTGCAAAAGCGTCGACGACCGATGTCGAAGGTGTGATCGGGTACCATGCCGCGACCGTCGCGCCCGCGTATATCGCACCGAGCCCGCAAGCGGAGTTGCCGCTGAAGAGTATCTTGTCGCCGAGCAGGTCACGGCGTTCGATACGCAGATCAAAATTATCAACGTCGAAATTTTCTAGGACCCAATTCTCGCCGATCTTTAGTGCCTTGATGTTCGGCTCAATGAGCTTCTCCTTGCCCTTGAATTGTTGCCCTATCAATTCTTCAATGACATCGAGCTCGATCTTAAATAAAGCGACGATCGCGCCGACATAGACGATGTTCTTGAAAAGCTGCCGCTGTCGAGCGTCAGTGAACTCCGCATTGCAGAGATTCATCAATGGAATGCCGATGTGCGTGATGTCGGTGCGGTCGTAGCCGGGCGGCAATGGCTTCGAGCTGTCGTAAAGAAAATAACCACCCGACGCGACATCGGCATAATCCTTTTTCATCGACTGCGGATTGACGGCGATCATAAGGTCGACGCCCTCGCGGCGGCCGAGATGGCCTTTTTCCGAAACGCGAACCTCGTACCACGTCGGAAGGCCCTGAATGTTCGATGGGAAGATATTCTTCGGCGTGACCGGCACGCCCATGCGAAACACCGCTTTGGTAAACAGCGCATTAGCCGATGCCGAACCCGTTCCGTTCACATTCGCAAAGCGAATGACAAAGTCGTTTATCTTGGTCTCTTGATTCATTCTGAAGTTCGCAAAATCTTTTCCATTTTTTTGCCTTTTGCCAACTCGTCGATCAGCTTGTCCATGTAACGTATCTTTTGCATCAACGGGTCTTCAATGTCTTCCACCCGGATGCCGCATACCACGCCTTTGATCAGCGAAGCATTCGGATTGAACCTCGGCGCCTTGTCGAAAAATTCGCGGAAACTGGTTCGCTTCTCGATCTGTTTTGCGAGACCGGCTTCCGTGTACCCCGTCAGCCAGCGAATAACTTCGACTAACTCTTCCTTCGTCCGGCCTTTCGTTTCCGTTTTCTTCACATAGTGCGGATAAACACTCGCAAAACTCATCACGAAAACTCTCTCGTTCGTCACGGGGTTGCTCCATTTCCATTTCTCGTGATCTGGACCATGTTTCCAATCATTGTAGGACCGAACTTGACCTCGCCGGCTTTGGTGACGTTGTACCAAAAGGCCTGCATGTCCCAGGCCGCGGTGGGGCAGCGTTCGGCGCAAAGGCCGCAGTGGAGGCAGACGTCCTCGTCCTTGACCATGATGCGTTTTGTTTGCGGCAGCGTCTCGGAAACGTAGAGGTCCTGAGTGAGATTAAGCGCGGGCACCTTTGTATGCTGCCGCAGCTCCGGTTCTTCCTCATTGGCTGTAAAGGTTATGCATGCGGTGGGACAGATGTCGACGCATGCATCGCATTCAATGCACTTGGGAGCATTAAAGACTGTCTGCACGTCGCAATTAAGGCAGCGTTTCGCTTCTTCGTATCCCGCGAGCGGATCGAACCCTAATTCGACCTCCTGCTTCCGGTTCACCAGCGTTTTCGTCTTCGGCGCTTGCGGGACGACAAGTCTGTCATACTCATCGATCTCGCTGTCATATGCCCACTCGTGAATTCCCATCTTTTGTGAGACGAGATTCACCATCGGATGAAGCCGTTCGGTCAGCAGATTCTTTTTGTGGCAGAGCAGGTCAATCGAAACCGCGGCCTGATGTCCGTGGGCGACGGCGGTGATCACATTCTCAGGCCCGAACGCCGCGTCCCCGCCAAAGAAAACTTTGGGATGCGTCGATTGAAATGTCGTTTTATCGACGACCGGCATTTCCCATTTGTCGAAATCGAGTCCGATGTTGCGCTCGATCCATGGAAACGCGTTCTCCTGTCCGATCGCGACGAGCACGTCGTCGGCCGGATAGAAAACTTCGGGCTCGCCGGTCGGAACGAGCGAGCGCTTCCGTGCTTCGTCATATTTCGCTTCGACCTTTTCGAACGTCACGCCTTTCAGTCGGCCATTCTCGACCACAAAAGATTTCGGCACATGGTTGTCGATGATCGGAATGTCTTCGTGCTGCGCATCTTCCTTTTCCCACGGCGATGCCTTCATCGTTTGGTAAGGCGAGCGGACGATGACTTTCACGTCCTCGCCGCCAAGACGCCGCGCCGTCCGGCAGCAGTCCATCGCTGTGTTTCCGCCGCCAAGTACGATCACGGTTTTACCGATCTTGCTCGTGTGTTCGAACGCGACCGAGCCGAGCCAGTTGATGCCGATGTGAATATTCGCGTCGCCTTCTTCGCGTCCCGGGATCTTCAATTCCCTGCCGCGCGGCGCTCCAGTTCCCACAAAGACCGCCTCGTAATCCTGCTCAAGGACGTCCTTGAGCGACGAGACGTAATGCTTGAAATGCGTATGAATGCCGAGGTCTAGAATGTAATTGACCTCTTCATCGAGCACGCGTTCCGGCAGTCGAAACGCCGGGATCTGACTAAGCATGAAGCCGCCGCCTTTGAATTGTTCATCGAACAAATGAATTTCGTAGCCCAGAGGCGCAAGGTCGCGAGCGACCGTCAACGATGCCGGTCCGGCTCCGATAAGCGCCACCTTCTTGCCGTTCGGCTTGAACGGCCCTTGCGGCATTAAAGGTTCTACATCGCCGCGATTGTCGGCCGCAACACGTTTAAGGCGGCAGATCGCTACTGGTTCTTCGTCGATACGTCCACGTCGGCAAGCCGGTTCGCAGGGCCGGTCGCATGTGCGTCCCAAGATACCGGGAAACACATTCGAGTCCCAGTTGATCATGTACGCCTCGGTGTACTTGCCCTCTGCGATCAGGCGGATGTATTCGGGCACAGGCGTGTGCGCCGGACATGCGTACTGGCAATCAACCACCTTATGAAAGTATTCAGGATCTGAGATGTCGGTTGGCTTCAACTGGCTTGTCCTCTCTAACCGCGATAATAACTAATTCTAAATGAATGTAAACGTCATTGCTAGCAACTGTTCCGAAACGACGTGATTCATTTTCGTTCCGCGAACGCGAACGCGTTTCGAAACCGCTTATTTCGGTCCAAAATCACTCGCGGGCCCTGATGAAAATTAACTCGCAAAACCTGTAAAAACATACAGGTTACGAGCCGAAGTGAATAGGACAGACTTGCAGCATGATGCGGTATTTCTGAGCAAAAACTGAGGATAAAACGATGAAGACAAACTCAACAGTACGGCGCAGTAACAATAAGCCGCCCCTGAAGGCCGAATTACGGACAAAAACCAATTCACCGCCGAAGACAAAAGCGCCGAAACTCGTACCGCCTGCGACAGTGAACACACCGGAGAAAGTCAGTTGGGCCGGACGTGTCCCAAGCGTCAAACCAGGCGTCTATGACGACGGGCTCCCGATTCATCAGGTCGAGTATCTGGCTTGCAAAATGATGCTCAAGCCGAATCATTTTGACTCGCGCAAGAGCCTCTTCGCGTTCGCCGACATAGTGGAAAAGGCGGCAAAGGAGACCGGAGTCAAATTCAGCACAAAGGGCTTCAAGAAGGTGCCGCTCAAACTGCGCGAAGTACTGTTCGTCGACACAAAGGACTTTCGTCTTTACAACGAAGCTTTTATTTTGCGACGACGTATCCCTTACGAGGATGGCTTTCCGGTAGGAGATCCAGAGGTTGTTTTTAAGTTTCGGCATCCGGATATACAGGCGGCCGCCGAAACCGACGTCCGGCCGAGGATACTTGGCAAGCATCGTGTGAAGTTCAAATGCCAGGTTCTGCCGCTCAAGGAAAAACTCGGCGGGATCCGCTTGCTCTTCTCGCACAACGTGCAGTTCCCGCGATCGCAAATGGGCATGGGCGGCGAGAACATGCTAAATTTCGACAACTGGATCAAGGTTTTCCCGGCACTAGGCCGCTTACGCAAGGAAGCGAACGAGCAGGTCGAATTGGTCAGCAATACGATCATCGAAGAGGTCCTGCAGGACATCGGTATTCTCGACTTTGGCCAGGGCGTTAAGGCTAAGACTGATGTGGGCATCTGGCGCACCCGCGGCGAGCATCGCGCACTTATTGGTGAGTTTGCATTTCAGATCCGATTTAAGGATCGAAAGGAGTTGGCCCTCGAGGCCATGCAGCGGGCCGAGGCGTTCTTTATCGCTATGCAGTACGCAGCAAAAGATTATATCGCGCTTAAAGCTACAAAGACGGGTGTTATGTACCGGTTGCTAGGTAACCCGCCCAACTCGCACGAGTGAGGGCGTTCTTAACACAGAAAGCCGAAGGGCTCATGGATCGTTTCGACCTTTCGTACGAGCACCTGCTCGGCATTAGGTTCGCGATCAACGCCTTTATCGCTACGACGATCGTGTGGTTCACCCTGCGATGGCTTGGCGTCGGCAATCCTATTTGGGCAATTGCATCGATGGTGGCAGCCGCGGACCCCGAGCCGATCGAAGCGCGTCGAATGTTCCGCTGCCGGCTTGCTAACGTCGTTGTTGGCTGTGTCGTTGGTTTCGGCATGCTCTTGATCGGCGACGGTAGCGACTGGCTGATACCGTTCGCGCTCGCTTTGACGGTGCTGATCTCGTCTTATTTGATCCGCATCAAGACGATGTGGCGTCAGGCACCGATAACGGCTGCTATCGTCCTTGCAACCGGTATCACGCAAGGCGCAAAGGCCGCCGGAGTCGAGAGCGGGCTGCGAAAGGTCGGGCAGGTGATCTTCGGATGCGTTGTCGGGATCGTAGTGAGCTGGCTGATGTCAAAAGTATGGCTCGTGAAACCCCCGCCTGAACGAGTCGAAGAAGACGAATTACAAGCGACTGCTTGATGCTGCGCAGCCGAGGCGCTGACAAATATTAAGATTTCGAAACAGGAATCCAAGGAGGACAACCATGAAGATCAGTTTTCTATTTATTCTAGTGTTCGGATTATTGGCAGTACTGCCGGCAACGAGCCAAACGGTCGCTTACAGCCTAAACAATACTCCGCTGTTCACTGTAAATATGCCGGACGGTTGGGAGTTTAAGTCAAAACCAAATCCAAGGAATCCGGCCACCAAGCGCATTTCCGGCACCGCATCGAACGGGTTGGTATGGTTCGGCGTCTGGGTGGTTAAGGACGTGAAGACAGTCGACGAGGCATATAAATATGTGCAGACGACGGCGAGAGCATTGATCACGGACGCGAAGGAAACGAAACCGGGTACCCCCGGTCAGGTCAATGGAATGAAAGCCAAGTTTTCGGAGCATACCGGCACAATGAAAATGCAGGATGGAAAGCCGCAGTTCTTCAATGCCCAAGTCGTCCTCTTTGAAACCGGGTCCGGCAAGGTCGGCATCGCGGTATGCATGGCAGACACTGACGGGATGAAGGCTGAAAAAACGAACATCGACGCCTTTTTCAAATCGATCAGGCCGATCAAGTAGAGGAGGCGCAAATGACATTCATAAATAAATGGCCCATCGTTTTGTCAATAGGCTTTGCGTCGATCGCGATTCCCACGACGGCTCATGTTAGTGTCACTGACATAACGAACATCAACGAGTATCGGGGAAACCTGAATCTGCCGGCTGATCACAATGTTCAAGAAACTGTGGTCAAAACCAGCCACGAGGCCAAAGCGGTCGTGGGCCAGGGTGCGGTGGGGCGGCAAGACTATTACGATAGGCGGCGCGAGTATTGGGAAAAACGCGTTGAGCGTCGGGTGGAGTATGAAGACGAGTTCGGGGACGACGAATCCGGCGTAGACGGTGACAAAGCCGACGCCAAAGACAGTAAAGAAACTAAAAAAGAAAAGGATTCGAAAGCCAGCAAAAAGGGTGACGACGAGGACGAGATAGACCAGGAGGCCGAGATGTACGAACGGCGGCGCGAATACTGGCGAGAGCGCCTTGATGATGAGTGGTAATTAAACAGTTCGGGCGTCTGCGTGTCTTGTATTGATCGCAACAGCGGACGCCTCTTTCACCTTCGATTTGTATTAATTTCAAATTCGCTCTTACCTTCGGTCTGGATGGGTTCAACGTGCTCTAATTCCACAGACCCTTCACCGTGTAATTCCGGTTCAATCTAATAGTCTTTTGCAACCTTACGGAACGCCGTTAAAACGGTCTACGTATATCAATTGCGTTGCTTGTTGCTCTGCAGGCATATAACATTATTAGCAGGGCCGCGCTTTGCCGTCTTTACAACTAAATCGACCTTTGAGATCCAACATTAAAATTACCTTCATCGTTTTCTGTATCGTGGCTTTGTGTTCGTTTTCGGCTGTGGCGCAAGGTCCGGTCTCGCTCTCGATGTCCGTTTCTCCTGCGGGCGTACCTGCGGGTGGCAAGGGTCTGGCAAAAATAAATGCGAGCATCGGTGCGGGATGGCACATGTATTCGATTACACAGGGTGCGGGAGGACCGATCCCGACGCGGATCACGCTTGCCGAAGGACCGTTCGCGCTAGGCCGTATTTCGGGAACGAAGCCTGCCGTAAAACTCGATCCGAATTTTGGAATCAATACAGAATCGTATTCAGGCAATGCAACTTTCAATGTCCCGTTCACGGTGAATGCAGACGCGCCAACGGGCGATTCCGCGCTGAATATCAATGTCCGATACCAGGTTTGTAATGACACTGTTTGCATGCCGCCCAAGACATTAAAAGCCTCTGCCGCGTTGACCATTACCGGGTCGGTTGCCGCGCCAAGTCCCAGTGTAACGCCGAGTCCGACACCTTCACCAACTCCATCGTCTACACCAGGCGCGAACGCAAACATTAATGCGAACATCGTTGCGAACGTGAACGCTAACATCAACGGCAATATCGATACTAACGCAGTTTCAAATGCGAATTTGATCCCGACAAATTCGAATTCATCGGCTGTCGTCCGAACGGCTGAAAGCAATATTAACGACCAGCCCATTTGGGGATTTATCTGGCTCGCGATCACTTTCGGCGCGTTGTCGCTGCTGACTCCGTGCGTGTTTCCGATGATCCCGATCACGGTTTCGTATTTCACGAAGCACGGATCCGATTCGCGGGCGGGTTCTGTTCGAGACGCGTTCATATACGCGCTTGGGATAATCCTTACGTTCACCGGCCTCGGGATAGCGTTGTCGCTGATCTTCGGTGCGGCGGGTCTCAACCGATTCGCTTCCAACCCGTACATCAACTTATTGATCACGGGAATTTTTCTTGCGTTCGCGTTCAGTCTTTTGGGTGCGTACAACATCGGGGTGCCGTCGAGCGTGCTCACCAAGCTCGACCGCTTCACGCGTTCCAAGGAATCCGGAAAGGTCATCGGCCTGCTGCTGATGGGCCTGACGTTTTCGCTGACGTCGTTCACATGCACAGCACCGCTTGTCGGGACAATTTTAGTTGCGGCGGCCGGCGGCAAACTGCTGTATCCGATAATCGGGATGATCGCGTTTTCGAGCGTGTTCGCACTTCCCTTTTTTGTGCTCGCTGTCGCGCCGAACTTGCTGAAATCGCTGCCGCGTTCCGGAAGCTGGATGAATTCGGTCAAGGTCGTGATGGGCTTTCTTGAGATCGGAGCGGCTCTGAAGTTTCTTTCAAACGTCGACCTGGTTTGGGGCTGGGGCATTTTCACACGCGAGGTCGTAATCGCCGGCTGGATAGCTTTGTCGATCTTGATATTCCTTTATCTTCTTGGCGTCTTTCGCTTCGCTCACGACTCCGACGATCGCAGCATCGGGCTTGTCCGAGTTCTAAATGCGTTCTTGTTCGGCACATTGGCATTTTATTTATTGACCGGCTTGTTTGGGACGCGTTTGGGCGAGATCGAATCCTTTCTACCGCCTGCGAAAGAAGCTGCTTCAGGTACCACTTCATCATCGTCGACGAACGGCGAACTTTCGTGGATAGTGAATGATTTTCAGGCCGCGCTTACGCAAGCCAAGGCCGAGAACAAGAATCTGCTGATCGACTTCACTGGCTACACATGCACAAACTGCCGATGGATGGAGACGAATATGTTCCCGAAGCCGGCGGTGCGTACTGAGCTTGAAAAGTTTGTCCGCGTCCGGCTTTTCACCGACGGCGAAGGCGAGCCGTACGAAGGTTTCCAGAAAATGCAGGAACAGCGTTTCGGCACCGTTGCATTGCCGCTGTACGCGATAATCACACCACAGGATCAGATCACCGCGACGTTCGAAGGCCTCACCCGTAACGAGGTGGAATTCGTTTCGTTCTTGGACAAAGGCGGATTTCCAAAGAGCGACTAGCCACACCCCGAATCTCGAACTTTGCGCCACCTGGCGCGGTGGACGGGGTGGCGCAAGGTGGCGCAAACATCGCGTTTTGAGCAAATCTGAATGAATTTGATACAAAAATGTCATATCAAGTGATGAGTTTGGGACCCCAGATTCCGAATTCCGGATTTCAGGTTTCGAACCTTGAACATGAACTTTGAAGCTTGAACTTTTGTCGCCACTGTCCCGTTGTCCCACGTCCCACCGTCCTACACGCTGACTCTTGCGCGCGAAACGCACGAAAAAACGCGAATGGGATAAAAACACAGATCAACACCGATACTGACAACTGATCACTGACGACCGATAACTGCCCGCTGGAGCAGTTCGCCGATCTATTCATGCAAGAGTGTATTATACACGGCACGTTTTGTAAAGAGTTTTGTGCGATTCAAATTTATTCGCCGAGCGGAAAAGCTCTGCTTTTCCGGGCAAGTCTTTTATAATGTCCCGCGGCTCCGCCGCCTCTATGTTGCAGATCTCAAGAACAACGCCGGCATACTATTTCACTGCCGTCGCTCATCACCGCTTACAGATTTTCAGGACGGACAAACTCAAACAAATCCTCTGCGACGCCTTCGACGAAGCCCGGGCGAGTCACGGCATTCTCATATTCGCTTATGTCGTAATGCTGGACCACGTTCACTTGCTCATTTATTCAACGCGAGAAATGAAAGATGTACTTCGCCTGATGAACGGCATTTCCGCGCGGCGGGTCATCCAATATCTCAAGGAAAATAATTTTGAAACGTCACTGTTCAAGCTTCGCGGGGAGACAAAAACCCGGAATCATAAACACTCGGTGTGGCACCACCACACCGATTCGCTTGAAATATTTGGCGAAGAGACCTTTCGGCAGAAGGTGGACTACATTCATATGAACCCCCTACGGGCAGAACTGGCGGTCGATCAGTTCGAATACCGTTTTTCAAGCGCCAGGCAGTGGGCTGGAAAACCATCTGATGATGAGCCGTTGCTCACCGATCATTTGAAAATAAAATGGAGATAGATAGGGCCGCCGCGGGTTTTAAACGACCTGCCGGAAAAAGCCATGCTTTTCTAAATAAGTCAGTTTTGCCGAGCGGAAAAGCTGGTTCTCCGAATAATCACTTTTTGCCGAGCGGAAAAGCTCGTTTCTCCGAATAACCACCTTTTGCCGAGCGGAAAAGCTCTGCTTTTCCGAAGAGGCTCCTAAATTGATTTGCGGCTATGCCGCGGATAATTGGCGGCGCAGCCGCAGGGGTTTTTAAGGGACCTGTCGGAAAAGCAGAGCTTTTCCGCTCGGCGAAAAGACGGTAAACAGGCTCCGATCGCTTGCCCGCTGAAGCGGGCTCGTGGATTTTGGGTTACTTTCATGCCGCTGCTCCGCACCTTCGACATATGCGTTCCGATACAATTTATGTACGATTTGCGTAGGCATGGTCACACTGAAAAAACTGAAAGTATTTGAACGTTATAAGGGTGACATTGATATGTGGTCGCGTTTGAATATCAATGTCGATACGGGGATAGATGACGATGAATGGCGGCTTGTAGATACTCTGATTCAAGATGTGATAGTCATCGATCGTAAATTGGGTAGTGAGGAGAGGACCAAACAAGCATCGGAGCGCCTAAGACAGAATTGTGAAAACGAAGCGGTGATCGCGGAGATTCGGCGTCTTGTAAATAAAAGGAAAGTGTGACGAGCAGTAGTTAGCTTTTGGCGGGGGTGAGGTCGGGGTTTGCGATTCTCCAGGCGAGGATCTGGCTGTCGGAATCTTCTTTTTCGGCGCGGTCGGTCTCACGCCATTCTTCGATCCAGTTGTTTACGGCGTCGACGCGTTCTTTCTTAAGCTCGGTCGCTTCCAACTCAGGATCGACCTCGACCGGGACAAGCAGAGGCATTGAAGCATCTTTTTGTTTTATGACCTTTATAGATCGCTTTACCATTAGTGTTAATGCGGGTTTGTCAGTGTTGGTGAATTAAAAAAAGGATAGCAGTTGTGTGAGCTATCCTTCAAGCGCAACTTTCGCTGCCAGATAAGGATCGACGCATGTAGAGGATTGCGGCGATCAATTATTAAGTCCGTACTCACAGAGCAAAACAGATCACTCTGCCCGTCTTAGTTCATCAGCAGCTTTTAGAGCTTCACGACGGATATGGTCCGCGAGTGTCGGATGAATGATGCTTTTTATCTGCCCAAGTTCGATCCCCTTTTCAGCAGCTACCTTGAAATCGATAATGTCGTCCACGGCCTTCATCACAATTTCTTTGTCCGCGGGACGCTTATCGTGAAGATGCTGGAAATTACTACTCGTTTCCATCGCCTTTATGATCAGGTCGCGTTCTTCCGGGTCCAGCAGGTGCGCGACAAAGCCGGCGTGTTCGCCCATGATCCCTGTCCAAAAACTTGAGGATTCGCTGCGCTCGATCGCAACGTTGCCGGTCGAAAATTGCTGCAGCCTTTGCGAAAAACGCGTGGCTTCGCGAAGCGTGTGTTCAAAGAATGACGGCCAGACGAGACTCCGCAGACGGCCCGATGTTTGTTCGGCGCCTAAATGGGCCTTGAAATCCAGGAATGGCTTTACCATCTCGACCGTGTCGTGATTGAAAGCCTTAAAATTCGTGCTGTCGAGTTTTGCTGTACGCGTTGCCTCATAGCGTGCCGCAAACGACGCCTGAAATTCTTTAGCTTTGCCGCGTACGTCGATCAGTTCCCTTCCGGGCATTAGCATCACGAAGAACGTGGCGTGTTCCATCAGTTGATCGGTCCAGAAAAGCGTTTCCGATACCGAATGTTCGACCGGATCGGTTGAACCCGCCGCGGGCAGGCTTACCGGTTTCCGCAGCTCAACGGCTATTGCAGGTTGTGTACTTGTACTCATGATCTTATTTTCCCATCAGCATCTGAAGTGTCGATGAACGTTGACGGATGCTGATCAATATGAACGTATATCAACCTTACGCTGCGTGGATCGAGCCTTCCGTGCGCAAACGCACACATCGGGCCGTCTATCATTGAGGCCTCTTCATCACATGTATGTAGCGTATGTAACATAATGGGAAGTTTCGTGATAAGCTTCCTAATGCCCGAAATCAAAGTCAAAGCGATTTTGTGACCTCTTTTTTGCCC
>QHXS01000262.1 GCA_003223975.1 Acidobacteriota bacterium
CCACGACAAACTCAAAGACTTCTTCCGCATGAAACTCGAACACGAAAAAGTCCAGGCCCGCAAAAAACACGTCGACATCCAGCAAGGCCGCCTCGACCTCGCCCGCGACAAATTCTCCGCCGCCCAAGCGCGTGCTCTCTCCTCCTCCCCGGGGCAGAAGGCTGGGATGAGAGCGAGCTCTAAAGATTCTGACTTCATCCCCGGGGACCAGGAGGCTTCCGTAGAAAACGGTTGGACTCCCCTTCCTCCCACACCCGAGCCCCCACCGGAATTCCACCAAAACTTCGTCACCGAAACCGAACAACTCTGGGAACGCCAGGGTCTGGACGAACCCCAGCGCAACATCCGCCGCGCCAGCAACTCCCTCGGTTGGCTCGGCATGCCTTATCCACTCTGCTGGTGGCTCGCCCTGGACATCTACTGGCGCAACAAAGAAAACGCCAACACCCTTCCCATGTACCCCAGCATCCTCCTGCCCTTCGGTCCCGACTTCGACTACGACGAGTACGCCGAAAACAAAAAACCCTACGACTGGACCCGTCCTCCCATCGGCCTCACCCTGGACACCGTCCTCAAAGACCTCAAAGAACAACTCGAATCCCCCAAAGGCCGCTGCGTCCCCGGCATGGAAAATTACGCCTGGCCCCAAACCCAAACCGAAACCCAAACCCAAACCACCGACACTGCACAGACCAGCAGCCCATCCGCCGATCAATGCGAAATAAAAAATCCTCAACTCTCCACGCTCAACATTCAACCCTCCGCTCCGTCATCTGCGGTCCAGGTTCAGGACATAGGTAACACAAATGGTTCAGGACATGGGTAACACTTCCGGGCTGCTGAAACGGGTGTTTTGGTGGTTTATTTTGGGAGATGCCCTGGAAAGAAACAGATGCAATGAACCAGAGAATCGAGTTTGTGTTGAAGGCTTTGAAAACAGACAACTTTCGCGCTTTGTGCGGGGAATATGGGATCAGCGCCAAGACCGGCTATAAATGGCGGGAACGTTTCCTGCAAGACGGCCTCAACGGGATGGGAGAACATTCCCGTCGTCCCAGGAGCAGCCCCAAGGGCTTAAGCGAAGCGGAGGTCTGCGAGATCATCCGGATCAAACAGAAACACCGGGCCTGGGGGCCGCGCAAAGTGCGGGCGATCTACGGGCGCGCGCACGGCCAAACACCGAGCGAGAGCAGCTTCAAGCGCGTTTTGGAACGAGCCGGTTACACTGAAAAACGGCGCCTGCGCAAGATGCAGGAAGCCGGTCGGCTCTACAGCGGCAAGCGCGCCCAGGCGCCCAACGAAGTCTGGACTGTCGATTTCAAAGGCTGGTGGTATGGCGCGCAAGGACGCCGCTGCGAACCATTGACCGTGCGCGATGAATACAGCCGATACGTTTTGGATCTGCGCGCTTTGCCTGACGCGCGCACCCAGAGTGTGCGCCAGAGCTTCGAGCGATTGTTTGAAAAGCACGGGCTGCCGGGAGCCATTCGCAGCGACAACGGCTCCCCCTTCGCCAACACCGCGGCGATTCTCGGGTTGACGCGTTTGTCGGCCTGGTGGCTGGTCTTGGGCATCGATCTGGAACGCAGCCGCCCGGGCTGTCCCCAGGACAATGGCGGACACGAACGCCTCCATCTGGATATCCATTGGGAACTGGAAAAACAACGCCTGGGCGAAGAACAGGCCCACCTGGACGAATGGCGCCGCACGTTCAATGAAGAGCGTCCTCACGAAGCTTTGGCCATGAAATTCCCGGCCGAACTCTACCGCTCCTCGGATAAAAAATACATCGGCGCGCCCGAGGATATAACCTACGAAAACATGGCCAGCCGCAAAGTTCAAACCACCGGCGCGATCGGCTGGGCCGGAGCGCATCACTTCATTTCCACGGCCCTGCAAGGCTGGTCGGTTGGCGTTGAGCCCATTGACCAAGAGCGCTGCAACGTCTGGTTTGGCAGTTTGTTGCTGGGCCAGTTGGAGCCGGCCACGGCCAGTTTTCACCCTGCCCAACCAGGAAGTCCCCAGAAAGAAATCAGTCCAGCGTCCGACGCTGGAAAAGAAGAACGATGAGTTTTACCGCTTTACCTTGCGAAGTTGAGAGGGGGGTTAAAGGGAGCTGGCCCTTGCAGGCCAGCTCCCGAAGAGATCGAATCACTTCGCTCTCAACTTTCGGCAAAGTCACGGCGCTCGGGTTGCACTCCTGCAGAGCCCTATCCTCCGATCATTGCACCGAGAACCTATCCTCACAACCGATGAAAGCAACAAACCGAAATGAAAATAGAAAAAGAGCGTTACCCCAAAACGAAAATGTGTTACCTATGTCCTGAGCCAAAGGTGTTACCGATGTCCTGACTGCGCCTGCAAATGAACAATAAAAAATGCTCAATCCTCGATGCTCAATGGCTCGGATCGGTCACCCGGGAGATCGCCTCAGTTCTTAATCACACGATCGACTGAAAGCCTTTATTTTGCATTGTCCCCCGCCTCTGCATCACTACAATGCCCCCGTTCCCCTGCGGGGCGTTATGCACAAACAGTTTCTCGTCAGCTCAAATTATGAATCGATACGTTCTCAATGTTTTCGCTCTCCTGGCTTTTGCCGTCCCCCTCTGGGCCCAGGACGCAAATCCCGCGCCGGCGGAGCAGCAG
>QHXS01000259.1 GCA_003223975.1 Acidobacteriota bacterium
GAAAAAAGCGGGCTGATATTTTCCGAGGGCGTACTCGAGACGCTGCCTGATGGATTCGGCTTCCTGCGGGCTCCGGAATACAACTATCTTCCCGGCCCTGACGATATTTACGTAAGCCCGTCGCAGATCCGAAAGTTTGACCTTCGTACGGGTGATACGGTCTCCGGCCAGATACGTCCGCCGAAAGAAGGCGAACGGTACTTTGCCTTGATCAAGGTCGAGGCGATCAATTTTGAGGCACCAGAGCAGTCACGCGAGAAGGTTTTCTTTGACAACCTGACGCCGCTCTATCCCGACGAACAGCTGAAGATGGAGATCGACGCGGAAAACATTGCCGCCCGCGTTCTCGATCTCGTCACGCCGATCGGTAAAGGGCAGCGTGCCCTTATCGTCGCACCGCCACGTACCGGTAAAACGATGCTGCTGCAAACGGTAGCGAACTCGATCACGGAAAATCATCCTGAAACAACCCTGATAGTTCTGCTCATCGACGAGCGTCCTGAAGAAGTGACCGACATGCAGCGTTCGGTAAAGGGCGAGGTTATTTCGTCCACTTTCGATGAACCGCCGACCCGTCACGTTCAGGTCGCTGACATGGTCATCGAGAAGGCGAAGCGTCTTGTCGAGCACAAACGCGACGTCGTGATCCTGCTTGACTCCATCACACGTCTTGCACGTGCACACAACGCGGTCGTTCCGCCGTCGGGCAAGATCCTTTCTGGTGGTATTGATTCGAATGCGTTGCAGAGGCCGAAGCGTTTCTTTGGAGCAGCACGTAACATCGAAGAAGGCGGTTCGCTGACGATCATCGCAACGGCTTTGATCGACACAGGCTCGCGAATGGACGACGTGATCTTTGAAGAGTTTAAGGGAACCGGTAACTCGGAAATTCACCTCGACCGACGTCTTTCTGACAAGCGTCTGTTCCCGGCGATCGACCTGCAGCGATCAGGAACGCGAAAGGAAGAATTGCTGATCAGCAAAGAAGACCTTAATCGTATCTGGGTCATGCGTCGTGTGCTCAATCCACTGTCGCCGGTCGAGCAGATGGAGGTCGTCCTCGAACGCCTCGGCAAGACAAAAACGAACGCGGAATTTCTTGCCTCGATGCAGACATAGAAACGTTCACATTACAATTAAAAAGGGCGGTCCTTGTGGCCGCCTTTTTCTTTTGAATCAAACAGTAGTAGGTGTTTCAAACTGTTTCAATGTTTCGGATGTTTAGCGGGACCTTGCCGGCAGGAATTGCAGAACGTAAAAGATCAGAATGACGATGCCGATCACGAGTATTGCCGAAGCTCCCGAGCTGTTCCTGACGGTTGACGGCTTTCTGCTGCAGCTCAAGCGATTGAGAGGTGACACGCTTGTATTCCTCAAGACTCTCACGCTGAGCGTCTCGAATTTCCTCTAAAAGCTTTTCGACGCGGCTTTGATCTTCCATACCTGAATTCCCAACAATTTGACGAAACGCGTGCCGTAACGTCTACTATTGGTGTTCCATTATAGCCGGAAATTATGCGTGTTGCGGTCATTTCTGCTGAAGCGGTCCCATACTCCAAGACAGGTGGGCTTGGTGACGTGGCCGGTGCTTTGCCAAAGGCATTGAAGGCCGTTGGCATTGATTCTGTCCTGATAACGCCGTGTTATTTGCAGACGAAAGGCGAGTATCTTTGGAACACTGCGATCGAAGACTTGAACGTCGATTGGCGTGGAGGCGTTTACCCCGCAAAGGCGTTCTACAGTGAAGCGAACGGCTCACCGACGTTCCTCATCGACGCTCCTTCTTATTTTCACCGCGACTCGATCTACGGCTACACCGAAGACCACGAACGCTTCGCCTTCTTCAATCACGCTGCTCTCGTCCTGCTGAAACGCATCGGTGCCGCTCCCGAAATCCTTCATTTGAATGATTGGCACTGTGGGTTCGCTGCCGTCGAGCTTGCCGAAAAACGTCGATGGGACCCGTTTTGGCGAAACACGCGTTCGGTGTTCTCGATCCACAACATGGCTTACCAGGGCGGCTTTTCGAACAGCGAATTGTGGAAGTTCGGCTTTAGTTCCGATTTCGCACGCGGTGCTTTTTCGTTCAACGGCTTCGCTTCGGCGATGAAGGCCGGCCTGGAAGTTTCCGATATGCTCTCGACCGTTTCCCGCCGGTATGCGATGGAAATACAAACCGTTGAGAACGGCTACGGGCTCGATTGGCTCACGCGTCAGCGAGCGAACCGTTTGATCGGCATAACGAACGGTGTCGATTACGAGGTCTGGAATCCCGCGACCGATCCGGAGCTTGCGTCGCACTTCAGCATCGACGATATGGCGGGAAAGCAGGCGTGCAAACGCGACCTGCTCGAAGCGTTTTCGCTGCCTGTAGAGATGAATAGGCCTATCATCGCGAACATCACGCGGCTGACGGCACAGAAGGGAATCGACCTGATGATGCAGATCGCCGGCGAGATAGTACATGCCGGTGCGTATGTTATTTCGCTCGGTTCGGGCGAGAAAAAGTACGAAGATTTCTGGCAGTCGCTTCGCGATTACGCTCCGCGTCAGGTTGGCGTCTATCGCGGCTACAGCGAGCCGCTTGCACACCGCATCGAAGCCGGTGCCGATATGTTCATGATGCCGTCAAAGTTTGAGCCGTGCGGTTTGAATCAAATGTACTCGCTCAGGTACGGCACGGTTCCGATCGTTCGTGCAGTCGGCGGCTTGGACGATACGGTTCAAAATTGGGATGCCGTCAACGGTACCGGCAATGGCTTCAAGTTCGGTCCGTATCGTGCCGATCGGTTCCTTGAAAAGATCTACGAAGCCCTCTTCGCCTACGGCGATCCCGACACGTGGTCAGCCATCCAACGCAACGGAATGTCTCAAGACAATTCGTGGGAAAACGCAGCCCGAAAATACGTCGATCTCTACCGCTGGACCCTCGATTGAAGTTCAACACGGTTTGATCAGAGTGAATCAAACATCTAGACGTGTTTCAAATTGTTTCAAAATTAAAAATTGAAACAGTTCGAAACACCCCTTGCTGTTTGATTCACCTGTTGCACGAATAAATTACTTGACAATCGATGCAACATCGTGTAAAGTTAGTTTCAATTCGCCTTGCTCGACGCTTTCTGTAAGGAAAGTGGTGGGTGAGGTGTATTTTATTTTGCTAATAAAATCACTTTGTTTACACAGCGATAAGCAATCGTTCATATCGCGAAGGAAGTTGGAAGCCAAAAGCCTCCCTCCTTACAAAGGAGGGGTGGCAGCGGCTTCTGCTGACGGGGTGGTTCTCTCTTGCCAACTGTAGGAACTACGGATCTTGTGAATGACCCAATCCTCATTTTCGAATACTGCTTTGTTCTCAAATCGAATGATCTTGATTCGGTACTTTTCCAGGAACCAGGTTCGCTCTTGGTCATAGATATCAGCCATCGCGTTGAAATGACTTTAACCATCAAGCTCGATGCCTAATCGTTCTGATGGACAGTAGAAATCAAGGATGTATCTGCCAACGCTATGTTGACGACGAAATTTCTTCCCATCGAGTTGCGAGTTCTTAACGATGTTCCAGAATGCCGCTTCAGAAGGTGTCAGATCACTGCGCAGTTCAGTGCGGAACGTCCGCAATTCAGGAAGGTTATGGGCGTCAGTCGGCCTTCGCTGATATCTCATTTCGCGAATATACCACAACCAGAACACTGTTCTCGTGCTCGGTGACCGCACAAGAGAGAACCACCCCGTCATCCGAAACGGATGCCACCCCTCTTTTGTAAGGAGGGGAGCTTTTTTTGAATCAAACAGTTAGGGGTGTTTCAAAATGTTTCAAGTACCACATTTGAAACACTTTCAAACACCTACAACTGTTTGATTCAAAACTACATGCCTTTGTAGTTAGGACCGCCGCCGCCTTCGGGTGTGACCCAGTTGATGATCTGGTAAGGGTCGGCAACGTCGCAGGTCTTGCAGTGTACGCAGTTTGAGAAATTGACCTTTAGCTCGCGTCTGCCATTGCGTTCTTCCATCTCGTAAACCGCAGCCGGGCAAAAGCGTTCGCACGGGTTGCCGTATTCCTCGGTGCAGCGGGTCGCACAGATCTCGGTGTCGAGCACGTGCAGGTGCGAGGGCTGATCTTCGTTGTGAGAAACGCCTGCATGAAAAACGTCAGTGATCTTGTCGAATGTCAGCTCCTTATCAAAAGCCACACCTGCATAACGGCCATCACTGTCCACTGTCCGCTGTACACTGTCCACTTTTCGCATTCGCTCGTAGCCTGCGACATGATGCTCCTTCGGCATAAAGCCCCAGGCGAGCCCACCGGTCAGGAACTGTAGTGCCGAATTTATCAGGCCCGACCAACGTCCTTTCTGGAACGAACCGTGTTACGCACGGGGTGCAGCTCGTCGTATATCCAGCTCAGTTTGAACTTTTCTTCGAAGTGCCGAAGGTGCTTTTCGGAAGTGTCTCCGTGTCCGAGGGCTTCGACGATGGTTTCGGCGGCAAGCATGCCGGATTTCATCGCCGTATGAATACCCTTGATGCGTTGGCCGTTCAGGAACGACGCACAGTCGCCGACAAGCAGCACGCCATCGGCATAGAGCTTGGGCATCGTCCAGTAGCCGCCGGCGTTGATCGTCTTTGCACCGTACTTGATCATGTTGCCGCCCTTTAGAATTTCGGCGATCGACGGATGCGTCTTAAATTTCTGAAACTCTGCATGCGGATCGATCATTGGGTCTTCGTAGTCAAGGCCGGTGACATATCCGATGCTGACCACGTTATTTTTCATCCCGTAGATCCAGCCGCCTCCATACGTGCGTGTGTCAGAGGGGAACCCGAGCGTGTGGACGACCTTGCCCTCAGGGAAATTGCCCGCAGGCAGCTCCCAAAGCTCTTTTACGCCGATCGAAAACACCTGCGGCTCTTTGTCATTCATCAGGCCGAGCCGGCCCATCACATGCTTAGCCAGTGACCCACGTGAGCCTTCGCCAAGCACGGTCACTTTCGCAAGCAGGTCAACACCCGCTTCGAAGTTCGCCTTCGGCTTCCCGTCT
>QHXS01000050.1 GCA_003223975.1 Acidobacteriota bacterium
CACTCGTGCGCTTGTCGCCAAGACCGCTGCCTGAACATCTTTCGTACTATTATCCGGAGGAGGATTACTACAGCTACCAGGCTCTAACCGAGCGATCGTCAATAGGATTTATTGATCGTTTTCGCAGCTCGATTAGGAAGGCAGTTTTAGAAAAAATGGGCTATCCCACAACCCCGTTAAATGTACTTGAAAAAATAATACAGCCGGCGGCCAACCTATTGTTCAAGTCACGCGCAACTTACGGATGGGGCGATCGATTCCCGATGTATGTACCGAATGGACGAGTGTTGGATGTCGGGTGCGGAAGCGGCATCTATCTTTCTCAATTGAAGGCACTCGGTTGGGCGGTATCCGGTATAGAGATCAGCAGCAAAGCGGCTGCGGTGGCAAAAGAGCAGTACGGAATTGACGTTTTCTGCGGCCAGCCTACCGATGCTCCGTTTGAAGACGAGAGTTTCGACCACATCCATATCAACCACGCCCTTGAGCATTTTCCGGACCCATTTTCGGTTCTTAAAAAAGTCAAAACTTTATTGAAACCGAACGGAACCCTTTATATCGAAGTTCCAAATGTGGAGAGTTACGGTGCTGCTGCGGCCGGGCCGTACTGGCTCCATTGGGATGCCCCGAGACACCTTTTTGGGTTCACGCCAAGATCGCTTGAAAAGTCGATCGTCGATGCCGGCCTTGAAGTAAGAAAGATGACGACGATATTGGCGGATTTTCGGGAATGGGAAGATACCTATAGACTTGAGGAAGAGAAAGGCGAAATGTTAAATGACCGCCCGATAAAGTCGTTCGGATCAAAATTAGGTCACATTCCGGGATGGCTGGGTGCCCGGATGGCGTACGGTTATGATAAAACGAAAGGCGATTTTCTTTGCTGTTGGGCGTCGAGAAAGCAAAATGGCGTAAAGCCCGCGGCGTCAAGACACAAATAACCGGCAAACCTTCAATGCCTGACCTTTCCATAATAATCCTCAACTGGAACACCCAAGATCGGTTGGTAAAGTGTTTGGAAAGCATATTTTCGAACGCTCCGCAATGCGAATTTGAGGTCATCGTCGTCGATAACAATTCCGAGGAGGATATTGCAGATGCGATGGCGCAATTTGAAGAAGTTTTGTTGATCAGGAACGACTATAATTACGGCTTTGCGATCGGCAACAATATCGGATACCGCGCAAGTACCGGCCGGTATGTAATGCCGCTAAACCCGGATACGTTGATCTATCCGGAGGCGATCGACCGCCTTATAACGGAGCTTGAAACAGACAACTCGATAGGGATCGCCGTGCCGGTTGTAAAAGACACAAAGGTACGGCCGGCGAACTATACGTTCGCACACCTGTATTTTGATTCGATCGTTTACCGAAATATCTCAAATCTGTTCGATAGGTATCGGCGGTCGGTCGCCGAGCCGTTTGACGTCGAGCTATTCAGCGGAACAGGGTACATATGCAGAAGGTCGGCGCTCTCGGAAGACAAGATATTTCGTGAAGACCATTTTCTGTTTGGCGAGGAGTACCGCCTCTGCCGCGAAATGTCCGAAAAAGGATTTAAGATCCGAATTGTCCCAGATGCGCAAATACACCACTTTGCAAGCGTGACATTCAAGGACGATGCCGAACGACTCGTTGTGGCATCACGGTTAGGCAATGTGGTCCAGTGGGAAATACGAAAGGAACGTTTGGGAAGTATTCTCGGAATCTTGACCGGGCTAATTCTTTGGATGGAGCAACTTCTAAAACTGATCTTTTTACGCGTCGCAAGAACTTTCAAAACCAGTAAACAAGAAAACTACAGAAAATTGGAAGCGCAGTCTTCTGTCGCCGTTTCATCTCTATTCCCACTTCTCAAAGACCAGTCGAGATTTCAGAAAAAGGTCAACGACGAGGCGAGGTTGTATTTTAACGGCGGAAAAGAGCGCGAAGCTCCCATCGTGAACGGGTTCGCGGACCTCAATGCATAAAGTACTCATCGTCGAAAACTCAACATATGTTACCGGAGCTCTGAAATCGATAGCGAGATTTGCCAGAGCTCTTTCGGGCGAATTCGAATTCCAGTGGGCCGTTACTGAAGCGATCGCTGATGAGGATCTCAAAGAACTTATCGGCAATGACAAAATTCACCGATTCAAATTTGTAGAGATCTCAAAAAAGCCGGGAAGGTTGATGATGTATTTTCCACGGTTGATCGGTAACGCGTTTAAACTGAACCGGATCGTAAAAAATGACGGCATTTCGATCGTTCACGTGAATGATCTTTACAACATGGTTGGTGCAGTTGTGGGATTGCTGAACCGCGACATAAAGATCGTCTATCACGCACGCCTACTCCGCAGTTCATATATCGGGCCGCTTTATGACCGCTTTCTTTCGATGATCGACCGGACGGCCGACGCCCTTATCTGCTGCAGCAACGCAGTTTCAAAGGATGTCGGCGAACGCAAGGTCCCCAAAACCGTGATCTATGACAGTGAAGATTTCGATAATGGGGACGCCGATCTGCCCGAATTAAATGCCGAGCTTCGGAACGTCGTGTATATCGGTAATATTCTTCCGGGCAAGGGCCAGGACCTTGCGGTCGAAACCATCAAACTTTTGCGTGAACGTGGGCTGGATATGAATCTGCGATTTGTTGGCAAGGTTGACGATAGCGAGGTTTCGCGTAACCAGAAAGCCCGGCTTGATAAAATGATCTCGGATGCGAAATTAGAGGGCTCGGTCGAATTTGCAGGGTTTCGGCGCGATGTTGCGGCTGAGATCGGGAAGGCCGACCTTGTTCTCAACTTGTCGGAATCGGAATCGTTTTCGATGGTGTGTTTAGAGGCATTGAAGGCCGGCGTTCCGCTCGTTGCATCGGACTGCGGCGGCCCAAGCGAGATCATCGAACATATGCGCTCCGGCTGGCTGGTTTCAAACCGGGACGTTTTCGCTGCTGCAGATGCGATCGAAACTCTTGCGGCCGATCGGGATCTGCGAAACCGATTTCGCCTTGAAGGAACGAAATGCGCTCGAGCGAGATTTGACGTCGGTGAAAATGCGGGAGAATTGAAAGATCTTTATCATAGTTTGATCGGCAATACTTCGAAGGCTCCAAGTTAAAATTGCAAAAGCTGATAGGTCGGTATCGGTTTTATTTTCGAAACGAAATCGTCGAACCGGCACCGGCCAGTTATCAAGTGTTGAGAAACCGCATACAATAGTGGAAATTGCGGCATGTCGAAGACCTAAATCACGCCGGCGAACAGTAAATTGATCGAGGCCCGAAAAACGAAAACTTGCGGAACGAAAAAAACCTAACAATTCTCATTCCTGTGCGGGACGATTGGGCGGCTCTTTCTCTGTTGCTCAGAGCTTTGGATCTTGAATTTGCAAATGCGGAAGCGAATACGAGTGTCCTGATCATCGACGATTGTTCCGAGCAGCGTTTTGTAGAAAGTGGAATCCAATTCGGACCGTTCGCCAATCTCGATCGGATCGCGATCCTTGAACTAAAGCGAAATCTTGGCCATCAGCGCGCGATCGCTCTCGGGCTAACGTACATTGACGCGAATATCGATACTTCGCTAGTGCTCGTAATGGATGGCGATGGCGAAGACACGCCAGGCGAGGCCCTAAAGCTGATCGCTCGTTGTCGTGAGCTTGGAAATTCCAAGATCATATTTGCCCGGCGCGCGAAGCGTTCAGAGGGCCCGATCTTTCGGGCGGGTTATTCAATTTACAAAGCACTCTATCGCATCCTCACCGGGCGCAACTATCGATTCGGCAATTTTAGTGCGATACCCGCGAAATTTCTCGGACGGCTGTCAGTTATATCAGAGGGATGGAACCATTACGCTTCGGCTGTAATGAAAGCTCGCGTGCCTTTCGAAGAGGTCGCTACCGAACGGGGCCCTCGGCTGAGCGGAAAAACGAAAATGAACACGACTGCTCTTGTCATTCATGGCCTGAGCGCGATCTCAGTTCACTCTGAGGTCGTCGGAGTACGAATGCTCGCAGCTTCGCTTGGACTCACGGTTGTGTCGTTATTTTTGGTTGCGATCGTGGCCGCTGTCAGATTATTTACAGACCGCGCGGTCCCTGGCTGGGCAACATATGTAACGGCGTTCCTGGTTGTGATAATGCTGCAAAGCGTGACACTTTCGTTCTTTTTCAGCTTTATCGTGCTAAGCGGCCGCGAGAATGCAACATTCCTGCCCGAACGCGATCACCATTATTTTATCGCGGGTGAAACCGTCGTTTTTGAGCGTGGACAGGCAGGTGCCTCAAATGCCTGACAGCTCTTACATCGGCTCAGAGCTCGAAATATTCAAGCATGCTGTAAAATGGAAGAATTACTACGGCTCGCTTATCAAGCCTTATTTAGGCAAAGACGTGCTGGAAGTTGGTGCCGGCATTGGAGCAACCACCGAAGTTCTTTCGTCAAATGAGCATACACGATGGGTATGTCTTGAACCGGACGGTTTGCTGGTCGAGGAGATAGTAAAAAAGATCAAGAACGGAATTTTGCCGCCGATCTGCGAGCCGCGGGTCGGCGACATTTCGTGTCTGGGCGAGAATGAAGTTTTTGACAGCGTGCTGTACATCGACGTTCTCGAACACATCGAGGACGACAGGGCCCAGATCGAAAAAGCAGCGTCGCATATAAGAACCGACGGCCATTTAATTATTCTTGCTCCTGCACATCAGTTTTTATATACGCCGTTCGACCAAGCTATCGGCCATTTTAGACGATACTCCAGACGTGCCCTTCGGGAAGTAGTAGCAGGAACAGGGCTAATGCCGGTTTCCTCGAAGTATCTGGACAGCGCGGGCATCGCGGCCTCGCTGGCTAACAAGCTGCTGCTGCGAAGCGCGATGCCGACAAAAAGCCAGATCGTTTTTTGGGACAAATACCTGGTTTCGGCCTCTCGGCTTTTCGATCCGATCAGTTTCTTTACGGTCGGCAAATCGATACTGGGGATCTGGAAAAGGGTCTGATCGCTTAGTACAAGCGATGAATGAATCTATGAGGGTCCTCGCCATATGTACATATCCCAGAGAATCGGCAGCGACGCGATTTCGTCTCGAGCAATACGTCGCGCCGCTGGCAGAAATGGGCATTCAGCTTGAAATCCGTCCGTTTTTAACCAGCAAACAGTTTACGGAGTTGTACGAAGGTGGCAGCGACCTTTCGAAAGCTCTAAAGCTTCTTCCGTCGATCGGCGGTCGAATTCGCCAGATCTTCTCACTTTCGGGTTTCGATCTTTTGCTGGTGCAGCGTGAAGCAATGTTTTTCGGACCGGGCATTTTCGAATTTCTTTATAGAAAACTCGGAAAAATGCGTATGGTGCTTGACCTCGACGACGCGACGTACGTTCCCTATCAAAGCCCGAATTTCGGAAAAGCAGCAAATTACTTGAAATTCTTCGGTAAAACCGACCGTCTGATAGAGCGTTCGGAAACGGTGATTTGTGGGAATCGATATATTGCCGAATACGTTGAAGGCAACGGGAAAAGGACGGTTATTATTCCGACGATCTCCGACCCCCGGAAATTCAGCGTGCATACTAATTCGAATGAGATACCCGTGATAGGTTGGATAGGGACGAATTCCACCTATCCGTTCGTAAAAAGGCTGTTTCCGGTAATCAGCCGCTTGGCGGAAAAACATCGTTTCAAATTAAAGATAATCGGCGCCGGGAAAAGAGATAGCGGGCTCGTTGCGGCGGATACAGAATTTATTGAGTGGGATCTGGCTCGCGAAAACAACGACATTCAATCGTTCGATCTTGGCCTTTATCCGATATTCAACGAAGGATCGGTCGACGAGAATTGGCTGATGGGGAAATCGGGTTTTAAGGCTATTCAATACATGGCTGCCGGAATTCCCTTCGTGATGAGCCCGGTGGGTGTTTGCGCGGATATAGGCGAAGACGGCAAGACGCACTTCAACGCATCGACTGATGAAGATTGGTATAATCATCTAGATACATTGCTGAGAAGTGAAGACCTTAGGAGCCGAATGGGTAAGAGCGGACACCTATATGCCATCGAAAACTTCAGCTTGGACACACATGCTAAGAAGTTCGCCGAAGTATTGTTTTCAGCTGCTTCCGGCGCAAATTAGATAATCGGGGATCTCGATGAACTCGAACATTGATGTTGATACGGTCGACGGATTTGGGAAGGAATGGAGCCGTTTCGACCAGTCAGCGGTCGATCCCAGCGAGCTGAATTCAGAGTTTGAGCGGTATTTTAAGGTGTTTCCGTGGAACGAGCTTCCTCCAGAAGCCACCGGTTTTGACCTTGGCTGCGGAAGCGGCAGGTGGGCGCGTTTTGTTTCCGAGCGAGTCGGAAATCTGCATTGCGTCGATGCGAGCGACGCGGCGCTGCAGGTCGCACAAAAGAATTTGTCGGACCGGCAAAACGTTGAATTTCACCGCGCGTCGGTCGATTCGATTCCTTTGCCGGATGAATCAATGGATTTCGGATACTCGCTCGGCGTTCTCCATCACGTTCCGGATACCGGCGAAGCTCTGAAATCATGTGTTGAAAAACTGAAGATCGGCGCGCCGTTTTTGGTATACCTGTATTACGCCTTCGACGACAGGCCGCCGTGGTTTCGAGCTGCTTGGAGGGCTTCGGACGTTTTCCGAAAGGGCATTTCACGCTTACCTTTCGGGGCAAAAAAGATCGTGACCGATCTGATCGCCGCAACCATTTATTTTCCGGCGGCAAAAACATCGGCGCTACTCGAAAAGACCGGAATGAATGTAAGTGGAATACCGCTTTCGACGTACAGAAAGCATAGCTATTACACGATGCGGACCGATTCGCTGGACCGTTTCGGTACAGCTCTGGAACAAAGGTTCACGCGAATTGAAATAACTAAAATGATGGAACGGGCGGGTCTAACGAATATTCAATTTAGCGACGGTGAACCTTACTGGTGTGCGGTTGGATACAAAGCGTAAGTTCAATTATCATATAGTTTAAGAAATGTATATTTTAGGGCTTACAACTTTGGGTGACTCGGCTGCGGCATTGATCAAAGATGGAAAATTGGTCGCGGCGGTGGAGGAAGAGCGGTTTTCGCGGAAAAAACACCATAGCGGTTTTCCATACCATTCGATAGAATTTTGCCTGGATCACGCCGGAATCACGCTTAAAGACGTCGAACATGTCGGGCACTATTGGAAGCCGTGGATACTCAGGCACAAGATAGTGCAGGCCGCGAAGGCCGCCCTGATTTCGCCGGCGATGTTCAGGGCGCGGGCCGACCGCGGCGTCGCGCAGGTAAGCGATAGTTATCTTGGCATGTTCAGACATGCGAAGCGGTTGCGCGAACGCTTTGGGCCGAGCGATTTCAAATTCCACTACATCGAGCACCATCAAAGCCATGCTGCATCCGCATTTTTTGTTTCTCCTTTCGATTCAGCAGCCATACTCACCTGGGACGGAACTGGCGAAGACACGACAACTCTTTTTTGTAAGGGTACAGGGAATAAACTCGAGGTACTGAAAAGAATCAAACTCCCTCACAGCCTCGGGCAGTTTTATTCGGCCGTAACTAATTTTATCGGCTTTGATATGTTCTCGGGCGATGAATGGAAGGTGATGGGACTTGCCGCCTACGGAAAGCCCAAACATTACGACTTCTTTCGCGAAAAGGTATTGACGACAAATGGAGGCGGTGATTTCAAATTCAACATAAAGGTCCTGGATCACCACCTCGCGAAACACTACAGCTTTCCCGAAGGAATAACGAAAGAGCTCGGACCCAGCCGAAAGGCAGGCGAAGACCTGACCGAGCATCATTGGGACATAGCCAGCTCGGCACAGAAGGCGCTCGAAGACACCGCGATCTATCTTGTCGGCAAGATCCATGAAATGACGGGTGAGGATAACCTGTCTATGGCGGGCGGCGTTGCGTTTAATTCCGTAATGAACGGAAGGATATTTCACGAGACACCGTTCAAGCGCTTTTATGTACAGCCTGCGGCTGGTGATGCGGGATGTTCGGTTGGTTCGGCCTATTACGTTTGGAATCAAATTCTAGGGAAACCCCGGGATTTCGTGATGGAGCACGCTTATTGGGGTCCGGGATTTACGAATGAAGAATGCCAGGCGGCCCTTTCGGACGCAGGTTTGAAGTACGAAACGCTGCCGGATGAACAGCTTTTGCCGCAACTCGCGAAAATGATCGCCGAGGGTGCCGTTATCGGCTGGTTCAACGGGCGTATGGAGCTTGGACCGCGCGCCTTGGGTGCGCGCAGCTTTCTTGCCGATCCGCGACGCGCCGATATGCGCGACATACTTAATCACAAAGTGAAACTGCGGGAATGGTTTCGTCCGCTCGCGCCCTCGATGCTGGAAGAACACCACAAAGAAGTCTTCGGCGTCGAACATTACGATCCGTTCATGATCACGGTCCTCGCGGTAGCGGAAGATTACCGTGAAAAGATACCCGCCGTGGTGCACGTGGACGGCACGGCGCGGCCGCAAACGGTCAGCCGCAAAACGAATCCTAGGTACTGGAATTTGATCGAGGAGTTTCGAAAAGTGACCGGCGTGCCCATGCTTCTTAATACGTCGTTTAACGTTCAGGAACCGATCGTTTGCACGCCGCACGATGCGATCGCAACGTTCGGCAAAGCGAATTTCGACGCAATTGTTCTTGAGAATAATCTCGCGGTGAGGGCAGCGTCATAAGCGGTTTAGTGTGGCCCACGTTTTATGAAGCCGGGATACATACTTTTATTATTGGCGATCGTCGCGGCCTTGGGGATTTGCTCGGCCCTGTTCCCCGAAGGGGTCGGAGCCATTATAATGCTCTCGATCTGTTGTGCGATCGCGATCCCGCTTTTGCTCCGAAATACCGACGAACGAACGTTCGTTCTGCGACTCTTTATAGTCGGCCTTTTGGCCAGGATATTCTTCGGATCGATCATCTACATCTTTGGTCTAAGTGAGTTTTTTGGGGGCGACGCTATAACGTACGATTTTCGTGGCGCCTACATCGCCGATTACTGGCGGGGCACGACGGTCATCGAATCGTACGAGCTCACCCGGTGGACGGCAACGTCCGGCGCAGGCTGGGGAATGCATTATTTGGTCGCGGCGATCTATTACATAGGTGGAAGAAACCCATTGGCAGCGCAGGCCCTTTGTTGTGTGGCGGGTGCTTGCATCGGCCCGGTGGTTTTCATCTGCTCGTACCAGATATATAAGAATTCGAACGTCGCAAAGTTTGCCGGCATGATGACCGCGTTTTTCCCGGCGTTTCTTCTTTGGTCATGTCAGCTTATGAAAGACGGGCTGATCATATTCCTCCTCGTTGTTGTAATAATCGCTGTTTTGCGCCTCCAGGAAAAATTCGGAATTGCTTCTCTCGCCGTTCTTGTTATATCGATGTTTGCCATTCTTTCATTGCGGTTCTACATATTTTATATGGTCGCAATCGCGGTGGTCGGCAGTTTCGTTATCGGGTTCAGTAACAATCCCGGAGCCATTTTCCGGCGCACCGCGATATTGCTCGTTGCAGGCATCGGGTTGACATATTTAGGGGTCGTTCGGACGGCGACCAGCGATGTTGAAAAATTCGGTTCCCTGGAAAGCGTTCAGAGGAGCCGGAACGACCTGGCCAAATCCGGTGAATCCGGCTTTGGAGCTGACCTCGATGTTTCGACGACCGAGGGGGCGATCAGCATTATTCCTATCGGTTTCGTCTATTTAATGTTTGCTCCATTTCCATGGCAGGTGACCAACCTTCGTCAGGCGATCGCACTTCCTGAAACCGTGCTCTGGTGGGCAATGTTTCCGCTTATGATCACAGGGATCATCTATACGATAAAACACCGTCTGCGAGAGGCATTCCCGATCCTTTTGTTCAGCATTATGCTCACGCTGGCATACTCGATCTTTCAAGGAAATGTAGGAACCGCGTACCGTCAGCGAACGCAGATACAGGTTTTCCTTTTTATGTTCATTGCGGTTGGATGGGTGTTAAGGAAGGAAGGGAAGGAAAACAAGCAAATTATTGCGAAAGCGCGCCGAGGTCAACTCATTTCATCTTCGCCTCAACCGAACGCCCAATAGGCATTAGATCTCGATGTGTGGAATAACCGGCTTCATAAATAATTCTGGTGAGCGCGCCGACCGGGGAATTCTCGAGAGGATGAACTGCGCGATCCTGCACCGCGGCCCGGACGAAGACGGTTTCTACGTAAAACAAAATGTCGGCCTTGGGATGCGAAGGCTGTCGATAATAGACCTGGCAGGCGGCCAGCAGCCGATACGCAATTCGGATGGAACAAAATGGATCGTCTATAACGGTGAGATCTACAATTATCAGGAACTCCGCCAAGGGTTGCTTGAACGCGGCCACGTACTCTATACGAATTCGGATACCGAAACAGTTGTTCATCTTTACGATGAATTCGGGCCGGATTCCCTGCGGCATCTTCGCGGCATGTTCGCATTCGCAATATGGGATGAAACGGACAGGTCGCTTTTCCTGGCTCGTGACCGGGTCGGCAAAAAACCGTTGCTTTACTCACATCAGCCGGACGGGAGTTTGATATTCGGTTCAGAATTCACCGCACTTTTACAGCATCCCGCAATTACACGTGAAATAGATCACGAAGCGATCGATGCTTTCATGTCGTTCCTTTGTATACCGGCGCCGATGACGGCCTTCAAACAGATCCGAAAACTTGAGCCGGGGCATTGGCTGCGATGGCAGGATGGACAGATCGAAACTCGGCGTTATTGGCTCCCTGATTTTTCAAAGAAGATCAGTATTACCGAGGATGAGGCGATCGAAGAAACAACGCGAATTCTTCGCGAATCGACGAAGCTTCGAATGATCTCTGAGGTGCCGCTGGGCGCGTTTCTCTCGGGGGGTGTCGATTCTTCGACCGTGGTGGCGTTGATGGCACAAGAGAGTTCACAGCCCGTTAAGACCTTTTCGATAGGATTTGAGGAGCAAGATTACAGTGAGCTGAAATACGCGAAAAAGGTTGCTGAGTTCGTCGGTGCAGAATACAACGAGTTTATCGTCAAACCGAACGCGGTTGAAATCCTGCCAACCTTAGTTAAGCACTACGGTGAGCCGTATGCGGATTCTTCGGCGATCCCGACCTATTACGTTTCTCGCGAGACGCGAAAGCACGTAACCGTCGCACTGAATGGCGACGGGGGCGACGAATCGTTTGCCGGCTATGAACGGTATGCGGCCATGCGTTTGGCTGAGAGATATCGCGCGTTACCCTTGGGGTTGAGAAAGGCGTTGGTCGAATTCCCCGTGAGTTTGCTACCTACACCAAGAAGCAGGCGCAGCAGGATCCGCGACGGAAAGCGATTTTTGCGCGCTGCCGGGCTTCCTCGGGTTGAACGATATTCGCAGTGGTGCTCGACATTTGAACCGAGCGAGAAGGCAGAACTTTTTACGGAAGAATTTCAACGAACGCTACCAATAAAGGACGAATTCGAATCCTTCAGGCGATGGTTCGAAAACGCGAATGGATCGGGTGCCCTCGACGCGGCGATGTTGACCGACCTGATGACGTATCTGCCAAACGATCTCCTGGTCAAGGTCGACATTGCGTCAATGGCAAATTCGCTGGAGGCGAGATCGCCATTCCTCGACCATGAATTGATCGAGTTTGCAGCGTCACTACCGGATTCAATTAAGATGCACGGCCGCGAAACAAAATCGCTCTTAAAAAAAGTAGCGTCTCGTCTCGTACCGCGGGAGGTTATTTATCGGCGCAAGATGGGATTTGGGGTACCGATAGGAGATTGGCTCCGCAGCGAAATGAAAACGTTCATGAAAGACATTTTGCTTTCCGATAAATGCCGGAATCGCGGAATTCTACGGCCTGATATCGTGCAGCATTATATTTCCGAGCACCTCGAGGGCAGCCACGATCATTCCTCGCGTCTATGGTCGCTCCTGATGCTGGAACTGTGGTTCATTAGTTTTTGTGACTAAAGTCGCAGAGTGAGATTTCGGGAAAGCCAGATCTAAATGCCGGAAACAGCGATCGATAAAAGTGAACAAAAGAGGCGGATATTTTTTCCTGATCTGGATGGCTGGCGTTTCGTTGCGTTCCTTGCCGTGTTTTTCTTTCATTCGTTCTATACAGATAGCGAATCCATTCGGAACGAGACTGCTTATATCTTCGCGAAACGGCTTACCGTTAACGGTACTCTTGGAGTCGAGTTCTTCTTCGTGCTCAGCGGGTTTTTGATAATTTATTTGTTGATCGCCGAGCGGAGGCAGACTGGGCGGATCGATATTAAGAACTTTTACGTTCGAAGGATCCTGCGCATCTTTCCCTTATATTATCTTTGTTTATTCATCGGGTTCGTCGCTCAATCCTTCCTGCGATATGCCTTTGGCTTCAATCAGCACCCGAATCCCGACTGGCGTTACTACGTCTTCTTTTTGAGTAATTTCGATGCGATCGTGCATGCATTCCCCGCAGAAGCGACCCTGGGTGTGTTGTGGTCGGTTGCCATCGAGGAACAGTTTTACCTGGTAGTGCCGTTCATACTGGTCGTTGTTCCCGTCCGATTTTATCCGTGGGTCTTTTTGTCCGCGATAGCTGTTTCATTGATATCCCGAGCTAACAATATCGATAATGGCATGTGGTTGGCGAGACATACATTCTCGTTCGTCGGCAATCTCGCGATCGGCGGTCTGAGCGCGTATTTCGCTATCACGAGCGCTCGGTTTGTGCGATTTTTTGAAGATCTCGACGCAACCGTTATCAAGGCGATTTATCTTTTGGTTGTGATAATGGTATTTTTTCAGAGCGAGATATTTGCCTATTCTGCTTTGCGCGTGTTCCAGGTCCCATTCATTGCTGCCCTATTTGCACTAATCATTTTAGAGCAGGTTTTTTCCAAGAATTCGTTTTTCAAAATGAGGAACAACCGCGTTTTTTCGGCATGCGGCCAAATTACGTACGGCCTTTATTGTCTGCATGTACTTGCAATGAGCATCGGACATTTTATTCTCAGCAAGCTCGGTCTCAATACAGGATTATGGCAAGTAATATTTGTCGAAACCGGCGTAAACTTGACGTTGGCGTTGTTAATCGCATACCTCAGCTATAGATTTTACGAGGCTCCGTTCTTGAGGCTTAAAGCCTTATTTTCATTTCAAAACAGGGATATTCGCGCTTGAATAACATATGAAGGGAGTGATACTTGCGGGCGGGTTGGGCACACGGCTTCATCCGCTTACGAAAATAACAAACAAGCATCTTCTGCCGGTTTACGACCGGCCGATGATCTTTTACCCGATCCAGACGCTGATCAACGCGGGAATCGACGACATAATGATCGTCACCGGCGGCAACTCTGCGGGCGATTTTCTAAAGCTATTAGGGAATGGCAAGGACTTCGGGCTGAAACACCTGAACTATACGTATCAGGAAGGCGAGGGCGGCATCGCCGACGCGCTTCGCCTAGTCGAACATTTTGCTGACAAACAGCCGATCTGCGTAGTTTTGGGTGACAATCTTATCGAGGCGAACATCCGGGGCGCTGCGGATGAATACGCCAAGCAAGCCAACGGTGCAAAGATCTTGCTCAAAAAAGTACCTGATCCCGAACGATTCGGTGTACCGGTTTTAGATGGCGAGACGGTCTTAAAGATAGAAGAGAAACCTAAAGAACCGAAGTCGGATTTCGCCGTCATAGGTATTTATTTCTATGATCCGACGGTGTTTGATGTGATCAGGACACTTAAGCCGTCCGGCCGCGGTGAGTTGGAGATCACGGACGTCAACAATCATTATATTGATAAAGGTGAAATGACCTGGGGCGAACTCGATGGCTGGTGGACTGACGCCGGGACGTTCGAAAGCTTGCTCCGGGCGTCGAATATGGTCGCAGAAACTGGAGCAAACAAATTATGAAGACTGCCGCTGATTCAATTTTTATCTCCGGCGAGATCGAGGGCGTCGTGATCTATCCTTTGAAAAAGTTTTTTGACGACCGCGGTTGGTTGGCCGAATTGTTCCGACACGACGAACTTGAAGCAGAGTTTTACCCTGCAATGGCTTATATCTCGTTCACGAAACCCGGCGTTCAGCGCGGGCCGCATGAACACGTCGATCAAGCTGACCTCTTCTGTTTTATCGGCCCGTCGACTTTCAATATGCGGGTTTGGGACAATCGTGAAACTTCGCCAACATATCGATATGCGATGTTTTTCGACGCAGGTGTCGATGACCCAAAGGCGATTATCGTTCCAAAAGGCGTTGTTCACGGATATAAGAACATAGGCACAAGTGACGGGATGGTAATAAACTGTCCGAACAGGCTCTATATGGGCCAAAATAAGGCTGAGCCTATCGATGAAATAAGGCACGAAGACGAACCGGATACGATATTTTCAATGAATTGAATTGATGAGAATACTGCGAATTATCGCACGCTTGAACGTCGGCGGACCTGCAAGGCACGTCGTTCTTCAGACGCGCGATATTCAGGACGCCGACCATCAGTCATGGCTCATTGCCGGCAGCGTTCCCGAAGGTGAGGAGGGCATGAACTACCTGGCCGAAGAAAGCGGTGTTTATCCGATCTATATTCCCGAGATGAGCCGCGAGCTTTCGCCGAAGGATATTGTTTCACTGGTAAAGATCTATCGGGAGATAAAACGTATCAAGCCGGACATCTTGCATACTCATACGGCGAAAGCGGGTGCTGTTGGCCGCGTCGCAGGGTTTATGTATCGGTGGTTTACCCTCGGCACGCTTCGAGGAAGACCGCGAAAACTGAAAATAGTCCACACTTTTCACGGCCATGTCTTCCACAGCTATTATGGGAAGCTGAAAACTTCCATCTTCATTGCAATAGAGCGAATGTTGGCACGGTTTGCAACCGACAAGATCATCGTGATCTCGAAACAGCAATTCAAAGAGATCCATGAAACCTTTAGGATCGGTCGAAGAGATCAATTCGAGGTAATAGCGCTCGGGATCGATCTTGAGCCATTCGAAAGCGGCCTGACGTCCGAGAGATCATTGCGCTCCGAGATCGGCGCGAACGAAGGCGATTTTCTGGTTGGTTTTGTGGGACGACTAACTGAGATAAAGAATATTTCAATGCTGCTCGACGCTGCAGGCAAATTAGATTCGAACGGCAAATCGCCGAATTCAAGGTTTAGATTCCTGATCGTTGGCGAAGGTCATTTGCGGTCGTCGCTCGAAGAGAAAGCGAAAGACATGGGAATTCGAGATCGCGTCTCTTTTTTAGGAAATCGGACAGACACCGAGAATATTTATCCGAGCCTGGATGCTGTTGCATTGACCTCGCTGAATGAAGGAACACCGCTTTCGCTGATCGAGGCGATGGCCAGCGGAAAGGCCGTGATCTCCACCGCAGTCGGCGGCGTTGTCGACCTGCTCGGTTCAAAGCGAAAAGAGGACGATGGTTTCGACATCTGCGAACGCGGGATCGGCACGGAATCGAATTCCGTCGACGGATTTGTAAATGGACTTTTGCATTTGGAAAGCAATGACGAATTGAGGCACGAGATTGGATTTAGAGCTCGTGACTATGCTCTGGCGAATTTTTCAAAGGACCGCCTGGTAAGCGACACGAAACGCCTGTATGAGCAGATCGTCGGCTCCTAGGATTTACCCAGCGTCGAAACATCGCTGATGGATCAACTGAAAACCAACGCGTTGTTATACGGTATTGCTGCCGTTCTCCTATCCGCGCTGTTTACATTCGGCGTGCGTTACCTGGCGCGCAAGTTTGGATTCGTCGCGAAACCGAAATCAGATCGATGGCATAAACGCCCGACCGCAATGTACGGCGGCGTCGCGATATTCCTCGCCACTACGGCGATCTATCTTTTCCTTGTACCTAAGACATTCGAATCGAACGTCGTGATCGCCGGAAGCACATTCCTATTCCTCGTCGGTTTGATCGACGATTATTTGAACATAAAGCCGTATCAAAAGCTGATCGGCCAACTGTTCGGAGCTGCGATAATCATAGGTTTCGGCTTAAAGCTTCCGCTGACCGGATTCGAATTGATAGATATCGGCATTACCGTTTTCTGGTTGGTTGGTATTACGAATGCTGTCAATCTTTTGGACAACATGGACGGCCTTGCCGCAGGAATTGCCGCTATCGCCTCGGCTGCATTGGCTGCCGGTTTAGCTTCCACTGGCCAATATACTGAGCTCGCACTTGTCTCGGTCTTCATAGGCGCCCTGGTCGGCTTCCTTATATTCAATTTCAATCCGGCTTCGATCTTTATGGGCGATTGCGGATCGATGTTCATCGGGTTTCTCCTCGCGAGCTCTGTAATGATCGGGCAGGTAGGAGGCCGTTCGCGAAGCATTCTCACGGTACTTGCAGTTCCGGTCCTGATCCTTTTCGTTCCGATATTCGACACCACATTCGTTACGGTTTTGCGCAAACTCTGGGGACGAAAGGCTTCGGAAGGCGGCCGCGACCATACTTCGCATCGCTTGGTGGCCTTAGGGCTTTCGGAACGGTCGGCAGTATTGATGATCTATTTGTTCGCGGCAGTAGCGGGGGTTCTCGC
Organism: Acidobacteriota bacterium; assembly: GCA_003223975.1. GTDB lineage: Bacteria > Acidobacteriota > Blastocatellia > Pyrinomonadales > Pyrinomonadaceae > OLB17. The sequence continues at coordinate 16,570 of QHXS01000050.1, forward strand.
GTTACTGGTAGCTCGGCTCGAAGCGACGCAAAGCTTTGCGTTGATATCATTGTTTACCATTTTGCTTTCCTTTATCGGCGTTTTTCTTTCAAAGGTGAGAGTTTACGACGAGCGCCAGGAAGAGCTTGCAACCCAGAATAATGCGGTATTCGCCTTTCTGATCGACATTTCGTACAAGCGTCGGATCTTCGAGGTCCTGCTCGACGTGTTTCTCATTACGTTGTCGTATTACGGAGCTTACGCGCTCGCTGTAGGTTTAGACTCCAGTGCAAACTGGGACCTTTTCCGAACAACCCTGCCGCTCCTGATCGTATTAAAGCTTTTCGGATTTCTGGCTTCGGGCGTTTATCGCGGGATCTGGCGATATACAAGTGTTTCGGATCTCATTACCTTCACTAAAGGGGTAATTTCCGGTTCGATATTGAGCATCGTCGCGATCTTGCTGATATATCGCTTTCAAAACTTTTCGCGAGCTGTCTTTATTCTCGATGGGTTTATCTTGTTGTTTGCCCTCGTCAGCAGCCGACTGGCGTTCAGGGTCTTTCGCGAGATGCTGCCGATGCCTTTTGCGACTGAAGGCCAGCGCGTCCTGATCTATGGTGCGGGCGATGGCGGCGAAATGGTGCTTCGCGAACTGAGGAACAATCCGGAATTAAAGTATCAACCAGTTGCATTCGTCGACGATGACCCGTTGAAAAAGGGAAAGATCATTAATGGATTACCCGTTTTCGATGCGAACGGTTTGCTTGCTGAGCTTTGCAGAGAAAGGGAGATTCGCGAGATACTGGTTTCCACCAGAAAAATATCGAGGGAAAAACTTGGCGGCCTGCGTGAGATCTGCCGTGAGTCAAACATTTCTCTAAAACGCGCACAGATCAAGATCGAATCACTGGACTTCGATTGACCTCGCCACGAATAATCTTGAAAGCGATCAGATTCAAATCATTACCGGTTCGCCTGGTCTGCATTTTATTCGCGGTTGTCGTCACGTATTTCTCCGTAAAAGTTTTCCTTTGGTGCTTCGCTTCGTCCGCGTCGATAAATGCCTCAGTTAAGGAGGTTGGCGACCTTCTCGTCTCGATCTCGCCGGCAGATCCACAGACCCATTTTGCGAGGGCCGCTGTTTATGAAAAAACTTTCGAAACTGACGATCTTCAGATAGCACTTCGCGAGTACGAAACTGCTGCGGCGCTTGCCCCTAATAATTATCTGCTCTGGCTTTCGCTGGGCTCAACGTACGGGCGTGTCGGCGATAACGCGCGCGCAGAAGCAGCCTTTCGCCGCGCCAAGGAACTGGCCCCGAATTATTCCCAAGTTAATTGGGCACTAGGAAATTTCTTACTTCGGGAAGGTAACGATGACGAAGGTTACGCAGAGTTAAGAAAGGCGGTTTCGGGTGATTCGAAATACGCCGCTTCGGCAGCGTCGACAGCCCTTCAGTTCAGCGACGGCGATCTCGACCTCGCGCATTCGCGCCTTGCAGGTATACCGTCGTTTGAGGTCGCGTTTTCAGTTCTCCTTGCCGATCAGAAGGAATTGAACAAGGCTTTGGAGATCTGGAACAAGATAGAGCCGCAGGCGAAAGATGACAAGTATCTCGATGCTTACAGCCGACTGCGAAGTCTGCTGATCGATCAGAAACGCTTCACGGACGCGATCACCTTGATTGGGCCAGCGAAAGAAACCGGTCCCGACGAAGCCGCGGTAGGAAAGATCTCAAATCCGGGGTTTGAGGGAAAAATAGTCGCGGAAAATCCGAATATTTTCGATTGGAGAGTTTTCAAGGGCACCTACCCCCAGGTCGCGGTTACCGACGCTCAGAAACATTCCGGTAATTACAGCCTCATCGTCGTGCTAAGCGGCAGCGAATTTCGGGAGTTTCGCGGAGTGTCGCAGACAGTGGCAGTCCGGCCGGGTGCTGCTTATCAATTGAAGATAAATTATCGAAGCGACGTGAATTCGAAGGTGCAGTTTTTCTGGGAAGTTGCTTCTGCTAAAGATGGAAAGCGTATTTCGATCTCGGCACCGCTCCAACCGTCGCTGCAATGGGCGATATCAACAGTAGATTTTCAAGTACCCGGAGATATAGACGGTGTCGATATCCGGTTTCTGCGCGGCGAATGTATAGCGGCGGCATGTTCTGCATCAGGAAGTTTTTGGTTCGACGATCTCGAATTAATTCAAAAATAAGTCTCCGATGTCATTTTTCTACGAAACACAATATTCAGAGCCGTCGCGACCCACCACCGCCCTTTTCGTGCTACTTTGCGCGATGCCGATCCTGACGACACTGCTTTTTGGAGGCGTCGACGCGATCTCGCTTGGGATCTTATCGCTTATCTCCGGGACCATCATCTGCCTCTGGATAGCCGAATCGTTTCGGAGTGGCGCATTCCGATTTAGCACGCATCTGCTGCTGCTGCCTCTGCTTGTACTCATTGCACTCGGGTCGATCCAGTTGCTGCCTTTTGGCGATCCGGGAGTTTCGCCCGGCGTTCTGAGTACCGAAGCGACACGGGCATTCAGTCTCGATGCTTTTGCGACGCGCTTCTTCATTATTAATCTTTGTGTTTGCTTTATCTTTTTTGCTGCTGCATTTACATTTATTGATTCGAAAAAAAGGGCGCGTCGGGTGGCATACACGATCGCGATCTTCGGTTCGATCATGGCTTTTTTTGGAGTGCTGCAGCGGCTCTCCGATCCGGAGGGAATTTATGGAATGCGCCCGACGCCGCAAGCGATCCCGTTCGGCCCGTTCGTAAATCAGCACCATTTTGCGGCGATGATGGAATTGACCGCCGGGCTGGTCCTCGGGTTGCTGCTCGGAAGCGGGCTGAAGCGCGATCGAAAGGCTTTTTTGCTGATCGCTGCGATCTTGATGAGCATTGCGCTTTTTTTCACTGGCTCACGAGGCGGCGTGATCAGCTTCGCGGGCGTCATTGCCTTCGTAACTGCTGCGACGTATTTGCTGCCCGCTAAAAAGAATACGAAGCGGCGTGGGAAGGAACCTGACCCAAAGATACATCGGCTGGTTTTTCTTACAGCAGCCGTAGCGATCTCGCTTTTGGTTATAGGATTAGTATTTTATCTCGGTGCCGGAGATTCGCTGTTGCGCGGTTTCGGTTTTCAAGAGCAATATGTCGATGTCTCGAGCGGCCGTATCCATATTTGGAAAACCGGGATCGACATCTTTTTGGCTCACCCTCTGATCGGCTCGGGGCTCGACACGTTTGGCACAGCCTTTTCTCGTTTTGACACGAATAGCGGTGCGTTTCGAATAGAGCAGGCGCATAACGATTACCTGCAAATGCTTACGGATGGAGGCATCATCGGATTCGGGTGCGTGGCGGTATTTATTTGGCTGCTCTTCAGTAATGGAATAAGAGCGGTCGCCAGGAGTACCGATGCTTTGATCCGGAGCATAAGGATCGGCTCCCTCGCGGGATGTTTAGGTATCGCTATCCACAGCTTTTTCGATTTTCCGCTGCGAACCCCTTCAAACGCGTTGTTCTTCCTGGTACTTGCTGTGCTCGCCACGAACAGTACGATCAACGAGGACCATGGAACTTCGTCGAACTAACGCGTCTTGACCTGCACTTCTTTTTTTCCGCAAGGCAACGAAAAAGTAACCTGATAAACACCTGTCGCCGTGCTGAGTGACTTTATCAGGAACAAAGCGCGTCCAGAGATGCCGGCGATCTGCGGTTCGGCCGAAACCTCGATATCTTTCGGACTGCTTGAAACGAATTTGATGTCTTTGACGTCGGCGCTATCCGCGCTGACCAGCAGGCCGACGCCGCCGCTGCCTGCGACGATCGAGATCGAATCCTGGCTAACGCTGATCGAGCAAGGCGGAACATCGTGAGTTACTTCTTTTCCTTCTACCACTCGCTGCCGGCCGCTTAGATCTGAAGGTGGATCTTCGGCAACCTTCAATGGAGTTTCTTTATTCGCTCCGTCTTTTGCCGGCGGCCTGCCGCTTTTTATTTCGATAACCACAGGCTCGAAGAGTGGTTTGGGTGTTGGCGAAACGACGGGCGATTTTGTATCATCGGCAACCGGCTCGACGGGCACCGATTTCGTTTTGACCTCCCCATTTTCGTTGAGGTCTTCAATCGGAACCTTCGCTGCAGGTTTTATATCGGACGCCTTTTCTTCAACCTTCTGTTGTACTTCCTCAAGCTGCGGGACCGGCTTCACTTCGTCGGTCTTCACAGCGTCCGATTTTTGCGACTCAATACTGTGCTCTGGCGAGGGCGTCTCCCTCGGAATAATTTTTTCCTCGGTGGTCACAGGCACCGGTTCGGGCGTTTTTTCAGCTACCGAAACTATCTTCGTTTCAACAGCCGAATCACTTTTCTTCTCGACTGTCTGCCTAACTGGTGTTTCGGGCGTAGGCTCTGTCTTCGCAATGGAACTAGGTATTTTAACTTCAGGCGCGGCGATCTCTTTGGGCACCTTAACTTCCTGTGATGCCGAAGCGATAGTATCGGGAGCTTTCACCTCTGCTTTGGCAGGACCAACTCCGAGCAAGGCCTCGAGTCCGTCGGTACTTTTGTTCACACGTTTGTAGACGGTTTCGATCTCAGCGTATTTCACCGCGTCCGGATCGCCGCTCGCATAGCTTTTTATGTAGGCGTCTAGAGCGTCGCTGTCTTTCCCTTCCGCCTCGAGAGCCTTGCCAAGACGCCAGTAACTAGAACGCCACCAGGCGCTTTTTTCCGGAAGTACATTTATCGCGCGTCGGAGCCGGGTTGCCGCGTCGGCGGTGCTTCCCTGCTGCAAAAGCGACCAGCCCGCGATCTCTTCGATCCGTCCGCGGGCGACCGACGATAAAATTTGTTTTGATACATCCGGAACAACAATGTATTTATCCGCAGCAAATGCGGCGGTTCTTTTAACGTATAGTTCGCTTGCCATCATCGCTCCTGCCGGCGAAGGAACATTCAGGCCATCGTCCACGCTTCCGACTGCGCTACGCGATAATTCCAGCGCTTTCGCGGGTGCTACTTTTTTTTCGAGCAGTTCGTTAGCCGCATAGATCTGCCGGTAAAAACGCATCTTGTCGCCGCCACCGGCAAACGCATCGGTCAATTCCGAAGCTCGGATCGGGTCGGGCGACGCACTTGAAAGCGCCGTGCGTAATTCAAGCAGGGCCTTCAGCTTCGCCGCCAGCTCAACATCGTCCGCTGCCACAGGCTGCAGGATGCTCGCTCGCCGCTCGTGAGCGACAAGATCAGTAATGTTTTTTTCCGATCGCTCGACCCTGCGCCCGAGCTTCGTCGATATGTTTCCGTCCTTCACCGAAAAACTTTTTTCCAGCTCCTCCACGGCTTCGCGATAAAATCCCGCCGCGAACCGGACCGCCGCGAGCTCGTAATCGAGCGAAGGAAAATTCCCATAAATTCGAGCTCTTAGTAGCGACTGTTCAGCATCTGCATACCGTCCATCCATCAAATACGCACGCCCAAGGGCTACGTGCGACCATACGTACCGCGGCTCCGCGGCAATTGCCTTTCCGGCGAGATCGATCGCTTTTGTACTTTCGCCCTTCGCCGCGTACCAATAAGCGGCCCCTGCAAGCAACACAAAATTTCCCGGATTAGACTCGATTGCCTTTCCAAGCTCGGTCTCCGCATCGGTTCGTTTCCCCGCGTCAAACAGCGCCAGGATCTTGCCGTCGCGCGACCGCGAGTCAGTGCCGTCTTTTTCCAATAGAGCCGTGTAAATTGCTAGGGCCTCTTCAGGTTTCCCGAGAGCCCGTTTCATTTCGGCAAGACTTTGCCGCGCGGAAACGGAATCCGCATCTAGTTCTGCGGCTTTTTCGAATGCCGCTGACGCGCCTTCGAGGTCGAAATTCAATCGGCTTGCCATACCGAGGGCAAGATAGGCATCGCGTGACTTTTCGTTGAGTTTCAATGCGGCTTCGGCAAGCCGCCGTGCTTCATCGGCATTCTCTATGGAAAGATAGAAATTAGCCAGTGCGAGAAGTTGAGCAGCTGTAGTCGAATGCTTTTCCACCGCGGACGCGATCTCTATCGCAACCACAGGTTCGCCGCGAAGCGCCAACGTCGTCGGCACTCGAGCGATGACCTCGGTGAACAATTTGTCCGGATAAGGTACAGGCGCTTCGCTGATCGCCAGGCGTGTTAGCTTAAGTCCATTTTCACGATCGCCCGCTTGGAGCTTTGTATCTCCGACGGCTGCGCGCGCGGCCGTCAACGACTCGGCTGCACGAGACCGAAGTTCAGACCGCGAAAAGTCCTTAAGAAATTTCGATAACGCGGTGATCTTTTGCTCCGGATCTGCAATCCCCAACGCCGCATCAAGCTCGGCCCTGTCGTCACGTTTTGGTGCAGCCTTTTTTGCAGAAGATGTCGCTGCGGGCATTGGAACCGATGATTTCTTAGCCGCGTTTGTTCCGGAGGTTGAAGTTTGGCTATTTGGAGCTGCCTTCTTTACGCCTGCCGCGGAGGACGTCTTTTTTACAGGCGTCGGCGATTTCTTTACCGCAATCGTCTTCTTAGTTTCGACCGTCTGGACTTGCGTGTTCTGTGCGGCCCCTATAAGAGCTAAACCAGCAAGAGCGATCAAAAACGGGAAGTTCTTCATAAAACGAATCGCAAATTACCGTAAACAAGGGGGGCGAAGCAATGCGTGATATTTGAAAATGATATCACGAAATTGCGTTTCGCCTCAGCTGAACCTATTCTCGACCTGTGACGAATGAACTGGACGAGATCTGGTCCGCAAAACTATCGAATGTCATCGATAATGCAAGAGCATCAGGCCGTGACGACATTGCCGACTATCTCACGCTGAAAGCCGCAAACGATTCGATCCGGGAAGTTGGTACCGAGAGACTGTTTCAATCGTTCATCGATGTCGCGCTGAGTGCCGAAAATGTCGCAAAGAACATCCATGTCGAGCGCGAATCGCCCCATACATTTGTTCACCGTAGTGCAACTATGAAGGGCACCTTGCTGCGGCTCACCCGCGGTGTGAGATGTTTGACGGTCGAAGCGGGTTGGACGCGTGCTCCGAGCGACGGTTTTATGCGTCTCGGCGGCCTTGCGTTTGCCCGGATCACACATTTCGGCATGCCTGAAAAGAACATAGAACTGGTACTTAAACCAAGCGAAGAGAATAGCTTATGGATCACGGTCAAGCTCAATGAACTCACCGACAGCTTCGAAGCATCAGACGCTCGGCGGCACTTGGCGATTTTTTTGGATGACCGAGTACGTTAACAAGCCTGCTTTGTATTTCAGGCTACACTCGTTAAACTAGAAATCGAGAAGTACTTGGGAGCATTGAAACAGAAGTGAAGCAAGAGCTTGAAAAATTGATCGACCTGCAAAAGACGGACACGAATATCCGTCGATTGAAACAAATAATCGGAACAGCGGACACAAAGCGTGCTGAGATCGAACAAGAGTTTGACCAGCACGCTTCTTCCATTCGGGAGGTGCAAAACCGTCGCGACACGCTGATCGCTGAGCGAGCCGAACTCGAAAAACAGATCGCCGACAACCGAACCTACCTCGAACGTGCGGAGCGAAACCTGAAACACGCGCAGAATCAAAAAGAATACGAAACTGCGATGCGAGAAACCGACACGATCCAAAAGCAGATCGCCGCATTCGAAACGCAAGTTGTGGAAAAAATGTCGGAAAGCGAGGAGGTCGACACAGAACTCGAAACTCGCGCCGATGAGATCAATAGCCACGATGCGAAACGTAACGAAGCATTGTCGGCTTTCGATGCCGAGGTGAAGGCGGCACGGAAAGAGCTTGCGATCGAGTCTGCAAAGCGGGACGAAGTCTTCAAGACACTGCCGGCGAATCTTGCATCGGTTTATAACCGCCTCGCCCAACGCAGCCGTGACGGCATCGCCGTTGCTGAGGTGGTAAACGGTTCTTGCTCGGCATGTTTCATGTCTCTTCGGCCGCAGATGTCATTAGAAGTAAAACGCGGCGACAAGATCATCACCTGTGAAAGCTGCACCCGCATCCTCTATATCGCGAGCGAGAAACCACAGGCTGAGGAAGCGACCGCAAGCTAGAAAATATCTCTGGCGAGCGTCAGCGACCTTGTGAGATAATAAGACCGTACCGAAGCTTTCGGTACGGTCTTTCTCTTCCTGCCCGTTGTAAACTCACCATGAAAAAATACGTTCTTATCGCCACTGCTCTATTTCTGTCTTCAGTCGTCGTTAACGCTCAGAAAAGCAATCAGGACCTTTCTTCGCAGCTGAAAGGCAGCAAGATCAAGCTCACATACGATGCCGGATCGGGCTCATCGAAACTGATGGGCGTCGCCGAAAATTTCTCCGATTCCGAAGCAAAGAATGCGAAGCTAATGGCCATGAATTTCGCGGTCGGTTTTTTCTATCCCGGCCAGACTCTCGAACATGCACCCGAACAGATAATGCTCACGTTCTGGGTAATGTCGAAAAAACCACAGTTTGCGGAGAAGCATTCGCTTACAGTTTTCGCCGGAGGCGAAGAGTTCGAGATCGGTGATGCCCGCTACGCCGCAAGGGCACGTGAGGATATGGAATACCTCAATTTCCTCATCGATCGCAATGTTCTGACCAAGATCGCGTCGAATTCGAATGTGCAGTTCAAACTTGGCGACGCCAATTTCACGTTCACTCGCGATCAAATGCGAATGTTTGCCGATCTCCTGGTCGCGGCCGACCTGTCGGGCAACTAACCTTTCGACCACGCTTCGGAAACCCGCGAGTCAACTTTGACCGGCACGTTCTTGATGAATTCAACTGCGGCGTCGGTCATAGCCTTTTCCAGAGTTATTCTCGCGTTCTCCACTTCGCCAGCGTCGCACTCTACGATGATCTCGTCGTGCACGATGTTTACGAGTCGTGTTGAAGTTCCGCGAATTGCGTCGTGCAGCAGCCGAAGCGCTCGTTTCAGGATGTCCGCTGAGGTTCCCTGAATCGGCATGTTCACGCCGTAGCGACGGGCCGCGCCGACCGCCTGCCGATCATTCTCGTCGAAATTCAGCCGCAATAATCTACCGCTAGCAGTTCGCGCCTTTCGCTCGCTCGTGACGCGACCGCCCGAATCGCGAAGGTATGCGTCAAGCTTTCGGTACGTCGAAAAATATCGCCGCATCGTGTTCTCGGCGTCCGTCTGCGAGAGGCCGGTCATCAGACCGAAACGCGACGCGCCAACGCCGTATACGATGCCGAAATTTAGCCGCTTTGCGAACGAACGCTGGTCCGGCGTTACCTCTTCCGGCTTCACATTGAAAACCTGCGCGGCGGTCGTGAGATGAAAATCGGCTCCTGATCGAAACGCTTCGATAAATTTTTCGTCCGCCGAAAACTCTGCAAGAATGCGAAGCTCGATCTGCGAATAATCGGCGATCACGAGCGTGCGGCCCTGGCCGGCGCGAAAGCATTTACGATACGCATCGTCGTGAGGTATCTGTTGCAGGTTCGGATTCGAACACGAGAACCGCCCTGTCGGTGCGCCGATCTGTCGAAAATCCGCGTGAACGCGGCCGGTCTTCGGCTCAACGAATTCAAGGAAGTTCTCGCCGAAGCTGGTGGCCGATTTCTGCACGCCTCGGTATTCAAGCAGCTTTGCGACGACCGGATATTTTTCGGCTAGCGGCTGCAGCTGCCATGCACGCGTCGTTTCGGGCATTGGGACCCCGAGGTTCTTTAGAGCATCGGTTACCTGCTGCTGCGAATCGAGATTGATCTCGGCTCGCCCAAAAAGCGAAGCCTGCGCAACGCCCGCCGAAAGCAGATCCTGAAGCTCATCGGCTGCCTTCGCCTGCGCGCCTCGGACAGTATCGAGCTGTGCACGCCATGCGTCGCAATCTACGCCGAATCCGTTCAGCTCCATCTCGGCGATCGGCATCACGCATTCGAATTCCAGCGCGGCAACCTTGCTCAGATCGTCATTCTTTAAACGGTCGACGAGCTGTTCACGTATGGGAAGAAGGATCGCGGCGTCGCGTGCGGCGTATTCGACCTGCGAAGCAGAAAGCTCTGCCGCGCGCCAATCACTGAGCTGCTCGGTCTTGTCTAAAACGGTGCCCGTAAAAAATTGGGCTACGTCGGCGAGGCTGTGGCGCCGTTCGCTCTCGCCGGCCGCGATCAACTGGCTGGCAAGGTATGTGTCGAAGGCGTTTGCGATCTCGGCACCAAGCTCGTGCCGGATCCATTTCGCGTCAAACTTCGCATTGTGAAGAACCTTAGTTGAGATTTCCGATTCGAGAAGGCCGCGTAATGGGGAAAGTTCAGAGTTTTCCCGCAGACCGCCGTTCGTTCGGAACGGCAGCATGTCGAATACGAACGTCTTTCGTCCCGAACTTAGCTGAACGAGCCGCATCTCGCCCTTATAGGGGTCAAGCTCGGTCGTCTCGGTATCGAGCCCCAAAACAGGTTCGCGGGCCAACTCTTCGCACGCATTTTTGACGCCGACGGCGTCTCGAACTAACTCAAAATTGATTTCCATCGCCACGATGTTTTCAATTGTATCGCCTGAGCCTCCCGGGTGTCCCGCCTGGCCACGCATCTTTTTCCCAAACCTCGATGTTTGCGCCACGGCGCGGTGGACGGGGTGGCGCAAAGGTGGCGCAAACATCGCGTTTTGAGCAAATTCAATGAAATGGTGCATACAAATGAGTTTCCGGTTGAGACTTTGAACTTTAACCCTGAACTTAGAACTCTCAGACAGAACGACGGGAACGACGGGAAACTACGAACACAGCGGGAAACGACGAACGGGAACTGCGGGACAAACATCGAGGCTTTGTGATTCGAATTCGACTACCGGCAACTGACCGCCGACAACCGACTACTGGCCGCCGTTGCACAGATTACACTAAGTTGCAATAGAAGTAAAGAAGTTTTGTAAAAAGGGGCGGCTACTGACCGCCCCTTTTTGGGTGTTAATAAACGAACGCGTTCTCGACCGGGACGTCACCTGCGAGTCCGAACGGCTGTGAATATATTCCGCCGGTTGAGCTATTGATGAACCATGTCGAGTTTGATGGACGGAAGACCGCTAGGTCTTGTTTTCCGTCGCCGTCGTAATCGCCCGGTGTCGGGAGGTCGCCCGGCAATCCCCAGGTCGTGATATGGATCTGGAACGTGTCCGAATGCATCCGGTACCATGTCTGGTTCGAAGGACGGTAAACTGCAAAGTCCGCCTTCCCATCGCCCGAATAATCTCCTGGAACCGGAAGATCTCCGTTCAAGCCCCATGTGAATTCCGATATTGATGCATTCCCTGAATTCAGGATGTACCATTTGCCTTCCGACGGCCGAAAGACCGTCATGTCGGTGATACTGTCACCGTTGAAATCGGCCGGTGCGGGTTTGTCGCCTGGCAATCCCCATTCAAATATATGCAGCTTTCCATCGGAATCCCTGCGATACCATTTTCCCTCACTTGGCCGATACACAGCAAGATCAGCTTTCCCGTCGCCGCCGTAATCCGCAGGAACCGGAAGATCACCAGGTAACCCCCATCCCGCGACCGTAACAGTATTCGTAGATGAATTGAAAATGTACCAGTTCGAATCCGACGGGCGAAACACTGCAAGATCTGTCTTCCCGTCGCCATCAAAATCTGCAGGAGCCAACTTGTCCCCGTTCATCCCCCAGCCCTGGACCCGGAATCCCCCGGCACTCAAAAGTAAGTACCAATTATTCTCATTCGGTCGAAACACGGAAATATCCGTCCGTCCATCGCCGTCATAGTCCATGGGCGTGCCTTTGATGGGAGGGCTCCAGCCGCCGAGAACGTTTTTTGGATCGCGCCAAAACTCGGCTTCTTCCGCTGTGAGCTGGCGCGACAACGGATGTCGCTGGCTCACGTCTACCGGCGCTCCCGTTTCCAGATCGCGGCTGTTGTATTCCCAGAATCTTATATTCGGATAATTTGCCGGCGTCGGATCAAGACTCGGGTTGTTGATCAGCCACCCCTCAGGACGGATGTGGTGGTCCATTAGTGTATCTATCCAAACGACCTGACTGAAGGGAAAATCGTCCGGATCTATCCGGGAAAGATAAGCCGAATTGTCAGGCGTATCCGGGTTCCGCGTGAGACGGCATCCCACATAAACATTTCCATTCTTGTTCTGCGGATTTCGGATCTGTGAATAGTAGGCCTGCGGGCGCGACGGCGGAGCCACGTCCTTTAGTTCGCAGTTCCTGAAGAATACTGTTCCGGCACCCCACGTGAAATCGACATCGCCTTCGATATAGCTGTTATTTACATAGTCGCCTTGCGGCCCCTGGCTCTGCAGGAGTAGCGTGTCCTGGAAGCTGTATAAAGCGACGTGATTCAGCAGAATTCGGTCGTTGTTTCCGCGGAACGCCTCGGCTTGGCGGGTATTCGCGACCGCGTTAAGCTTCGTCGTCGTATTTCGAATGGTGATATTCCAAAGCTGGAAATCCGAAGCATCTACGCCGAACAGCGTCCGGTTGAGTGTGCCGGTATTAAGGTTCTCGTTGTTCGCGTATTCGATCCGCGTTCCATCTCGTGATTCGCCGCGCACGCTAATGAACCGCTTGTTCGAGCGAACATAAACGATCTCGTTATAAACGCCATCGCGAACAAAGATCGTGCGGCGGACGGTGTTATTGACGGGCACGAAATCGACCGCGCCCTGAACCGTGCAGAAATCGCCGTCGCCGTTTGCAGAAACAATGATAGTGTTCGTGCCGGCGGATGGAGCGGCCGTCCGTGTGCGGAATGTCCACTGGTCCGGATCGGACACGCCTGCGAAGGGCGCGCCGCTCGCATCCGTGATCGCGCCCGGATCGATCTGAACGTAATATGTTTGGTTGTAATCGAGCTGCTGATGTAGATAAACATTTGCGACATTCCCGTTAACAAGTACCGGGTAATAGTTGAAGCGGCTACTCGCACCACCGATATTCTTCGAGGACTGAGTACCCGGAACGACCGTGCCCGGAACGGTGTCGGCCGACATATCGATCGTGTCGATGAGTGTGCCGTCCGATCGGTAAATGCGGATCGAACCGCTGGTTCCCGGCACGGGCGGCTGGTCGAAGGTTATTTGTATCGATGTATCTACGCAAACGTTCTCCGTACCCGTCGGCGGCGCAACGTCAACGAGTGACATGGTCGAAACGACGGTTAGCCGAGCATTACGGCTGGTCACGCTTCCGCCGGAATTGCTGATCACCACGTGGTAATCGCCGGTGTCGCCGAGTTGGGCTTGGGGGAATGAAAGAGTCGGACCGGTCGCGCCCGGGATCAACACATCATTCTTATACCATTGATAAACAAGATTCGAGCCCGTTGCCACGACCGTCAATGTCGCTGACGAGCCAACCGAGACCACCGTATCGTCCGGCTGATCGGTTATGATCGGGGCCGTATCAACCGGGCCGCTGCCAACGTTCAACGTTACCGGATCGCTCGTGACACTGCCGCCCGGATTGGTTACAACAACATCGTAAACCCCCGAGTCGGCGGCCTGTACGTTTGTTAGCTGAAGTGTTGCGGTGGTGGCGGTCGGATTTCCCGTGATCGGCTGGCCGTTCCTACGCCACTGAAACGAAAGTTCATTTCCCGTCGCGCCTACTGACAGCGTCACGTTTGAACCGGCTTGCGCATTTATGGTCGAGGGCTGCGGCTGCGAGACAATAACAGGGGCGGCCGGAGTATAGTTTGCAAACCACTCCGTAAACGTTATGCCGGTCGCGAAATTCGTTCCCGGAATGCGCATTCCGAACCAGTCAAAGGTCGTGTGCGGTGTAGTGCTTGTTTCTGTTCCGGTTGTGCTCAAATTCACACTGCCGCCGATGAGCGAGACCGTCAGCCGCGTGTCGGTATCTGTAACGCGCTCGATCTGGTAAGTCAGCGTGTACGGAACATCGTTCGTGAGCGCCTGTCGCGGCGTTGCACTGGTTCCGGGAATCTCAATATATTCCGAGCTGGGCAAGGGCGTGGTGGCATTTATCAGCGGATCGCTCGCGCCCGGTGCAACACGATGAAACAACGTAAACGGGTTGCCCGTGCCCGTGGTGCCCGCCAGGCGAGCAGCGTAGCCGGTGTCATCGGCAAATGTCGGGCTGTTTATCCCGCCGGTCAGATTTGCTGTATTGCGGGTTCCCTTCGAATCAAAAACGCCGAAACGAAGGTCTGTACCGCCCGCCGCTGCCACACCTTGAAGAGAAAATGTCGTCGAGACGGTAAGACGATCGCCGATGGCTAACGTTACAGGAGCGCCGTCAGTAAAAAATCCCCAAAACCCTTCGCTCGACGTGCTCGCCGGATTGAAGGTCACCGAACCAGGCGCGTCTGTCCGTATCGTAGCCGCTCGGCCGTTGAATATCCTGATCGACGTCGGTAACGCTTGATTTTGGCTGTTGGCATCTGCGAAGTTGTCGTCTACGAGTACCGCCCCGTTTATAGTCATGCATAAGATCAGAAGGCAGCATATTGCCGCCGACAAATACTTTCTAATATTGTTCATACACCTTCCCCTTGTTCGAAAATCACTACATATCGACACGTGTGCTCCGGGAGAGGAGCGCCGTATCTCAGCTATATAGTTGTT
>QHXS01000051.1:0-304 GCA_003223975.1 Acidobacteriota bacterium
GCCTTTCAGAGTTTCAGCCATTTCAGACAAGTTCTCAATGCACTGCTTCAGCGGAAAGCTTTCAAAATAGAAAGTGGTTTCCAGAGCAAAACCACCTGAGCGAACGAATACTTCAGTCTTGAAACCGGAGCCGTCGTGAAACTTTTCACAATTGCGCAATTCTAATAATGGATTCTGCTTGTTTGTAGCAAGGACAATGTTCATCGTCTTCAACTAGTATGTACGCAAACAATGTGGATTGACGATCGATGCCTAAACCTTCAAGAATCAGCTTTGCGAAGAGCGTCTTCCGTCCGTTTCGGGT
>QHXS01000051.1:345-36877 GCA_003223975.1 Acidobacteriota bacterium
CTTCCTTTCGATAATAGATCGAATAAGGAAATTTGGTACAAACCATTCTGAAGTAATCGTTGTGTTTTTGATGGACTCCGGCGTAGATGCTCAGCGACCCAGGTCGGACATTATCGACGAAAGAAAGTAAGCTCCCAACCCTGACTGTTGACGTTCGTAGAACCTAATTCCATCGGCGACTGTGCGCCTCGCGGAACGAAGTACCCTGATAATCATTTCAACTCGTCGCGAACGCCTTTCTCAAATTCATCGAGGCTGATGAATGAATCTTCGCCCTTAGCAACGGCACTCTCGCGATCTTCGAGATATTTGAGGTGCCAGTCCGGCGGATCACCGTTGACGTTTCTTTCGCTCATACTCTTCCATAGAGCCTCCATCAACTCGATCTGTTGCGCCGCTGTCATCTCGTCGATTTCGGGTATCGTCTGCACGGTCATATTTTCAAATTATATCACGGCTAGCTGGGGCTCAATTTTACCGGCTACCAACCCAAAATATACCCAAACATCAACGGCGCGACGATCGATGCGTCGGATTCGACGATGTATTTTGGAGTTGAGGCTTCGAGTTTACCCCAGGTAATTTTTTCATTCGGAACCGCGCCGGAATATGAGCCGTAAGACGTGGTCGAATCGCTGATCTGACAGAAATAACCCCAAACGGGGACATTATCCCGCTGCAGGTCCTGGTGGAGCATCGGCACGACACAGATCGGGAAATCGCCAGCGATGCCGCCGCCTATTTGGAAGAAGCCGATAGTTGAATCGTCCTTTGCGTTGTTCGTGTACCACTCCGCAAGCATCGTCATATATTCGATGCCGGTGCGTACGGTATGGACGTTTTCGACGTCACCGGTGATCACGTGCCCGGCGAACATGTTGCCCATCGTCGAGTCTTCCCAGCCCGGCACAACCATCGGCAGGTTTTTCTCTGCAGCAGCGTACATCCACGAATCCTTCACATCGATCTGGTAATACTCCTCGAGCGAGCCGTTCTTCAGGACCTGATACATGAACTCATGTGGAAAATATCGCTGGCCCTCGGCCTCGGCGTGCGTCCAAACCTCGACCATCGCTTTCTCAAGCCGCCGCATCGCCTCGTGCTCGGGAATGCACGTGTCGGTAACGCGATTCATGTGACGATCGAGCAATTCCTGTTCGTCCTGCGGTGTGAGGTCACGATAATGCGGAACGCGTTCATAAAAATCGTGTGCGACTAGATTGAAGAGATCTTCCTCAAGATTCGCGCCCGTGCAGGAAATTATCTGCACCTTGTTCTGCCGGATCATCTCGGCAAGACTCAGCCCCAACTCCGCCGTCGACATCGCACCGGCAAGCGTGATCATCATCTTGCCGCCGCCATCGAGATGCTTTTTGTAACCTTCAGCTCCGTCGATGAGCGCAGCGGCATTGAAGTGACGATAGTGATGTTTGATAAACTCAGTGATCTGACCATTCATGTGTATAAACATCATAAGATCTGCCCTCAGAAAACGCGAAACAACGCATGAGTGAAGAACCTATCCGCAAGCTCATACCATGGTTTTATGAAGGAGATTAAGGTGGTTCCTTACAGCCCTGAATGGCGAAGCATGTTCACCGCGGAGTCAACGCGCGTGGCCGGCGGACTCGGCAAACATGTCATTGCCGTTCATCACATCGGCAGCACAGCCATACCAGGTATTTTCGCGAAACCTGTGATCGATATTCTCGTCGAGGTTGGTGAGATCGCAAAAGTAGACCAGCAGAAGGAAGCGATGGAAGAGCTTGGCTACGAGGTGATGGGCGAGTTTGGAATAATCGGTCGCCGATACTTTCGAAAAGATAATGACGCGGGAGTTAGAACGCACCAGATCCATGTGTTCGAGACGGGAACGGACCAGATCAGGCGTCACCTCGCATTTCGCGACTTTCTGATCGCCCACCCGAAATTCGCGAACGAATACAGTGATCTGAAACGGCGTCTTGCGAACCAATTTCCCGATGACCCCGATGCATATATGGACGGAAAAGACGCCTTCGTAAAGGATATCGACGGGCGTGCGGCGAAGTTGAGAAATTGAGTAAGAAGTTGCGCGCGCAAGACCACGAGGCTTGATTTTATTTTCCCCAGGCCGGGTCGACCCCGTTCTTTACCAACATACGCGCGCCTGCTCCGTTTACCCCGATCGTCCAAAGATCACATCCCTCGTCTGCTTCCTTGTCCGTACATCTCTCAAACACGATCGACTTACTATCGGGGGCGACGCTGAACTTCCGTGCGAATGCTTTTTCGAGCTTGGTGACCTGCGTCGTACTCCTCGATCCAAAATCGTATAGAAAGATGTTGGACGAGTCCCAGAAGTGATTCATGGTGGAGTAGAGCAGGCCGGAACCATCCGGCAGCAACCGCATATCCTTCGTGTGCTGATTAGCGAGGTCCGAAAACTCGGTAACCTTTGTTCCGGGGTGGGCACCGCCTTCCGTCACCTGATAGATAGCAGACTCGGAATCGTTGGACGTGTAGAACAATTGGTTCGCAGTCGCGGAAGTTTTGCCCCAATCCCAGGAGCACGAGCCGGTCGGATTCTTTCCTGCAAAGAGCGGTGCGTAGGGGTGCGTCCCCGGTGCCGGTGTAGCGCTCGTGCTGTTCAACAAACAAAGTCCATCCCGGTAACTAATCCGTGAACCATCAGCACGCCATACCGGCCGAAATGCGCCGCGCAGCTCGATTCCCTGACCGCTTATCGGCATTGTGGCCGTAACGTTGCGGCCGGCGACCACGTCAACCCCGGGAACGGTCCACCGATACTCATTTCCTATAACTACGATGCTTTGCGGCACCTTGCCGAAGTCAGCGACCCGATTGAACACAACAGTGGTCGAGCCTTCGCCAAGTGCGATCACCTGAGGATCCTCCGCCCCGGCGATATAGACGATAAATTTCCCCGGGTTATCCCCTCCCACAAAACCCGCGCTGATGACCTTCACCGTCACAGAGCCTTGAGGCAAGCGGGCGAGACCGGCACGATCGGGCGGATTCGTGATCCGACGCAAATTCGAGCCGTCGCGTTTGATCGAGTAGATGTCCGCCATGTACGCCGAGACTAATCCCTCGTGAGCGCTTGAGAATGCCAACTCCGTTCCATCCGGCTTCCAGGCTAGCTCGAAGATGCCGAGTGGCGGAAAAAGATCCTTATGTGTCCAGAACTGTCGATCACCCGTTCCATCGGGATTGATGAACCGGATCTCTTTGCCACCGCGTACGTACGCGATCAGGCCGTTTTGTCCGGCAACACTCAAAATAGAGAAAACGAAAACCGATAGGAGTGTGAGAAATCGACAGATCATACTTCCTCGTCAATTATGGTGTGAAATTGTCGTCGACACGGACGGTGCCACGGCATACATATTTTCACGAGAAAAAATGTACGCGTTCAGTAATCTGAATTACCAAAAACCCTCCTCGACTACCGGAATGAAAACAAAACGACCAGCACGCCTCAGCATGCCGGTCCTCATTTTTTTAGCGCTATGTTTAGAAAGCTTCGCTGAAGCTAACCTCGCCCGCGACGGCGACCTGATAGGCAGAGACGCGGCGTTCGAAGAAGTTTGCGAGTTCCTGGACGTCCTGAAGGTCCATGAAGGAGAACGGGTTTTTTGCACCGTAAACTTTTGGGAGCCCGAGCATCGTGAGGCGCTGATCGGCGATGAATTCGAGATACTGCCGCATATCGGCAACAGACAAGCCGGCAATGCCGCCGCTCAGGATGTCTTCGGCAAACTGCATTTCGCATTCGACCGCTTGGTCGATCATCGTCACAATGTCGCGGGTCAACGCATCATCAAACAATGCAGGTTCCTCTTTGCGAACCGTGTTTACGACCTCCAGCGCAAAACTCATATGCGCCGATTCATCGCGGAAGACCCAGTTCGTTCCGCCGGCAAGTCCGTGAAGCAATCCCTTTGATCGCAGGAAATATACATAAGCAAAAGCGGCAAAGAAGAACATGCCTTCAATGCACGCTGCGAAACAGATCAGGTTGAGCAGAAA
Source organism: Acidobacteriota bacterium (assembly GCA_003223975.1). Lineage (GTDB taxonomy): Bacteria > Acidobacteriota > Blastocatellia > Pyrinomonadales > Pyrinomonadaceae > OLB17. The sequence continues at coordinate 4,378 of QHXS01000051.1, forward strand.
TTTCTTGCGGTCTTCCTGTGTCTGGAGCGAATCAAGGTCCTGGATCGTGTCGATCCATTTCATACAAAACTCGCCTTTTTTGCGGATCGACGAAATGTTCTCGATCGCGGCAAACGCCTGTTCGCGCTCGTGATGGTCAGGAATGTAAGTGTCGAGCAGCGTAAGATAAAACTGAACATGGACCGCTTCTTCGTAAAGCTGACGCGAAAGGTACATCCGCGCCTCGGGCGAATTTATGTGCTTATACAGATTTAGAACAAGATTGTTCGAAACGATCGAATCGCCGGTCGCGAAAAACGCGACCAATCGGTTGATCATATGCCGTTCGGCCGGAGTCATCTTCGCACGCAGATCATTCACGTCCATCGAGAAATCGACCTCTTCGACGGTCCACGTGTTCTTGATGGAGTTCCGGTACATCTCGTAGAAGTCCGGATATTTCATCGGGCGAAGTGTGAGATCGAATCCTGGATCTAAAAGCATAATCTTTATTGGCACGCCTCGCAGGCTTCGGGGTTTTCGAGCGAGCAAACCATCGCCTCTTCGTCCGTGTAAACCTTTTTCTGAATATCGGCCGGAAGATCGGAAGTCTTAAACTCGGCCGTTACCTGGGCGATCTTCGTTGCGGGCCGGGACCGAAGATAGTAGGTCGTCTTTAAACCTTTTTCCCACGCATACATGTACATCGACGAAAGCTTGCCGATCGACGGGCTTTCCATGAAAAGGTTGAGCGATGCGGACTGGTCGATGAACGCTCCGCGTTCTGCCATCATATCGATCAAGGAACGCATCGGAATTTCCCAGGCGGTGCGGTAGATCGCCTTGAGCGAGGGCGAGAATTCGTCGATCTCCTGAACCGAACCTTCCGAAAGCTTGATCTTGTTTCGGATCTCATCCGTCCAGAGCCCCGATTCTTTCAGTTCCTTCACGAGATATTTGTTCACCTGAACAAAATCGCCGCTAAGTGTTTCGCGTTTGAAGAGGTTAGACACTTGCGGCTCGATGCACTCGTAGCAACCGGCGATCGAAGCGATCGTCGCGGTCGGGGCGATTGCGATCATCAACGAGTTGCGCAGGCCGTGCTTCTTGATCTTTTCACGAAGCGCGTCCCACCGGGTCGTAGCGTCCGGAGTCACACCCCAAAGATCGAATTGCAGATCACCGCTTGCCGCTCGAGTTTCGCGAAATGCCACGTGCGCGCCTTTCTGAATCGCAAGTTCACACGAAGCCTCAAGAGCCGCGAAATAGATCTCTTCCTGTATCATGGCCGAGATCTTTCTGGCCGCGTCGGAATCGAAAGGCAGTCGCATCTGGAAGAAAACGTCCTGCAGGCCCATGAGGCCAAGGCCGATGTTTCGCCAGCGATTGTTCGAAGCTGCGGTGGAAGGTATCGCGTAATAATTCAGATCAATAACGCGGTCGAGCTGCATTACCGCGAGATGAACATTGCGATTCAGCTTTTCAAATTCGAACTCGCCGTCTTTGACGTAACGGGAAACGTTTATCGAACCAAGATTGCACACCGCCGTCTCGTTGTCGTTTGTCACCTCGATGATCTCAGTGCAGAGATTCGAGAGATGTACAACGTTTTCGGGTCGGGCCGTTTGATTCGATTTCCGGTTCGCTGCGTCCTTGAAAGTCATCCACCCGTTGCCGGTTTGGGCCATCGTCCGCATCATCTTGGCGTACAAGTCGCGCGCCTTAACTTGTCGAACAAATAGCCCACCGGCTTCGGCTTCGGTGTAGGAACTTTCAAATTCATCGCCGTAAACATCGGGAAAATGCGGTACAGCCTTCGGGTCGAACAGCGACCACATCTCATCGTTCTGAACTCGACGCATGAAAAGATCCGGGATCCAATTCGCGATGTTCAGGTTGTGCGTGCGTCGGGCCTCGTCGCCGGTGTTGTCGCGAAGCTCGAGAAAATCTTCGATATCCGCGTGCCACGTTTCGAGATACACGCAGCAAGCGCCTTTTCGCTTGCCTCCTTGATTAACTGCCGCGACGGACGAATCCAATGTTTTCAGCCACGGTACGATGCCATTCGAATGTCCGTTCGTTCCGCGGATCAGCGAACCCTGGGACCGAATGCGATGGTAAGCAATGCCGATACCGCCGGAGAATTTCGAGAGCATCGCGACGTCCGAATACTTTTTGTAAATGCTTTCCAGGCTGTCTTGCGGCGAATCGAGCAGAAAGCAAGATGAGAGCTGCTCGTGCTTCGTTCCCGAGTTAAAAAGCGTCGGAGTCGACGGTACGTATTCGAGCGATGAAAACAATCTGTAAAGTTCTATCGCCTCCATCGGCGTTTCGGATAAGCCGCAAGCAACGCGCATCCAGAAGAACTGCGGGGTCTCGATCACGCTTCGCGTGACCGGATTCTTCAAGAGATAACGATCGTATAGTGTGCGTAGGCCAAAAAACTCGAACAAATCGTTGCGGGTCTGGTCTATCGCGTCGTTCAGCTTGCGGCTGTTATCCGAAACGAATTTGGCGACGCGATCGGCTATAAGCCCTTCACGAACACCAAATGCAATGGATTGAGAAAAGGATTGGATCTCCTGACTATGAACTTCCTTTTCGACGTACTGATTCAAAAGGCGAGCGGCGAGGCGTGAATATTCCGGTTCCTCGAATATCAGGCTCGATGCCGTTTGGATGGAAAGCTTGTCTAGTTCGCGGGTGGTCGCACCGTCGTACAGGCCACTGATCGTCTTCGTGGCGATCCGCATCACATCGACATTTGGAAGATTAGGAGTGCATCGCGATATCGCCCGGACGATCTTATTGATATCGACCGGTTCGTCGTTGCCGTTGCGCTTCGTAACACGCATTGTGGTCTGCGTCTCTTCTTTACGTGTGGCGGCTGTGCTTTGTCCTATGAATGTATCCATACACGCGATGCGTTTTTGCCTCCCGGCCAGGTCCAAAAATTCGGCAAGAGATCCCTTTACGGGCGTTTTTTGAGTGAGAAAATCTCCCTCAGCCGGCTCGCCTACTTCTAGCGAGCGGCCCGTGGTAAATCCGACTTATTTTCGGTTGATTTGCAGGTGGGTCCTCAGCGCAAAATCAAGGGCTTTCTCCTGCAGTGGATATAGAATATATTGTGTCTCTAACACTTTGTCAACACCAAATGTTGTGTTTTTTAAGAAAAGTGCTAAGGCTTGGTTTTACAGCATTTAGCGCTGAAGGAGTGACGTAAGTGGTTAAATTATTGGCTCATGACTGTAAGTTTCTGGAAACACAATATCTTGTGGTTATTCTAGGGTCAGTTTCATGCCAAGATGTGTGCTTTTAAAGCCAAGGCCTTCATAAAAACGGTGTGCGTCTTTTCGCTCGGAATGCGTTGTAAGCTGCATCGAAACACAGCCTTTTTCCTTAGCGCGTTCCATAGCCCATAACATCATTTCGCGCCCGATTCCCTGCCCGCGAAGTTTTGCGTCTACACGTACGGATTCGACAGTGCATCGCGTGCTTCCCTGGAAACTTAACGACGGTGTGTAGGTCAATTGAAACGTTCCAACGATCATTTCGTCGAGAATCGCAACAACAAGCTCGTTGTTCGGATCATTTTCGATCTCGCGGAACGCTTCGAAATAGGACTCCGGCAGCGGATCTTCAGGGCGTTCGCGTTGTTCGCCAAGAAAATCGTCCGCGAGCATTTGAACGACCGCAGGTACGTCGTCGATCGTTGCGGGGCGAATCGTCAGATTCGGATTCATGATTCGATTACCAAACCATCAACAGCAAACTGAACGCCGTCAGGAAGCAATCCCGCATCTCGCGCATACAGTACGTCGTGATTAAGGTGCGTCAGAAATGTCTGTTTTGCATTTATACGTTCGGCGTATTCAAGCGCCTCGTTAAGGCCCAAATGCGTCGAGTGCGGCTTTAAGCGCACACAGTCAAGAACCAGAACTTCGAGGCCTTGAAGGCCGGCGATCGTATCATCCGAAATGAAGTTCAAATCGGTTGCGTAAGCAAAATCGTTGAATCGATAAGCGATCACGGGAAGCTTGCCGTGAATAACTTCGAGCGGGGTGATCTCGATCGCGCCGATGCAGAAGGGCGCGTTGTTGTAAACCGTGTGCGGGATAAGTTGCGGCAGGCCACCGCCGAAATGTGTCGGCTTGAAGATATATTGAAAAATGCGCCGAAGGTCGATCCATGCGATCTCGTTAGCAAAGATCGGCATCGCGCCGTAGCGAAAGTTCAGCGGTCGGATATCGTCGAGCCCAAAGACGTGATCGACATGACAGTGAGTAATAAGCACCGCGTCGAGCCTCCCGATCTTTGCACGCAACGCCTGCTGTCTGAAATCCGAAGAAGTGTCAACAAGGATGGTTTTGCCGGCGTGTTCAATAAGAATCGAAGTCCGAAGCCGTTTATCGCGCGGATCGTCGGAAAGGCACGTCTCGCAATCGCACGCGATCGACGGAACTCCCGTTGATGTGCCCGTACCTAAGAATGTTAATTTCATCCGACTGGAGCGCAGGCGTCCCGCCTGCAGAGATTGAGAAGCAATCTAAAAACGTTTGAATGGCAGTGCTGGTTGGCGAACGCTTTGCGTTCGATGCAGGCGCGATGCCTGATCTCCAGTCATTTCTTTCCTAAAATATCGGCGCTCGAGAATTTCTTTGCGGCATCTGCCTTCAATTTTTCTTCGGCTGCGCGAACCATAGTGACGTACTGCATCCTCAGATCTGCCAGCAGGCCATCGAGCAATCGGGCCTCTTGCGGATGAAGATTATTTTTTGTCTTTTCCTTGATCATCCCGAGAACATCCAACCAGTATTTGCCGGTGTCTAAATCGAGTGTCCGTTTGCCGGTGGCGGGATGCGGAACGGCGCCGAGTGCGGCCGCCGCATTTGTCGCCAGCGTCGAAAGGAAATTCACGAAGCTTGCCGGGTCATCTGCGCCGGGAATGTCCGAGTCGTCAAGCTCGGCATCGTCTTTGAGTTCACCTTCAGCGGCCGCGGTTTGTGACTCAAGTGGCGGCAAGCTGTCCGTCTCAACTTTCGCCGACACCACCGGCTTTGGTTCGTCAAGCGTCACGCCGTCACGCAAAGAGCCATCCGCATTGAATTTCCGCCTGTCGGCAACTTTAAAAGTCACCTCTTCGTTGTCATCTTCTCGTCCGATCATAGTATTTCTTTAGTCCGATATTACCATTTCGGGAATTCGTCCGCGACTTACCCGTCTTCCTCGACTTCCTCGACATTCCAGACTTTCTAGACTTTAATTTAATCAATGTCTGAAAAATTCGATGAACTTATTGCTGTAATGGAGCGTCTTCGGGCGCCTGGTGGCTGTCCCTGGGATGCCGCGCAAACATACGCCTCACTTTCGCAGTATCTCCTTGAAGAGGCGTATGAAACTTTCGATGCGATACAGGAAGTTGACGCTACGGGTGACACAGCGAACTTGAAAGAAGAACTTGGCGATCTCCTGTTGCAGGTCATTTTTCACTCGACGATCGCAAAGGAAAAGGGCGACTTTACGCTGGACGAGGTTGCCGAGGGTGTTTCGAAAAAACTCGTGCTCCGGCACCCGCATGTATTCGGTGACGCAAAGCTCGCCCGCGCACAGGATGTGCTCGACAATTGGGACACGCTAAAAGCAAATGAGCGCGCAGCATCTGGAAAACCCGAAAAGCAAACCGAATCGATCCTCGACGACGTCCCTATCCATTTCCCCGCTCTTCTGGAAGCTTTAAAGGTCACAAAGAAAGCCGCGAAGGTTGGCTTCGATTGGAAAGAAACGGCTCAGATATTCGAGAAGATCGACGAAGAGATAAATGAGTTAATTGAGGCCATGAATTTGGAGAACCCTTCGGAGATGGAAGAAGAGATCGGTGACCTACTCTTTGCTGTGGTCAATCTGGCGCGAAAACTAGATATCGAGCCGGAAACTGCTTTGAAGCGTACGAACCGAAAATTCCGAAAACGTTTCGCCTTTATTGAAAAAGAATTGAAACGAAATGGCAAAAACCTCCCCGAATCCTCCCTTTCAGAAATGGACGCCCTTTGGGACCAGGCAAAGGCCGCCGATGCATAAATTGTCTTAAATTGATGCGCATTTCTGCGCTTCAATAATTCACAGAAACTCCAGTAATCCGCTAATTAACTGTAAGACAGCCTACAGCGGAGTGGCACATTCTTTGCGATATTCCGTTGCAGGGCGGACTTTGCTTTCGCAATGTATCCCACCCGAACAAGGGAGGTTAATAATCATGATCATGAAAATAATGAGTTCGACTTTTGCAGTCGTTATGTTTCTGGGAGTAATGCTCAACGCATTTGCCCAGGACCCGACGATCACGCAAAAGCAAGTCGTTGTAAATCCGGATGGAAGTTACAGCGTTATTGAATATCCGGTCGGCAAAGAAGTCCGGGTAGCGTTTACGCCGTCAGGCAAGATCGTAACAAAAAATGCATATGCTCGCGTGATGCGAACGACCGCTGGAACCAAGGTCTATTTTGACTTTAACGGGCTTCCGGCAGAAGGCGGGAGCTATTATGCGTACGCAGTCGACCCGGCTGGCGTCCCGACGCTTCTCGGTCCGATAAGCGTGACCAATGGAGTCGGACGGGCAGAGTTTTCGACGCCGTTGAATCAATTCATGCTGGTGGTTTCGCCAAACGATTCAATGAGTACGTATTCGCCCAGCGATGTGCTTTTCACGAGCGCAGTGCCAAGCGGCTACACCGTGATTCCGCGTCGCAACGGTACCAGCATGGTCGTTCCGACCGAGGGCGCAACGTTTGCATATAACGTTCCTTTGCTGAACATTCCGAAATTTGGCGAAAAAGAACGCGAGATCAAATTGAAATTTGATGGCGAACTGACCGGCCTAAATGCCAGAGTGTTGGTCGACCGTGAGAAAGGTGCGACCAAGATCAAAATGACTGTTGATAATTTGAAGCGTGTTCCCGCGAACAAGCGCCTCATTTTATGGACATATGGACCGGACGGTAAGTATTCGAAACTTGGCCAGATCATCAATACAGGCCGTCGCGATGACACTACGATCCAGTCTGAGACGGCTTTGGCGGACTTCGGTCTGTTTGTGACTGTTGAAGATGGCGAAGTCGAAGGACCGACAAGCCATATTTATCAGGCATTTACTGTTAGCGGGTAAGTTGCGAATAAGACTAAATTCGCACGATCTCAAGAGTGAGGCCGAAAGGTCTCACTCATTTTTCTCTGATGGATAGGTTCGAAGAATGACGAATTATAAATTCATGTTTGTAAGGCGAATTACCAAGCTAAATATTTCGCAGTGATAACTATTAATAGAACGACACTCATAATGGCATTTTAAAAAGATCAAGGAGTAAAGAGAATCATGGCAGAACAAACAAAGAAGGCGCTGGAAACGGACGCTCCGGCGAAGTTAAATGACCCAAATACGGGGATGAAATCGAATCCGAATTTTGAAACGGGAGACCGAGCGATGTCCACCGGGCCGACAGGTTTTCCGCGGGCCGCGTCGACGACCGATATAAACGACACGTCAGACGGGCTTTTGAAGAAATTCAAATCCACGGCCGGCGACGCCTACGAATCGGCAACCGCAAAAGCCACTGAAAAATTGGAAGAGCAAAAGAGCAACCTTTCCAGCGGCCTATCGACAGTTGCCGATAATATCCGCAAACTCGGAGGCGACCTTTCCGGATCGGAGTCGTCGGACGGTTTAACCCGAGCGGCAGCGGAAGTTTCCAATACCGCGGCCAGCAAGCTGGAAAGGGCTGCGGATTATTTCGAACGGCAGGACCTTAATGCGATGTACCGCGATATCGAAAATCTGGCGCGTCGGAATCCCGGCTTGTTCATCGGAGGAGCTTTTGCCCTCGGTTTTCTGGCGGCAAGGTTTTTCAAAAGCACAAGCCCGCGAAAGTTCAACACTGCAGGCCAGACCTTTGGGACAACTCCGTCGCGGCAGATCGGTGCGAATGCACAGACATTTTGATCCGCGACATTCAACTCGCCCAATGTATTAAGGAGGCAATATGGCACAGCAACAAATGGTGAAGGAACAGGCGAGTCTGGGCGACCTCTTTTCGGATCTTGCCGAGCAAACAGGTAAGTTGATCCGACAGGAAGCGGCGTTGGCGAAAACCGAGCTGGCGCAAAAGGCGACTGCCGCGGGAAAGAACATCGGGATGCTGGCGGCCGGCGCTTTTATAGGTTACGCCGGATTGTTGGCGGTAACAGCGGCATTGATCGTAGGTCTGGCCTATGTCCTTCCGCTGTGGCTCTCAGCACTTATCGTGGGGGCCGTACTCGCGATAACCGCTTACTTCCTGATAAATACCGCTTTGACCGCGCTCAAGAACACGCCCTGGGCACCGGAAGAGACGATCGAATCGATAAAGGAGGACGCACAATGGCTCAAGCAACAAGCGGATTAGAACGGACCAAAAACACCGACGACCTCGAACTCGAAAACACCGAGTCGCGGGATGCGGAGAAAATACATGCCCAGATCGAAGAAACGCGATCTAACCTGAGCGAAACGATCGACGCGATCCAGGACCGTTTAAGTCTCTCGAATATTTCCGAACAAGTTTCGGAACAGGTAAGCAACGCGATCGAATCGGCGAAGGACAGCGTTTATGACGCGACGATCGGGAAGGCAACTCATTTTATTAAGCAAACGGGGGACGGAATTATGAATACATCAGCGGCAAAAACAATAAAATCAAACCCAATACCTTTTGCGTTGATCGCAGCAGGATCAGGGCTTCTCATCTATAACGCTTATGGGAAAGGAAATTCTCGTAAGCGGCCGGCAGGTTACACCACCGATCCATATGCTCCGGGGCAATATGACAGCAGGTCGAAGGGTTTAGTTTCGAACGCTGCGCAGACGGTTGCAGAAAAAACGGGGAACGCATTGGGAAGTGTTTCCGACGTTGCAAATTCCACGTACGAAAAAACGACGGAAATAGCGTCGAAGGCGTATGACAAGGTTGGAGAGCTCGGCACGTCGGCTCAGCAGAGTTACGAGTATTATGTCGACGAAAAGCCACTTGCGTTGGCCGCGGCGGCAGTCGCAGTCGGAGCCGCGATCGGGTTCGCTATTCCTTCAACGAACTTCGAAGGCGAAATGATGGGTGAAGCACGGCAAAATCTTCTTTCAAAAGCCGAAGATGCTGCCAATGATCTGGTCGACAAAGCCCGTGATGTGGCGGCAGACGCGGGTCAGCTAGCTTCTTAAGGATGGGCGACAAATTAGGAAAGACATAATGAAAGGCCCGAGACATGGGCCTTTCGTTTTTAAGAAAACATCTCGATCAGTCGCGCAGTAACTTCGTCTTTCGAAACCTGTTCGAGGTTTCCTATTTTCTTCACTAATCTAGCGGAATCAACGGTTTGGATCTGATCCAGGATCACAAATCTAGGGCTATTAAGAAACTCTATCGCGACACGTGTCGGATATTTTGCGTTTGTAGACGCGATCGGGGCGACGATCGCGCTTTCGACGTTTCGATTGATCTCGTCGGGTGAGATCACAACCGCGGGCCGCGTGTTCTTTGCATCTTTTGACGGCAGTTCGTCCAGATTCAGCAGATAAACCTCGAATTGCTTTACCATTGCCATTCCTGTTTTTCGAATGCCGAAAGCGGCCGCGAACCGAGCGTCTGATCGTCATCGGAATCCGACGCAGATCTGAATCTCTCGTCCCAATCGCTGCGAGGTTTTTTGATGTTTTTGATCAGGATGCCATCAGGACAGGCTTCGAGTTCGACCTCGCCTGAGATCTTGGTTTCTTCGAGAAGCGCCTTTGGAATTCGAATGCCTTGCGAATTGCCTATCTGAATTATCTGGGCTTTCATAATTACTTTGTAATTACACGAAGTGCCCGATGAAAGCAAGGTTTGTTGCTCATTTGATAACGGTCATGCCGCCCATGAACTGCTGCAAGACCTCGGGTATTACAACAGAGCCGTCTTCCTGTTGGTAGTTTTCCAGAACTGCGATCCAGGTTCGCCCCACCGCAAGACCGCTGCCGTTCAAGGTATGGACAAATTCGGGTCTCGCACCACCGTTACGCCGAAAACGAAGGTTCATCCGGCGCGCCTGAAAATCGCCGCAGTTCGAACAGCTCGAAATTTCGCGATATGTTTTTTGGCTCGGCAGCCAAACTTCGATGTCGTAGGTTTTCCGCGCCCCGAAACCCATGTCGCCTGTCGAAAGAATGACCGTGCGATAGGGCAGGCCGAGAAGCTGAAGGATTCGTTCAGCATCGGCCGTTAATTTTTCGTGTTCCGCGTCGGATTCTTCCGGCGTGGTCACTTTCACAAGCTCAACCTTCTCGAACTGATGTTGTCGTATTAGACCGCGAGTATCTTTGCCGTAGCTGCCCGCCTCGCTGCGAAAACACGGGGTGTAGGCAGTGTAATACTTCGGCAGTTCGCCCATATCGAGAATTTCGCCGGCATGGTAATTGGTGACCGGAACTTCGGCTGTCGGGATCAATGCAAAACCTCGATCGTCCTTGATGTGAAAAAGGTCCTCTTCGAATTTCGGAAGTTGATTTGTCCCAAAAAGCGCTTCGCGATTTACCAAAAACGGCGGCAATGTTTCAGTGTAACCGTGCTCGCGCGTGTGAACATCAAGCATGAAATTGACCAAAGCCCGTTCAAGCCGTGCTCCGGCGCCATTCAAAATTGCAAAACGCGAGCCCGCGATCTTTGTCGCACGTTCCAGGTCCAGAATACCGAGCGATTCGCCAAGATCGACATGATCTTTTGGTTCAAAATCGAAATCACGCGGTTGGCCCCACTTTCGGAACTCGACATTCGCCTTTTCATCGACACCGACCGGAACGTCGGCGGCGGGTATGTTTGGCAAATTCGCAAGAAGATCATGCATAGCGGCCTCAGCCTCATCCCGTTTTGCTTCCAGCTCGCTTTGCTTCGTTTTTAAGTCTGCGACCTCGGTTTTTTTCGTGTCGGCCTCATCCTTTTTGCCGGCCTTTATCAGGTCGCCGATCACTTTGCTCGCAGCGTTTCGAGCTTGATTTACGGCATCTGCGTCGCTGATTATCTGGCGTCGCGTCCTGTCGAGTTCACTGAACTTGTCCAATATCGCAGCGTCGAAATTGCGGCTGGACAACGCACTTCTCACCGCGTCAAGATTTTCACGAACGTAATTGAGATCCAACATAAATGCCTGAGTTCGGAGTGTTTGTTTCGCGAACCTAATTAACCTAAAATCCTTAATTTAACAGGCTTTATATGAATCAAAAAATTCGCAAGGCTGTTTTCCCCGCCGCTGGTCTCGGGACGCGATTTCTCCCTGCGACGAAAGCGTCGCCGAAGGAAATGCTCCCGCTGGTGGATAAACCTCTGATCCAGTATTCGGTCGAAGAGGCCGTAGCAAGCGGGATCGAATCGGTCCTGATCATTACGGGCCGCGACAAGACTGCAATAGAAAATCACTTTGATATGTCTTTTGAGCTGGAGCTTTTGCTCGAGCAAAAAGGCAAAAAGGAAGTGCTTGAAGAGGTGCGCGCAATCTCGGACATCGCACGGATCAGTTATACCCGTCAAAAGCAGGCTCTTGGGCTAGGCCATGCAATTTATCAAGCAAAAGACTTTGTCGGCGACGAGCCGTTCGCGGCACTGCTGGCGGACGACGTTGTCGATGCGGAAAAACCGGCGCTGCTCCAAATGATCGAGGTGTTTGAAAAATATCAGTCGCCTGTTATTGCGACCATGCAGGTTGAGGGCGACGCGATCTCCCGTTTTGGTGTCATTGATGCTGAAGAAGTCGAACCAAACGTTTTCAAGATCCGCGATATGGTTGAAAAGCCCAAATTCGCTGACGCGCCTTCCGACCTGGCGATCATCGGCAGATATATTTTCACGCCGGATATTTTTTCCGCGATCGAAAGAACGAAGCCTGGTTCCGGCGGCGAGATCCAGATCACGGATGCTATGCGGCTCTTGCTCAAAGAAAGGCCGTTTTACGCAGTAAAGCTTGAAGGGACCCGTTATGACGCCGGTGACAAGCTTGGCTTTCTTATGGCTACGGTCCAATACGCCCTGAAACGCGAAGACCTGGGCGATGACTTTCGAGAATATCTCAAAACACTCGATCTGTGATCAGCGAATAATAACTCCCGCAAGCGATAACCCGATTGCTGCCAGCATGATCACTAAAGCGAATCGGTCTCGATTCTTTGAAGCACGCCGTGCCGCGAGCAAATTCCGTGAATGAAATAAATTTATTGATAAAGTCCTCATTTTTCTGGTTGCTCGCCCCTCGCAAGCTTCTCCTGTAATTAATAAGCGTCGGAAGTCGCCGAAAAGTATCACGATAATAGTGTTTGTTGGGCTCGGTTTGGTTTCACGCGACCTCGGACCTGCTTCGGCTTTCCGAGCGCTTGATCTAAAATAAGTATTATTTAGAGTTACAAAGGAACGAGGCCTTACCGCTGTATGCCGCTGGCTACGATAGAAGAAGCCGTTGACGACATTCGAAACGGCAGGATGATAATCATCGTCGACGATGAAGATCGCGAAAACGAGGGCGACCTTGTTTTCGCAGCCGAAAAAACTACCCCAGAGATGGTGAACTTTATGGCTGTCCACGGCCGTGGCTTGATCTGTATGCCAATGACCGAGGAACGCTGTGACGCCCTCCATCTGACACAACAGACCAGCGACAACACTTCGAGCATGGGCACGGCGTTCACCATCTCGATCGAGGCACGGGAAGGAGTGACGACCGGCATTTCAGCAGCAGACCGGGCGAAAACGATACTTACGGCGGTAGATCCAAACACGAAGCCGTCCGACCTTGCGCGTCCCGGACATATTTTCCCTTTGCGCGCCAAACGCGGCGGCGTACTTGTTCGCGCCGGGCAAACTGAGGCGAGTGTCGACATCGCGCGAATCGCCGGCCTGCAGCCTGCGGCGGTTATATGCGAGATAATGAACGACGATGGTTCGATGGCGAGGTTGCCCGAATTGGAGGCGTTTGCTGCCAAACACGGGCTGAAGATCGTTTCAGTTGCCGACCTGGTTCGATACCGAATTGAAAAGGAAACTCTTATTCAAAGGGTGATGGAAACTACTCTGCCGACAGCCTACGGCGTGTTTCGCGCAATTCTGTTCGAAAATGCGATGAACGGCGAAACACATCTCGCCCTTTCGATGGGCAACGTAAAAAATACAACCGAACCGGTCCTGGTTCGCGTCCAAACCGAGAACATCACGTTCGCTATGTTCGGCTGCAGCCTGGGCGAAGCAACGATCGCTCTGCAATCCTCTCTCAAGCAGATCGCCGAAGCGGGCCGCGGCGTAATTCTTTACTTACGTCAGCGCGAGAACAATCTTGACCTTGTAAATCAGTTAAAAACCTATTCTTTGATGCAAGATAAGGGTATTGATTTTCAGGCGGCAAAACGTGAAACTGGATACGGAAAGGTCCATGATTATGGTATCGGCGCTCAGATGCTGAAAGACCTCGGCGTATCAAAGATTCGCCTGCTCTCCAATCATCCCCCAAAGATAAATGCTCTTGAGGCATTCGGCCTCGAGATAGTCGAAACTGTCGGTTTGTAAATGCGTGGCTGAGACCGAATGCCCGAACAAGAGTTAGAAAATCAGGAGCCGGAAACTTCGACCGTCGAGCGAAGGAAAAGGCTGGGTCTGCGCAACCTCCTGATCGTTTCGGTCGCCGCGGCGGTAGGTTTGGTAATTCTCTTGGCTATTAGCCTGGTTTCCTATCGGTACGGCGTTTTCAATTCCTGGATACAAACACAGTTCACAGCGAAGATGGCGGATATCGGGATCGTGTTTTCCGCCGATGAGTTTTCTTTGACCGTGGCACCTCTTGAACTGCACCTCGTAAATGCCACATTTAACGACCGACTCAGCGGAGAAAAGCTTTTCTTTATTCGCGATGCCCACCTGCACCTGTCTGTCGATAATCTTTACGCGTGGCAGTTAAGCCGTGACATCAGTATCGACACGACTGACATCGACGGAGCCGAAGTGTGGATACGTTTTGACGAAAACGGTCGATCCAATTTTGCGAATTTGAATCTTATCGAACAAGCTCCGGGCCGCGTAAATTTCAAATACGAATCGATCGTTTTTAGCCTTCGAAATGGAACCGTTCATGTTGGTGACGTAACTCGAAAGATCTCGGGGGACGCACGAAACGTTCTCTTTTCGCTTGCAGCTGAACACGGCGAAGAAACCGATCGGCTATATCGCATCAATTTCGAATCGACGCAATCCAGATTCGTTTACGACGAACATCCGTTAGAACCAATTGATGTTCACGCTAAAGGTACTGCGACAAACCTGGGTGCCGACATTACCGAACTTCGGATCGACACACCGATCGGCACGTCGTATTTGAATGGAAAGATAACCGACTGGGAAGCTCTCAAATACGACCTGAATATCGAATCGACCGTAGATCTCACACAAGCGTCCGCTACTTTTCCACTTGGCGCTTCGCTTCGCGGGATCGGGAATTTCAAGGGGAAAGTTACCGGCCAGGGTGAGAACTATCAGATCGCGGGCAATGCTGACTCAGAGGCTCTTTTCGCAGACGGCATTTACCTGAAGGCCGTTAATGTCGATGCAACCTTAGCGGGGACCAATGCGAATTACGAAGCAAACGGAAAGGCCGTCGCGGAGCTTTTGACTTTTGAGGACTTCAGGATCGAGTTTCCACGACTTGCGGGAAACGTTCGCGGTACAGGTACCGATTTTCGATGGGTGGGCGAATTGCAGGCCGCCGCGGTCAAGTCCGGCTCGATGACGATAGGCGGCCTTTTTCTACGGGACGCTGTCGCTGAAAAGAACGATAAGGAACTCCAATTATCGGCGGGTTCGGGTGTCACCCAACGTTTTGCGGTCGGCGACCTTGAGATGGCGCGGCTGCAAACACGGAACCTGAGATTCGCCACGCGAGATGGCGGATTCACCATTACTTCCCCGACAGCCTCAACCGATTCGTTAAAGGCTCCGAACTATAGTCTCGAGGGTGTCAATGGACGCGATCTCGTCGTAAACCGCTCGGGGAAGAATACGACTGTCGATCTAAAAGGTGTAACCGCTCGCGACGCCAGAATTAAGGACAATCGTGTAAATGACTTGCGAGCCGGCTCCCTGGCATTGAGCGACTTCCCGGACCGCACCGATATCACATTTAAGAATGTTCAGGCGGGCTCGGTCGTTAACGGCGGAACGAAGATCAACGGCATCGAATCCGCCGAGATAGTCATTAACGACAATGCGGCCGAAACAAAGATCTATTCTGACAACGTTCGAGTCGCGAAGCTCGTTGCCGGCAGCGCGACGTTAGGAAGCCTGAATATTGGCGGTGTAAGGCTGACGATTCGTCAAGGACGGATCGAAGGAACTTCGAATGATATCGACGCAGGTAATATCACGCTCGCCAGGAACGAAGCTCTTAAAGATGGCGGCACCTTGAACGGCGTCAAGATCGTTAAGCCCATTTTCATCGTGGAGCCGTCTGGCCGATATCGAGCGAGTGCCGACATGAGCATCGGCGGCGGCATCGTCGGTTCAATTCCACTAGGCAATGCGAACGCACGCGTAAATCTCTCGAACGATCGCGCGGTCCTGGACGCGATAACGGCCTCCGTCATGAACGGTCAGGTCACCGGACAGGCGCAGATCGCGTTCAACGATCGCGCGACGTCGCAGATAGCTCTCGACTTCGCGAACCTAGACCTTTCCAAGATCGTCGCTCTTCAAGCCGGACGAACAATTCCTCTAGAAGGGCAAACCACGGGACGCGCCGATCTTACATTTCAGGGGACCGACATTCGAACGGCGAGCGGCACGGTTCGGTCCGACATCACGGCAAGCGCCGGAAGCGACGACGCCACCAAAGTGCCGGTTACCGGCCGCGTGGATCTGAACGCCGTGAACGGACTCTTTAATATTCAGGAAGCAAAGCTAAACACTTCCCGAAGCACGCTCGAAGCAACCGGCAGGTTCGATATGCGGGCAAATGATTCAGATTTGCACGTCGCGTTGAATACCACCGATGCATCTGAGATCGACCGCATTTTTCGCGTGATCGGTGCAGCACCGGACGTCACAAAACAGCTAGACGCCATGGACGCGCAGTTCGCGGGCGACCTTACCTTCAATGGAACGCTTACGGGAAATATTAGTGATCCGACGATCGTCGGGAATGCATCATTGTACTCGGTCGTGCTTCATGGCCGCGACGTCGGCTCGGTAGAAACGGCTATTAACGTGTCCCCGACGGGCGTCGAGCTTCGAAACGGACGTTTAACGGAACGTACAGGCGGCGGGACAGCAACCTTTGATGTGACTGTTCCGTACGGGGGAACCAATAACACGACGGTTAACGCAACCCTTACTGGAGTTAACGCGGGCAATTTGCTTGCAGCGCTTCCGGTTAGCTTGCCGGAACGGATCCGTGATTTTGATGGGAAGACCAGCGGAACAGTAAAACTGACCGGCCTTCCAGATGCGGCGAATGGGAGCATAGATATTGCCGCGGCAAACGGAACGGTCGCGGGCGAGAAATTTGACAGCCTGAAAGCGCGTGCCGATTTCTCTGGCACACGAATTTCTATCTCAAGCGGCGAGATCCGGGTGGGCGACGGCCTTCTGGCCCTGAACGGAAACTATGACCGCGGGTCCGGCCAATTTGATTTTGCTTTAAGCGGCAAGTCGGTTCCCCTCAATCTCGCGCTTTCGTTCTTACCGAAAAGCACGGCGATCCCGACATTCTCCGGCGTCGTTGATCTTACTGCCAAAGCTACGGGCGATTACGACGTGCCGTCGACCTATCAGATCGATTTCAACGGTACGGCTCGCGACGTTATCGCTAACGATCATTCATTCGGCATGGTCACGTTCGACGGCAAGACCAACAATCAGGTCCTTACGGCGGACCTGGTCGCCAATTTGGACGGTAAACAGCAGCCGGTCAAAGCGACGATCGATTTCCGAAACGACGACCTGCCTTTTCGCGTGGAAAGCAATTTCAATGAAAGCCCACTTGGACCTTTCTTTGCACTGGTACCGCAATTGAGCGGGATCGAGGTAACGGGGACCGGAACAGGAAGGGTCGAGATCAGCGGCAATTTAATGGCTGTAGATGCCAATGGAAATAGGGTCTTCTCCTCATCCGCCTTGAACGGGAGAGGCGAATTCTCGTCGCTCGCTCTTCGATTACAAGGTACGCCGCTAACCTCCACCGAGCCGGTGGTCGTAAGGCTGAGTCCGGACCAGATCACTATCGATTCTGCCCGATTTTCGGGGGGTGGATCGAACGTAACCGTAGCCGGTTCAGTAGCGATCGCGAGCGGCGGGCGTAACGACCTCAGCATCGACGGACACCTTAATCTTGCGGTGTTGAATGTGTTTCGACCCGTTAGGACCAGCGATACATTTTTTGGCGGATTTGCCGATGTTTCGGTCCGAGTTGCCGGAACCTATGAGGACTCGCAGCTTTCCGGAACAGCGACGATGGACAACGCCTCTATCGCGACATTTGTCGGCACTGACCGGTTCACATTCGACCGTCTGAACGGGCGGATCTTGTTTACGTCGAAACAAGCCCAGATAGAACGGGCGACCGGATATCTGGGCGGCGGCCAGTTTACCGCAACCGGCGGCCTGCGTTTTACCGACGACCTACGTATCGGTTCATATCGCGTTGCATTGAACGGGGTAAATGTTACCGTCCCGTATCCAAAAGATTTCACCACGACAGGCGATGCAACTCTGGAGATCTCCGGTAATCGCGTTGGCGACCTTCTGACGACGCATATCTCCGGGGACATCCGAGCTCGAAAGAGCTTGTATACCAAGGATATCGACCTCGCAACGATCGTCGGGGCTAGGCGCGATGCGTCGTTGTCGGTTGGCGGTTCGCCCATCGACGTTCCGACATTCGACCTTTCGATCGAGGGCAGAGATGCGCTGGTCGTGCAAAATAATATCGCCGACCTCACTGCTTCGGTATCTCTTCGAATTACCGGAACTGCCGACGAACCGCAGATCGCCGGACGTATTGTCGCGAATAACGGCGTGATCATTTTCCGAAATGACAGATACGATATTCAGCGAGGCGTACTCGAATTTCCCCCGAACACGTCGGTAGACCCGGTCATCAATCTTCAGGCCGAGTCTACGATCGCCGGTTACCAGATATTTGTAATGCTAAACGGACCGCTGACCGACACCGAGCTGCTCAACGCTTCCGTCCGGTCGAGTCCTGCATTGCCGCAGGCAGACGTAATTTCTCTAATAACGACCGGTTCGCTTACAAATACGAGCGGCGGAATACCGACGCTTGCGCAGACCGGAATCAGCACGGCCGCCGAAGTATTGACCGATTCAATAATAAATAATCCGGTTCGAAAGGCGACAGACCGGCTATTTGGCCTGAATGTTTTCGAGATCGACCCGATCATTTCCGGCGACAAGCTCAACCCGACTGCCCGTCTGACAGTAGGACGGCAGATCAATAACAATTTGCGAGTTACATATTCGACGAATTTCTCGCAGGACCAAAATCAGGTACTTGCGTTCGAATATCGAGTATCAAATAAACTTTCATTCTTCGCGCAATACGAGCAGCGTTCGCTCAGCAACGCGACCAGCAAACGCGACAACTTCAGCTTTGGCGTGCGATTCAGGAGGCGGTTTTGAATCGTTTCTCGCGTCGCTCAGGCCTTGCTGTAGTTTTCGGCGTTCTTTTCTCGCCCGCGATCTTTACGTTCGTGCTCCTCTCGCTTTGCGGAACTTTGGAAGCCCAGTCAGAATTTGAAGGCTCTCGTATCGTAACGATCGACGTTGTAATTGACGGCGGTGCTGCTCCTAGTGCGTTGAAGGAAACCTATATCCAAACCATCCGTGAAACTCTCGGACAGACTTACGCAGCGGTAAGGATTCGGGACGCGATCGAACGTCTTTATCAAAACAAAGATATTTCCAGTATCGAGGTTGCAGCCAGCCCTCGTGCAGACAGCACTGTCGCGTTGAGTTTTGCCATACGGCTCAAGGCGAAGGCTAAACGCGTATCAATAGAGATCGCACCGACAGAGGATACGAAGGTTACGGAGCAGGAGCTGCTGTTTCGCCTTAATTTGCTCGATCCCGGAACCTCGGTAACTGTCGAAGAGCTTCAATCTAACGCGAACACCATACTTGAATATCTTCGCGAAAAGGGATTTCTGCGCGCTCGTGTCACCTTCGAGCAGCAGACCCTTTCGACTCCGAGCGAAGTCGCGGTTTCTTTTAAGGTAATTCCCGGCGAAGCAACGCGAGTGGAAGCAGTAAATGTAGCGATCGCCGGATTCGACTCGTCGAAAGTACAAAAAGACCTAAAACTCAAACCCGGCGACATTTTTACGCGTGAGAAATTGAATGGCGACACCGAACGAATTCGCACGGCCCTTATAAAGGAAGGCTTTCTCGCGCCGTCGTTGGAAGCCCCGCAACCGGTATACGATGCCGATAAAAATGCGATATCGGTGAATTTTAAGGGAAATTCTGGCCCAAAGGTCGAGGTGGTTGTTGAATCGGGAAAAGGCGACCTCGGTGAGGGCACCAAGACGCGTCTTCTTCCGATCGCTCGCGAAGGAACGCTCGACTATGCCGCGATCATCGAAGGTGAACGCCGACTCGAGAATTATTATCAGGAGAAAGGTTATTTCTTCGCCCAGGTCACCGCGCTTTGTGCGGTCGAGCCGATCGCTCCGCCGGGAGCAACACCGCCGGGATCAACCGCTACAGAAGCAGCATGTTCGTCATTGAATAGCGAAGATTTCACCAATCGAAAGGCCGTCGTGAAATACAGTGTCGATCTCGATCGCCGACTAAAGCTTGTCGATATCCGGATACGCGGCACATCGCTTTTCACGGCAGAAGAGATATTGCCGGCTCTCGAATCACAAAGGGCAAACCTGCTTGGCATCATCCCGATATTCGGTTATGGCAACGGATATACGAGTAAGCGGATCCTCGAAGCCGATACGGCGACGATCCGTTCGGTACTCCGAGAACTCGGATACCGTGATGCGACCGTGCGGGCAAATCAGGGCGTATCGCCGAATGGGCAAAATCTTTTGATCACGTTCGAGGTTGAAGAGGGACTGCCAACAAAGGTATCTGAGGTCGAGATCAGGGGAAATACGGCATTTTCGGATTCCCAACTAAAGCCGCTTTTACCAAAACTCGAGGGCCAGAATTATTCACGTGCAAAGGTAAGGAATGGCCAGCGTCGTCTTGCTGAATTCTATTCGAAGGCCGGTTATTACGAGGCTGCGGTCGATTTTTCTGTAGATGAAGAAGTATCACAGGATCCGACTGCTCAGCGGCAATTCAAGGTCATTTATACTCTCCGAAAAGAAGGCACTCCGTTTTACATAAGCCGCATACTGATCACAGGAAACGACCGGACAAAAGAGGAAAGTATTCGGCGTGCGCTGGTCCTCGAAGAAGGAACACTTCTAACTTCGAGCGATGTTTACGCTAGCGAACAGAATCTTTACGAAAGCGATGTATTCTCGCTCGTCGAGATTAAGCCGCAGCACGCCGGTACGCGCCCGGATGGCTCGCAGAACGTAGACGTTATCGTAAGCGTCGTCGAACAGCCACCGCGACTCGTGACATATGGAGGCGGATTCTCCACCGACGCCGGCGTGGACAGCTTTGTCGATTTCCGGCATTTTGATTTCCTCGGAAAGCTATGGCAGGCGGGAGGCCGGATCAGCATGAGCCAACGGATGCAGCTTATCCAGTTGGATTTCGTTGACCCGCGTTTCCGCCGCGAAAGCAAAGAACGCTTTTCCCCACTAACACTTTCCGCTCAATATCTGCGTGACGAGACCGTCACTCGTTTTTTCCGTTCGGCGTTCGATCAAGGGACTTTTGGTATCGTTCAGCGGGTGGACCAGGACGGCAATCCGATCGACGAATTCGGATTCCCCGCCGGCGATCCGACATTGAACAGCTTTAGATTCACTGCGGAGACGAATCGATATCTGAGTCGCAAAAATCGCAGTTTGATTTTTTTTCGTTACAGGTTCGAAGATGTTCGCCTTTTCAATTTGAGCAGCCTGTTGATCAAAGATCTCCTGATTCCCGACTCGCGCATTCGTATTTCGGGCTTCGGCGCGACGTATGTCCGGGACACGCGCAAGAACTGCTCGATACGTTATTCGATCCTCGACATCATCGAAAAAGGTGAAGTGCTGGATCCGTGTCGATATAACGCGAGCGACCCCACGACCGGCGATTATTTTACCGCCGAATACAATGTCTCATTCCCCGTCCTGGGTGCGAATATCGGATTTAACAAATTTCAAGCAACCTACAATATTTATCGGACGTTTCCTAAATTCAGGAACATAACTATCGCCGGAAGAGCGATCCTCGGTATGGCAGGCGTTTATAAGGAAGGTGACCGATTTTCCGCACCCGAATTTCCGGGACTCGAAAAGATCTTGCCGATCAGCGAGCGATTCTTTGCCGGTGGTTCGACGACGTTGCGCGGGTTTGAATTTGAGTCTGCCGGTCCGCGGGTCGCCATTGTTCCGGAAGGCGAATTTCGTGATAGCAACGGCAACGTTGTAACACTCGCTCCGTTTACCGTTCCATTTGGCGGAAATGCGCTCGTTGTTACAAATATCGAGGGGAGGATTCCCGTGAGCAAGTCCATCCGCTTTGTGCCGTTTTACGACGGCGGCAATGTGTACAGGAAGGTTGGCGATATTTTCAGCCCGCCCGAGGTCGATCCGAATGATATTTTTCAGCGAAACCTGATAGTGAAATGGTCGCATACTGTCGGAGCCGGGCTCCGGATAAAAACACCGGTCGGCGGCGACTTTTCGATCGATTACGGGTATCTGTTGAATCCGCCGACCTTTTTGATCCCACAGCCTGTCGGGCCGCCGGCAAACCTCAAGCTTTCTCCGAGCAGGTTACATTTCCGATTTTCTCAGGCGTTTTAGTTGATCGCGTTGGTAAATTCTTCTACTTCGACATTTTCGATTATCGAGTAGCTGTCGGGCTCTAATTCGACCACGCCGAGCTGTTTTGCAAGCTCTTCGTCTTTTTGTATCTTTACCCGTCGGCGATTCGCTTCTTTTTCGATGTACATCGCCTTGTCGGCAGCCTCGATCAAACTGTCGAGTGTCTCGCCATGATCTGGGTAGCTCGCAGAACCCAAACTTATCCCAACTTGAGCATAGTTGCCGCCCTCGACCTGGAGTTTTAGGTCTGCCACTGCGCGGCCTATTCGCTCGTGGAGGCTTGTAAGATTTTCAGCTTCTGTTTCGGCGATTATTGCAACGAATTCATCACCACCGTAACGAGCCAGAAAATCGTATTCGCGCAGCTGGTCATTGATAACACTGCTGACGGCGCGAAGCATTTTGTCGCCAGTCTTGTGCCCGAAATTGTCATTGACCAGTTTGAATCCGTCGAGGTCCATGACGAGCAGCTGAAATCGCTTGCCGCCGCGGCTGGCACGCAACACTTCTTTTTCAAAATGCAACCGCAAACTCCGCGTATTTGGCAGGCCCGTCATCGGGTCTGTATGAGCGTGGTTTTCAGCCACTGCATGCTGCTGGGCAACATTTATTGCGTCCGCCGCGATATGTGAGATGGTCTCGAGCAGCCGAATGTGCTCGTCGCCGTACGCAGCGAGATTGCAGGAATAAAGCGACACTGAGCCTATCAATCTTTCCTCTGCAAACAAAGGGATCGCGGCCATCGTTCGATATTCAGTGGGAGATTCGTCTTCTATGAAGGTAAGGTCGAGCGCGGGGTCGCCGTTTACCACAGGCTTTTCCTTTTTCAATACACAGCCGGTCACACCTTCTCCGATCGCGACGGTCCGTCCGGAAAACAGAGATTCGTTCAGCCCAGCCGCGTAAGCGATGTTGCCAAATTCACTTGTTTGATCGAGAAGACAGATCGCCAGCGAGTCGTAAGGTACGAAGGCAGCGACTTTTTCAGCAAAGAGTTCGAGGGTCTCCTGAAAATTAAGCGACGAACTGAACTCACGTGCCAGCGAATAAAGTGTGAAGACCTCGCGATTCGCCTGCTTTATCTGCTCGACATAATTTGACGATCCAGCTTTTTCGCGTTTACGGCTGGCCTTCGCTTCCTCGTCCGTCTCGTAATTCAGGCCGCTCGCATGAATTTCGGCTTCGAACTTCGAGAGATTTCGTAAGAAAGTCTCCACAAGCAGCGGATCGTATTGCGAACCGGATCGCGATCGGATGAACTTGATCGCATCGGATTTTGTGCGGGCCGGGCGATATGGCCGCGGCGCACGCAGAGCGTCGTATGCGTCTGCGATCGAAAGGATGCGCGCCGCTAATGGAATGCTTGCGCCTTTAAGTCCTTCAGGGTATCCATTGCCGTTCCAATGTTCGTGATGGTACTTAACAGCCGGAATGACGTCATATGGAAACTCGATACGTTCCAGAATGGATGCCCCCACGGACGAATGGATCTTGGCCTTTTCCATCTCCGCCACCGTCAAGGGGCCCGGTTTATTCAAGATATGGTCCGGCACAGCCAGTTTTCCGATGTCGTGTAACAGCGCGCCCGCACGTAGGGCCTGTATTTCGTTCTCATTTAGTCCGAGCAGGTTTCCCAATCCCACCGCGTAGATCTGTGTCCGTTGAACATGGCCAACTCCTATTTGGTCGCGTGCGTCGATCGCTGTTGCGAGGGCTTCGACAGTCGCAAGGTGCATTTTGCTGGATTCACTGATCTCTTGCGTTTTTTGACGCACCGCCTTCTTATGCATTGTAAACGCAGCGGCACAAGCGATAACCGCGACAGCTAGCACCCAAATAAACTCGAGTCCAAAACGCATGAAGCATGCGGCTACAAGCAAGACGGCAACCGCTAATGCTGCCCACGGGGCCGCATCGTTTCGCACCTTGCTCGTATTCTCGTTGGGGGATTCGGGCGTCATTATTATTTCTTGTCGTGACGTGGGGAGTCAGCGCTGCATCTCACTCTACAAGTCGTGTGCCAAAAGTGTGGGCATTCGAAACGCAGTAAAATACGAACGATCGAACCTTTTAGCGCGTTTTACGTTTAATCAACCGGTCAATTTGATTGCTCAAAGTGACAAAATTCGTTCAAATTGAATTAATGAGGGAACCGATCGTATCTGTTTGCCGTGAACTGCACGTTTTTTCAAAATGCGCTTTGGTGCTTTTTATCGCAATGAGTTTTGGTACCGCGGCGGCTCAGGATGACGACAAGGTGATTCGGGTCGATACGAAGCTGGCGGAATTTGAGGTTCTTGTAGAAGACCGGGATGGAAGACCGGTGCACGGCTTGTCCCAAAAGGATTTTCGCATATTTGAGAACGGAAAGGAAAGAAAAATCGACTTCTTTCAACCGGTCATTACTCAGGGTTCGGCACGGCCTTTAGTCGTCGTTTTCGCGGTGGATGTTTCCGGCAGTATGACCGCGACCGAGATCGATAAACTACGGTCCGCGATAAATGGCTTTATCGACCGTTTCGGTAATTACGAAGCTTATTTTGCTGTTGTTTCTTTCGCAATGCAGGTGAAACGGACTCAAAGCTTTACTAATCAGCCGGAAAAGGTTCGGAGATCGCTTTCAAGCCTCGACCGTGAGCAGGTTGGCCGCTCGACGCACGCATTCGACGCGGTCGATGAAGCGATCCGAATGATAGACCGAAACGGTCCGAAGAATATTCGCGGTCGCTCGCCCAAGAATGCTGTGATCGTTATTACGGATGGTTTTCCTGTCGGCGATGTAGTCTCACCGGGAACGGTTATCGATCGGGCGAACAAGACCGGTACAAGCGTTTATTCGATCATTCTTCCGTCATTCTCAGCGGCGGGTGGCGATACACGGCCACTAATGACACTTTTCGAAGCGAGCGGAATAGTCAGCCGGACAGGCGGGAACAGCCTCTACGCAACGGATAACAATTTCGAGCCGCTATTCAAGGCTCTCGCGTCGGAGATCACAGCGTCATATGCGATAGCGTTCTATCCGGACGAGCAATCGGCAAATATCAATGGACCAAGAAATGTAAGGATCGAATCGATCAAGGGGTACAAGATCAAGCAAAACCGAACGAGCTATGAACTTGCGAGATAAGGCAAAACGTCAATAGCGTTCGTTCTCATAATCGTATGCCTCGTAGTCGACCTCATCCCCCAACTCGTCCGAATCCGTAGCTTCATATAGGTCAAGCTCGATCGGGTCGAGCCCAACCACAACCAGAGCCGATCCGCATTCGTCGCAAGCGACACGGTCACCTTGTTCAGATTCGGCGTCTACAAAAACTTCTTCATCGCATTCGGGACAGATTGAGGTCGGCATTTTCTTTTCTCCGCAAATCTAATAGATTATTTTCAGAACCGTTCAAGTAAAGTCGATAATAAAATCTAACTCTTAAGCGGACTTCGAGGCAAGAGATTCTGCACTAAAATTTCGCTAATTTATCAATTAATGCATCTCCCGGTAAGAATTCTTACGGATCGCGAATTTGATGTGCTGGGTTTCGGCACGAATGCAGTCGATTTTTTGATAACGGTTCCCCGTTTTCCCGACTTTGCTTCTAAGATCGAGTTGAACGAATACGTACGCGCGGCAGGCGGCGAAATAGCCTCTTCGATGGTCGGGATGCAGCGTTTGGGAGCAAGAACTTCTTACGCGGGCACTTTTGGCGACGACGATGCCGGACGTTTCGGATGGCTATCGCTGGAGGACGAAGGGGTCGATCTCACGTATTCTCGTGCGGTCGACGGGGCTGCGACCCAGATAGCGTTTATCGTCATTGACGAAAATTCCGGCGAGCGGACAGTGATCTGGAAACGTGATTCCCGTCTTTCGGTACCAGCACACGACGCTCCCGTCGACGCGGTATCACGCTGCAGTATTTTACACATGACACCGCACGATACTGCAGCGTGCATTCGGCTTGCCGAATCCGCCCGAAAGGCCGGAACCGTCGTTTCTCTAGATATAGACAACGTTTTCAATGGCATCGAAATGCTGTTACCGCTGGTCGATATTCTGATCACTTCGTCCGAATTCCCGAAAAAGTTCCTGGGTATATCGGATACAAAAGAAGCTCTGACGGTGCTCCAGCAACGTTATCGAAATGCGCTTGTCGGAATGACACTCGGCGAGCGTGGCTCAGCTATGTATTGCGGAGGCGAATATTTGGAATCGCCGGGATTCGCCGTTCCCGGCGGATGTAAGGATACTACCGGGGCTGGTGACGCTTTTCGGACAGGATTACTCTATGGACTCTTGAGGAATAAGCCCCTCGAAGTCGCTGCGAAAATGGCAAATTCAGTCGCCGCTCTCAAATGCCGAAGCGTGGGAGCACGCACTGCTTTGCCGACTGGTGCAGAACTCGAAGCGTTCCTGAAAAAACTATAGACATCGCCGAGCCGGATAAATTAGAATTGTTAGTGGATCGCTCCCGCCTCCGCACAGGTCTTTGCTCCCGCAATACATTCCATCTTTATAAGACCCCTCCCGCGCGTCTGCCCGCACGCAATGGACTCCAAACTTGGCCTCATCGTTCAACTCAACGGGGTATTTTTAATAACGATACTCTCGATCTTTCTCCGCCGCTCGCTCAAGCTCAGGGCTCTGAAGTATTGGACGACAGCATGGCTATGCCTTTCGTTCGCATTGATCAGCCTGCGAATGGGTTTTGAATACGAACAGCTCAAAACGCTTCTTTTCACGTATTACTTTCTCGGCGAATATATCTTCGGTTTTATGCTCATCGCGGGCTGCAAAAGTCTTGCGGAAAAAAACTACGAATTGAAAGCTAAGACTGAGTTTTTCCTTCTTCCCTTTGTGGGAATTGCGCTTTTGCTGCCAAACTTTTCGGCCGACTTTAACGAGATCTACACAATTCACTCACTCGTTATGGCTGGCTTTTTCGGATATGCCTTCGTGGTCGTCCGCGGCCCCGGGCTTCCCTCGTTCGGCTCAAAGCTCATGAACGTGGCTCTTGTGCTGCTTTCGCTGAACTTTTTTATTTATTTCGTTGTTTTTGCCATACGGATCTTCGTTGCATTCGACACGACTTTGCTCTCGTACAATTCCATCGTCGATCTTGTATTAGAGACCACACTTGGCTTTGGAATGGTGATCGTTCTGCTTGAAACCGTGTTGAGGGATTACAAGGACGCAAACACCGAGCTTACGAAAGCAAAGCACAAGCTGGAAGAACTCGTTCGTACCGACCCGCTTACCACGGCCCTTTTATGGATTCGTCAACGGCCATACCGAAACCGGAACCAGCATTAACGGCTGTGTCGGCTTTTTCGATATAGACGATCTCAAGGGCATAAATGACTGTTTCGGGCATGCCGCGGGCGATCTCGCGATCCGTTCGGTCGTTCGCGCGATCCGCGAGATCATTCGTGCCGAAGACCTGATCTATCGCTGGGGGGCGACGAGTTTTTCGTGATCATGATCGGGTTGGAAGCAGAAATGGCGGAGTTGCGAATGGGAATGCTAGACAACCTGCTTCGTGAAATAAAGATCCGGGATAATGATGAACCCATAGCGATCGGGGTCTCTTGGGGTTTCAGGGATTTTGCTGACGCAGATCAGCTCGACGACGCGATCAAGCAAGCTGACTCAGATATGTACGCACGAAAACACGGAAAAAAGAGAAAGAAAAGACTCCAGCATATTGGATTAGAGGCAATGGTTACAGATTTTCCGCTGCCGCAGAGGAGTTGATCAAATGAAATTCTTAAGAGAAATACTAAAGCATTTTGCAAACGTCTTTACCCCATGGCGCGGCGATCACCTTTTCTACGCGCGCCTTCACTTCTGCCATTTTCCAGTCAAGCCGCTGAAGAATCGCACCGTCCGCAAATTCAATTCGGTTTAAGAATATCTTTTCATCGAAGACCTTAGCCGATGAATCCTTAAGGCTGTCAGCGCTAATAATTTCGCTAGGTCCGAGAGTACTCGTCGCTGAAAGGTCAAATTTTTCACCGGGTTTTACTTTGACGGCACATAAAAACTGTCTGCGGATCACGTTCGAGGGATTAGCAAACTCTTTAAATCGGTACTCCCAGAAAAGCCCTTCGATCTTTCGATCGCTGTTGTTTCGGAAGCTTGCGGAGTAACGAAATCCGTTCACATCGTCCGATTTTGTCATACGAGCTTCCTGTACGCTGCGTTCCAACGCAGCCGCGCGGCCGTCAGTAGATTCTTCGCTGGGATCTGGAACGCCCTTTGGCTGATTTGCCCGGGAAGCTCGCTGGTAATATTTATCGTTGGGCGTCAGGCCTCTTGCCGGTGGAACAACGATACTTTCGGCTTTTTGGCCTGCGATGCGCACACGTTCCCACTTACTCTCAAGCACTGACAAAATAGATTCATCGGTCTGTTCCTGCGAAAAACATA
The DNA here is from genome assembly GCA_003223975.1 of Acidobacteriota bacterium. Taxonomy (GTDB): domain Bacteria; phylum Acidobacteriota; class Blastocatellia; order Pyrinomonadales; family Pyrinomonadaceae; genus OLB17. The sequence continues at coordinate 32,826 of QHXS01000051.1, forward strand.
TGAAAACGAAGAAGAGAACCGCGATCTGAGCCGAAAAAAACCGACGCATTCAGAACCTCCCGGAATTCAACCGTGTGATTCGATAATTCTACTCCCGTTGCGAAGATGTTCAAAGATTTTCTTTGAAGAACGCGATGGCTAATGCCCATGCGTCGCGTGCGGCCGTCTCATCGTAAACCTCGGGACGCGTGTTGTTGAAAAAAGCATGGTCTGCATCGTATTTCAGGGATGTCAGGGGCAGCTCGTATCGCTCGGTAACGTCCTCAAGCTTCGCGACCTTTTCGGGATTGATCCAGCTGTCCCTCGTCCCGGAAATAAAGATCGTCGGCGTGCGCAATTTCGACAAAACTCCTTCGTCAGGAATGTCCCCGTAAAAGGGGACAGCGGCGCTCAATCCTTCCAGTTCGCAGGCTGCGCGCAGCGCGTAAGTTCCACCCATGCAATATCCTGTGATGCCGAAATGAGTCAGATCGAAAGTTTTACCGGCTGTCGCAAGCGTTGCACTGATCATCGCTAAACCATCTTCAATTTGAAGGTCGTTCATCATCTTGGAGGCTTCGTCAGGATTCGCCGCAACCTTGCCGCGATAAAGGTCCGGTGCGATCCCGATAAACCCTTCACTGGCGTACCGGCCGGCAATGTCTTTAATGTGATCGTTCAGGCCCCAATATTCCTGAATGATCAAAACGGCTTTTGAGTTCGCATCATCGGGCAGGGCGACGTAAGCATTCGAGGCACCTTTGTCGGTTTCGACTTCAAGCATTTCGGTTCGCATAAAATAACCTCCTGAAAATTGAAACGATTCGTCAATAATAAATGAAATTACAGAATATTAACGGCGCGAGCGGCGAGCAAAGCCAGCACCGTCAGCGATATCAGCGACTGCGTCATCATCAGCAGTTTTGCCCAACGCGTTAGCACCGGAGAATCGGTCGGGGAAAACGCGGTGCTTGTATTAAAAGCAAGAAACAGGTAATCGACGAAATTCGGAGCCCACTCGCTCGGCTCGCCGGAAATCCGGGCGCCGGGCGGCAATGTCATCTGGGGAAAAAGAAAGGCGCCTTCATCATGGCCTTTTCGTCGGTCGCGGCCATGAGGCCCGCCTGCATCCAGCCGCCAATACCAAAGCGTAAAGACCAGCACGTTCGTTATCCACAACGCCGTGGCCGAGAAAAGCAGTTCCGCTGGCTCTTCGCGGTGGGTTGGTAATCCCGATATCAATAGTCCGACGGAAGCTATCAGGCCGAGCGTAACGACGCTGCTTTCGACAAATCCAAGGATCTGATCGAGTCGGTGATACTTTCTGTAATGCGAATAGATCGTCGTTATCAGCAAAAGAACGATGATCACTAAAAAGGCCCAACGTGGGCCTACGATCAGGTGCGATGGCAAAGCGGTATAGACGCCGGCCAACGCAAGTACGACGACCCAAGCCAGCCATCGCGGCTCCGGATTCCATCGATCCGGATCCTTCTTGTCCTTTACTGCCATCAACGGACATTATATTCGGCAACTCTTGATTTGTCGCAGTCGAACGAACCCGATCGTAGTTGCGGATACCACATTGCGGTAATGCCGAATTCGGAAACCGACCAATTACTCATCTATCTCAGCTTCGATCTCGTCACTTGGTTTCAGTTTTCGAGCCGCTCGAAGTTCAGCTCGGCTTTCGATCCACTCATAAACCATCGGCAAAAAAACGATCTTGATGGGACTCATCAGCATTCCCCCGACAACGACTATCGCAAGCGGCTTTTCGATCTCTGCACCCGTCCCTGATGAGATGATAAACGGTACGAGGCTGATGCTCCCGATAAGCGCGCTCAGCAACTCTGCGCGGAGCCGCACACTTGCTCCGGTGACAACGGCCTCGTGCAACTCCATTCCGCGGCCGCGAAGGGTATTGATAAAGTTGACCATCACCATGCCGTTCTGCACCGCGATCCCAAATACAGCGATAAATCCCACGAGTGCTGGGACGCTCAACGGAAAACCTGAGAAAAGCAGGAATGTTGTGCTGCCCACAAGCGCGATCGGGATGTTCAGAATGATCGTCGCCGTGTTTCGAAACGACCCGAAACAGGCGTAGATCAGCACAAACACAAGCACCAAAGCTATCGGGATCGCGATCGCCAGTCTTCGCGTAGCCTGCTGCGCGTTCTCGAACTGACCGCCCCAGGTAATGAAATATCCTGCCGGCATTTTGACCTGCTGGTTCACAGCGTTTTGGGCGTCCTTCACAAAGCCGCCGATGTCCCGGTCGGTGACGTTACAGGTCACAACGATGCGGCGGAGGGCATTTTCGCGGTCGATCACCGCATCACCGGTGGAAAGTTTAAATGTCGCCAGTTGGCCCAACGGCACGCGTCCGCCAACCGGGGCTGCGATTAGAATATTGCCAAGCTTTTCGACCTGATTTCGATAGTCTTCGCTCAAACGCACAAAGATCGCGAAGCGTCGTTGACCTTCCAGCACCTGCGTCGCCTCATCTCCACCGATGGCGATCTTGGCCGCTTCCAAAACGTCCGAAACATTTAGTCCATAGCGGGCGAGTTCAGAACGATTCAAAGCAACTTCTAAATGCTGTTCGCCGCCGACCTGCTCAACTGCAAGATCTTCGGCTCCGCGAACATTCGACATTGCATCGCGCACCTGTTCGGCGAGTTTGAGCAAACTGCCCTGATCTTCGCCAAAGACCTTCACCGCGATCTGCGCGTTAATGCCCGAGATCAGTTCGTCGTTGCGGGTCTGAATAACCTGTGAAAAGTTAAATTGAACCCCGGGAAAACCTTCCACTTTCTGGCGCATCGCCTCTACTAGCCCGTCTTTAGTCTTTGCAGTCGTCCACTGTTCTTTCGGCTTTAAGCGAACGTAGATCTCATCGTTGCTCACGCTTTCCGGATCGCCGCCGAGTTCGGCGCGCCCGATCTTTGCGACAACAGCTTCCACTTCGGGAAATTCCTTGAACTTCTTCTCGATCTGCGCCGAGATCTCGACCGCTCGCGAAAGCGATATGCTGGCGGGCATCGTCGCGCGGACCAAAAGATTGCCTTCGTCGATGGTGGGAAGAAATTCGCTGCCGAGAAGGTAAACATTTGCAATGCTCCACCCGATCAGCAACACGGCGATAAGCAGCGTTAGATACCGGTGGACCATCGTCCACTTCAGAACCGGAATATAGATCGACTTAAAGAATCGTACGATCGGGTTTTGTCGAGGCTCGCCACGCCTCATTCGAAACGAAAGCGCACAAAGCATCGGGGCGACGCATAACGCCATCATCAACGATCCGAACATCGAAAATGTAACTGCGTATGCCAGCGGTTTGAACAGCTTTCCTTCAATGCCCTGGAGCGTGAAAACAGGTAAGAATACGGCAATGATTATCAGGATCGCAAAGAACATCGGACGCCCGATCTCCTGGGCCGCCACCAATATCGTCTCGCGCATCGAGTGTTCACGATGTTCTTCCAGATGGCGATAAATATTTTCCACCATGACCACGGTGGCATCGACCATCATCCCGATACTGATCGCCAACCCGCCCAACGAAGTGAGGTTCGCCGAAAGGCCTGAGTACCACATCAGGATGAAGGCGACGAGCATGCAAAACGGGATGCCTGCGGCCGTGATCAACGAACCGCGAAAATCCCCCAGCAGGAGCAAAAGGATTATGAATACAAGGATCTCGCCTTCGATAAGCGATTCAGTCACTGTGTGGACGCTGTGGTCGATCAGGTCTGACTGATCGTAATAATCGACTACCTGAACTCCTTCGGGGAGCGTCTTGTTGATTTCAGCAACTTTTGCGCTGACTCGCTCGATCACTTGTTTGGTATTTTCGTTGATGCCTTTCAGCACGATACCGGTCACGACCTCGCCCTGGCCGTCTTTGGTTACCGCACCCTGCCGAAGCTCGTTGCCGATCTCAACCCGGGCCACGTCACCGACACGAATCGGGGTGCCGCCGCGAGATTCAAGCACGATGTTCTTGATGTCTTCGACGTCTTTGACCAACCCTAGTCCCCGAACCACGTATTGCTGGTCGCCGT
>QHXS01000108.1 GCA_003223975.1 Acidobacteriota bacterium
CTTGTTCGACATTTCGTCGAGCTGCCCGTATGTCAAGCGCACATCGTTCCACACGATCGCTTCCTTCTGTGGCGACAGTTTCGCATGATGCGTTACGATGGACGCAAGGTTGAGTGTTGTGGGCCGATTCGGCATAGAATTCACGCTAATATGGGAGCTTTCTAGAAGTATAACCCGAAACGGTCGAGACCATCTTATGCGGGCTTTCCGATCATCGAACTGAAGTTGATTTCGCCGGCAGGCATTATTTCCTTATTCGCCGACTGTATCGAATGTGCACGAAATTCTTCACGCTGCTCGGGAAAATCCGTCCTAAAATGCCCGCCGCGAGACTCTTCGCGCCAAAGAGCGCCTTTTGCCACCAACAAAGCCAGCGTAACAAAGTTTCGCGACGAAATGCTGAGGTTTGACGAAGCTATCTGTTCGAATTCGGCGATCGCCCTCGTTAACCCTTCCTTGTCGCGTAAGATCCCGACACGTTCCCACATTACGCGCTTGACCCGCTTTTTCACGGCCGTGGAGATCGAGGTCGAAGGTCCAAGATCCAAAATCAAAGGTGACTGTGCCGACGATTTTGGATTTTGAACTTTCAACTTTGAACTATCCGTCGCCGCTGCTTCGCCCGCTCGAGCTCCGAATACCAAACCTTCGAGAAGCGAATTGGAAGCCAAACGATTGGCACCGTGAACACCGGTGCAAGAAACTTCTCCTGCAGCATAGAGCCCGGGAATGGTGCTGCGGCCCCAAAGATCCGTGCGAACACCGCCCATGCAGTAATGCGATGCCGGCGAAACAGGGAGTTGATCTTTAGAAATATCCAGGCCGAAATGTTTGCAGGTTTCGTATATTGTTGGAAACCGATGGATCAGAAAGTCTTCTTTCAGTGCCGTCATATCGAGAAAGACATTTCGCGAACCCGTCTTGCGCATCTCGGCGACGATCGAACGCGAGACGATATCGCGCGGGGCGAGTTCGGCTCGTTCGTCGTATCTATCCATAAACCGTTGCCCGTTCACGTTTCGCAAAACTCCGCCTTCGCCTCGCATTGCTTCACTGAGGAGAAATCTGGGCGCGCCTTCAACGCTTAATGCCGTTGGATGGAACTGTATGAATTCCATGTCAGCCATTTCCGCTCCGGCGAAATACGCCATCGCCATTCCGTCGCCAGTCGCAACCTGTGGATTGGTAGTGTGCAGGTATAGCTGTCCGGCTCCGCCGGTGCACATGATCACCGCGTTCGCGTATATCTCTCTCGGAGCACGAAGTATCGGATCGAGAAAACGCACGCCGATGCACCGGCCGTCTTCCACGATCAAACTTTCGGTGTTTGCAAACGGTAAAAGGTTGATGAATCGCTCTTGACGAGCGCGGGCGATGAGCGAACGGACGAGCTCGGCGCCGGTCGAATCACCATGAGCGTGAAGGATCCGCCTTCTTGAATGCGCCGCTTCCTTTGTAAAGACGAGTTTGCCACCTTCGCGGTCAAACTCAGTTCCCCATTCGATCAACTGCTCGACATACTTTGTGCCGTCAGTAACGAGGATCTCTACGGCCTTGTCGTCGCACAAACCTGCACCCGCTACCAGCGTGTCCTCTTCATGAAGTTCGGCGTCGTCATCATCCGACAGAACCACGGCAACCCCGCCCTGCGCGTACTCGGTGTTGGATTCGCTCGCCTTATCCTTGGTCAGGACGGTGACTCGACCACCGGTTTCGGCGAGAGCGATCGAAGTACGCAAGCCCGCAACGCCGCTCCCGATAACAATAAAGTCCGTAACCAATTCCATTGCGAGAAATGTATCAGATTACGAACACTGCTGCCACGGCCAGGCCGGTATCGATAAAGGCATCGTCAGAATGTCAGTTCCGGCAATTATGCCTTCGCCGTACCTTGATGATCTTGAGGTTCATAAAGGCCGCCGTATGCGCCTTTTCGAAGGTCGATGCCGTATTCGACGTAAGCTTTCAGGGCGGAAACCATCTGCGACCAACCCATGCAGTTCATGTACGAACGGTTGAGTTCCTCCTGGTTTTCCTTCCATCCGGATTCCGAAATGCCGACGATCGTTTCATCGGGACCGGCCTGTTCGAATTTCACCTCGACAAGCGTGTCGCGACCAGGTGCACCTTCCCACTCAAACGAGATCAGTTCGTTGGGCACGACCTTTTTCACTTTTACCGGAAACGGCCCAACCTTTTTACCCGGCGTATCCTCGAAAGCCCATTGGACCGTCGTTCCCTCGTCAAGCGGTGCGCTGGCGCCGCCGTTGGTAAAATAGCCGCTGAGCTTTTTGGGGTTGTACACCGCATCGAAAACCTCTGCGACCGGCTTCTGAATTTTTGTTTGTATTTGAAATTTTAGATCCATCTTTTTACTCCTGGTTTGTTCAATCCCTTTTTTGACCACAATTTGTCAGGGCGCTGAGTATATGTTATAGTTTTATAACATGTCAAGCGCGAAAAAAGGAGATCTCGTTTTCAAAGCACTCGCCGATAGGCGTCGCCGCGAAATACTCGACCTTCTCAAGGACGAACCCAAAACCACGGGCGACATATGCGCGAAATTCAAAAAGCTCGACCGATGTACCGTGATGCAGCACGTCGGAGTGCTCGAACGGGCCGGTCTGATCTTTTCAAAAAAGGTCGGGCGTTTCCGCTGGAATTATCTTAATGCGGTTCCGATACGCGAGATCTATGACCGCTGGATAAACAAATATGCTTCGCCATCGGTAGAAATTCTAACTAAGCTCAAGCACGACCTCGAAAAATAGTGTTCATTATTAATTACATGTAATTAATAATTAGTAATGAAAAAAGCGCTTTGGAATTCCAAAGCGCTTCAAACGACAGATCTTTACGCGTCTACATCGGGATCTTTAATTCCTGTCCCGGATAGATCTTGTCCGGATCATTCAGAATGTCGCGATTGTGGTCCCAGATGGCTTTCCACTCGATACCGTATTTCTTACCGATCTTCGTCAGGTTGTCTCCTGACTCGACAGTGTAAGTGTGCATACCGCCGCCGGCCGCATCACCTGTTGAAATATTTAGGATAAGGTCGCCCGATTTGAAATCGGGGTCAAGGCGATTGTATTCATCCCAAAGCTGTTGTTTTGCTTCCGCGCTTGGGGCCGTGCCGGTAACTACCAGCGTTCCGCCATCGCCTTCGCTCAGTTCGTAGGTCGTGCCGTTCTGATTGGCAAGCTCAAGAAGCGATTGATATTTTTCCTGTGCTGACATGATTCGTTTCCTCCTTGTTTAGCTTCCCTTCTTTAGCTGGTTATCGATACCTGTGATTCCCGACTGCTGGATCGTCTGAATGCATTCGGCATATTTCGTCGCCGGTACCTCTCCCGTAACTGTGACTTTACCGTTCACAACGGTAACCGACGCTCCGGTACAGCCCGCCTTTTTCAGGTTTTCGGTGATCTTGCCCGTGAGGGCAGGGTCTGCGGCCGCAGGTGTCGCTGTGGGAAGTGGTTTCAGTGTTGCGCTATTAACTACGGATTTGACGCCGTCAACGGCTTTCGCTGACGCTTCTGCCTTAGCTTTGACGGTTTGGTCGGCAGCTTCACCGGTTAGGGTCGCAATGCCGTCCTTCACCGTCGCGGTGATACCAACTACGCCGTCCGCCTTAAGTTTGTCATTTACCGCCTTTGTAAGGTCGGCGTCGCTTTTCCCGCACGCTGCCAGGAACAGCATGGCTGCAATGCTAATGAAAGTTAAAATTTTGATCTTCATTTTTCCTCCCTTGAAATTCATCATTAATAGATAGACCTGTCCGCATTCGTTCGGAAATGCGTGGGCAAAAACCGATGATCGCAAAATCTATATCTGAAGAGTTTGCGTCATCGCGTGGCAATTTACAACTAAAAATGTCGACGCTAGCCGAAGTATTCTTCGTATATCAACCTTGCGATGTCGTACGACGAATATTCCGCTTTAACTATGAAATGCCAATCGGCAAGGCAGTAGATCTTTTTACGCTCCTCGAAAAGCTGCATGGCCTTTGACTTATCGCGCGCCAACGGCCGCTCTTTGTGCGAAAACTTTATGTTGTACCAGCAGTGCTCGAACGTAGATTCCAGCCAGATACTTGTAAGTCCTTTAGCTCTAATAAGTTCGCGATTCGAATCGACCGTCCATGTGCCTCCGCCGAGCGAGATGACCTGAGCATCGGTTTCATCAAGCAGCTTTCGGAGATTAGCGGTTTCAATTTTGCGATACGTTGATTCACCTTCAGTATCGATGATCGCAGCTATCTTGCGCTTTTCATTTTTCTCGATGAAGAAATCGAGGTCGATCCGATCCGACCTTAAAATCTGCGCGAGGTGCCGCCCAACGCTGGATTTACCGACGCCCATAAAGCCCGTAAGGCAGACGCGTTTGCCTTTATTCATCAACTTACCTTTGTACGACAGATTCAAGGGTTTCGAAAAACCGCGGAAAGGAAATGTCCGCACATTCTGCATTGTTTATGTTTGTCTCCCCCTTTGCCAGAAGGCCGGCGATAGTGAACGCCATCACGATACGGTGGTCGCCGAAGGAATCGATCTCCGCGCCGAAAAGCTGCGACCCGCCGACGCGAAATCCATCGTCGAATTCCTCGACGTCGGCCTTCATCCTTCGAAGGTTCTCGACTATAGCCGCGATGCGATCGGTTTCCTTTACACGAAGCTCCTTTGCACTGCGTACTTCAAGACCGCCTTCGATCTGCGTTCCTAGTATTGCAAGGATCGGGATCTCGTCGATCATCTCTGCAACCCTTGCGCCTTCAAGTATTGGGGACCTTGCGAGTTCGCCGCCTTTCACCCGAACGTTTGCATATGGCTCGTCGAGCGATCGACGATCGTCAGTGATCTCGATGTCGACGCCGCAACCATCTAGCAATTTGAGGATCGCACGGCGTGTCGGATTAATGCCCACATCAGAAATGAACAGATCTGAACCAGGCAGGCACGCCGCACCAATCAGAAAAAACGCTGCTGCTGATATGTCCGCCGGGACGCGTACATCTCGGGCCGTAAGGGTTGAGGTCCCCGAGATCGTCGTGATCGTTTTGCTGTTCAGGACCGCAGATCGAATGTCCGCGCCAAAACCTTGAAGCATTCTTTCTGTATGGTCGCGGGTAGTTACCGATTCTCGTACCACAGTTTGCCCCTCGGCCAACATTCCGGCGAGTAAAATGCAGGATTTTACCTGTGCTGAAGCGACAGGCGACTCATGTTCGACCGCTTGCAAGCCATCGACTGCCCCGATCGCAAGCGGTGCCCTGCCGTTTTCCGAAGTGATATTCGCACCCATTTTGCGTAATGGCTCGATTATGCGGTTCATCGGCCGCTCTCGGAGCGATTCGTCGCCGGTTAATACGGAATCGAATTTTTGGCCCGCAAGCAAACCAGCGAGCAGCCGCATCGTCGTCCCGCTGTTTCCACAATCGAGCGGCGCGGACGGCTTACCAAAGCCCGTTTTACCCACACCGTGAACCGTTACCTTGTTTCCTATTTGCTCGATCTCGAGTCCCAATTGCCGCAGGCATCGAAGAGTTGAGGCACAGTCTTCACCGTCCGAAAAGTTTTCTATCAACGAATCACCCTCTGCGATCGAGGCGATCATCGCGGCACGGTGCGATATCGATTTATCACCCGGAAGGCTGATGCTTCCTTTTACAGAGATTGCCGGCTTTATCAACATTATTTCGATTCTAGCCTTAATGGCCGTGCATTGTCTTGACAGTAAGCCCTTTGAAACATTAACTTTTACATCTGATCCACTGTGTCTGAAATGAAGGAATTGACATTGCCGAGCCGTATCGAATCGGTCGACGAAGCGGCTATGCTCGCGGATGAATTTGCGCGGAAGAATGGTTGCGGGGACGACGTGTTGTCGGCCGTTGATCTGGCTGTGCGTGAATCGGTAGCGAATGCCGTTAAGCACGGAAACAAATTCGACGAGTCTAAAAAGGTCGAAATGACGCTCGAATGCTCCGACGAAAGCCTCGCGATCACCGTTCGCGATTTTGGCACCGGCTTTTCGGTAAAGGATGTACCGGACCCGACCGATCCAGAAAATCTGTTGAAGGTAAACGGCCGCGGCATTCTCTTTATGCGTTCGTTCATGGACGAGGTCGAGTGGGATAATCCGGCCGGCGGCGGATTGAAGGTAAAAATGGTCAAAAAGCGATAAATACGCTTCTTTGTTTGGAATTTTGAACGTACTTTGTTCTAATATCTGAAACCTTAAGCTATCGAACTTAAAACTGAGGAGAGAAAAATGTCTGATATCAATATTTCCGAACGCCAGGCTGGCGATGTAACGATCCTTGACCTTGCAGGAAAGGTAACGATCGGCGAGGGCAGTGTTGCTCTTCGAAACGCGATCCGGCGACTGCTCGGCGAAGGCAAAAACAAGATCCTTCTGAATCTCGGCGGTGTCGGTTATATCGATTCGAGCGGCATTGGAGAACTTGTTTCGAGTTTTACGGCGGTTAATAAGGAAGGCGGCACGCTCAAACTGCTTAACCTGACGCAGAAGATCCAGGACCTGCTGGCGATCACCAAGCTGCTTACGGTGTTTGACGTTTACGATGCCGAAGGCGAAGCACTCTCCAGCTATAACTAAAGAACCGGCACGATTTACAAAGTTTCGAGGATAAAGGATAGACTCCTTTGTCCTCGCTTTGTTTTAGGCAAGCATCCTGCGGCGTTCGCAATTCATCTTTTCAATTGCATCACTAGATCTTCCCTTGAGTTTTAGATCGAAAATGAGAATTATCTTCGGTTTTTCTGCACTCATCATACTGTTCGCGGGTTCGCTCTTTTCCCAAGCACCTGCGCCCGGATTCGACCTTGCGAATTACGGCGTCACTATCGAGCCCGATAAGCGGGTGATCCTCGTTCTGGCGGCCCTTGATACCGCACGAACCGAAAACGAAAAAGGTGAACCTGTTCCCGTCATAAGCACACGATTGTCCGAGCCGGGCAAGCAGTTTCGAGAGTTGTTGATAAGTGACCTTGCCGGAATGAGCGCTTCATTACGGCAACGCATCTCCGCTTTTGTACTGGGGCACAAGCGCCGGCATCCCGAACAGACCGACGAGCAGTTGATCGCGCCCTTCATTTCAATGGCTTATACGCTCGGTCCGGTTCCCGATCTTGCGGACCCGGTGATCACGACCGACCTGCCCGGCAACCTGCTTGACGTTCTGGATTTTGCGCCGTTGGTTCGTGACCTTTATCGAACGACAAATATCGGTGCCAACCTAAACGAATACGTAAAGCAATACAGAACAGTATCCGATGCCGTTCTTCGCCCTTCAGCGCGCGTGATGGTAAGCGAGCTACTGGGCTATCTTCACACGAAGCCGCAACTGACGGTCTTTGAACGCGTACGGACCGAAACGTTGAAGACAAACCAAAAGAAGTCGTCGATCGCAAACACGGAGCGGCGTGAACGCCAGAGGCGATTCATCATTGTGCCGGAAATGCTCGCTCCGCTCGGTTACGTAAACTTCGTAAACGTAAAAGACGACTATTACGCCGTCGTGCCCGCCGGAGCGGACCTGACATCGTCGGAAGTGCGGCGCGCATTTCTTCAATTCACGATCGATCCGATAATACTTGGAGTGGCGAAAGAGATCGAAACGGTTCGGCCCGCGATCAAGCAGCTGCTCGATGAGCGCAGAAAAATTGACCCGAGCAGTTCTCCTGACGTTTTGTTGACGATCTCGCGTTCGCTCGTCGCGGCGATCGACACTAAACAACTCGAAAGCATCCGAAGTAAATTTGCCACGCAGCAAGCCCGCGAACGGATAGCGCAAGTAAAAACCGAAGCGGAGAAACTTGCGGTTTCCGCCGAACTTGAGAAGTACAAGAAAGCAGTTAACGATGAGGCGCTCCTGCGTCTGTCCGAAGATTATGAAAAGGGTGCAATTCTAGCCTTTTACTTTGCAGACCAGCTTCGCGGCCTCGAAGAATCCGATTTCGATATTTCTTCGAGTATAAAAGAAATGATCGCCGCGTTCGACGCCGCTAAGGAAACGGGCCGTTACGAGTCGTACGCCGACGCGCGAGCGCGTGCCAAGGCCGCGCGCGAAGACAGCAAAAAGAATGTGGCAAAGACGCCTTCGATAATCGAAAATCCGGTCTCAGCAAAATTGCTAGAGATACAGGAACTGATCAAAGCGAAGGATTACACGAAGGCTGAAAGCAACCTGAAACAACTTTTAGTTCAAAACCCCTCCGAGCCGCGAATTTTTTATAACCTCGGACGCGTGGCCGCGCTTACGGCTGGCACGTTTACCGATCCCGCTGACGCCGAAAAGCAGAACACAAAAATACTTGAAGCAAAGAACGCCTTCGAAAAAGTAGTTGTAATTGCTTCCAGCCAGCGGGTTGATCCCGCACTTGTTTCGCTCGCATATGTCGCCCTCGGACGAATTTATGAGATCAACGATCAAAAGGAGTACGCGATCCGTATTTATGACGCAGCGTTAAAAATCGGGGATGTTTCGGGCAGCGGCTATGCTGAAGCTCTAGCGGCAAAACAACGATTGGTAAAGTCTCCGCAGTAACCACTTCGAGCCAGATCGTGAAAAAAATCTGATTCTCTGTTAGATTCTCGATAATGCCTGAAAAATCTCTTCGCTGCGGGTACGCTGCCCTGATCGGCCGGCCGAATGCCGGAAAATCAACGCTGCTCAACCGGCTGGTCGGCGAAAAGATAGCGGCGGTTTCTAATAAGCCTCAAACGACAAGATTCAAGATCCAGGGCGTTGTAACGCGGCCGGACGGACAGATCGTTTTCGTCGACACGCCTGGCGTCCATAAACCCGGACATCTTTTGAATCGGCGAATGATGGCCGCGGTCCATGACGCCCTGTTATCGGTGGATGTCGTCGTTTTGATGCGCGACGTAAGCGTATCGACCGGGAACGGCGATCACTTTGTGCTCGATCTTGTAAAGGAGGCCGCAAAGCCGTCGATACTCGTTTTGAACAAGATCGACAAGATAAAGAACAAGAATGAGATCTTGCCGTTGATCGAGCTTTATTCCAAAGAATTCGAATTTGCCGAGATCGTCCCGCTTTCCGCACTCAAGGGTGAAGCTGTCGATAATCTTCTCGATCAGATCGTCAAGCATCTTCCTGCGGGCGAGCCTTTATACAGCCAAGACGAACTCACTGATCAGCCAATGCGCTCGATCGTTGCGGAAATGGTGCGCGAAAAGATCCTCGCGTCGACTGGTGAGGAAATTCCCTACGTGACTGCCGTAGTCACCGAACGCTGGGACGAAACCGACCCCGAAAAATTACAGGTCTACTGCGCGATCTACGTCGAGCGCGATTCGCAAAAGCCTATTATCATCGGGAAAGGTGGAGCGAAAATTAAACAGATCGGAACCGAAGCCCGAATCGATATCGAAAAACTGCTCGGGCGGCACGTGCATCTTCAGCTGTTCGTTAAAGTTGTCGAAGATTGGCGCAACCGCGAACGTGAACTGGACGAAATGGGCGTTACGAGCCGTGATGCTCAATAAGACTTGAAACTAACATCAATTTGCGTTTTGAGAATTGGCCTTTCTTATCGCAATATATCAGCCTAAATACCCAACTTAACTTTCAGCGCAGTGAAGAGCATCAATGACGACTATTCGAACGATCTCCGAAATAGCCGAAGGATTCGGCCTTACTCTGGAAACCGCAATTTTACCTGACGGTGACAGGGCATTTCGCGTATACAAAGGCGTAAATCAGATCTTTATCGGCACTGGACCCGCCGTCCGTGAATTTCTTAACGCCTACGAAAATGAACGTCCGGGATTGTACGAAGGCAGCATGTACGCTTATAAGGAATAGAGTCTCAAGCAACATTTCGCCAGCTCAAAATTAATATCGGTCACGTGCGAGACTGAAGAATGCCTTCCGTTCCCGACGGTCGTCGCACTTTGTCGACCGATCACACGCGAGATCGAGCCCAAACTGTCGAAACCGATCCATTTGCGATATTTTAAATGAATGAAGTTTTGGCGGGCGTCACAGCTTTTCGGAACCCGCGACCTGCGAAATGCGGCGGTGGGTTCGGTCGTCGTTTTTGGCGGACTTTTGCTGGCTGGGATCACGATCTTTGCCCATAGCATGGGTGATACACGCATCGCAGGTATTGCCGCAATTGCTTCGCTCGTTTTTGTACTTCTGATCCTCATTTTTGTCGTACCGCCGCTTGCTCGAAACGCAAGCCGCGAAGCCTCGCAGATGAATTTGCCGTTTGAATTCACTGCCGGCGGCGCAATGATGCTTGGCCTCGCCGCGATCGTCGGTTTTTCGGCGTGGAATACGGGCAACAATCTGCTTTTCCTTATTTTGTCTTTCATCTTTGCCGCAGTCGTGATCGCATTTTTCGCCGGCGGTTACACACTAAAAAAACTCGATGTAAAGATGCGGTTTCCTGAAACGATCTTTGCGGGCGAAGAGACACATATTTTCGTCAGCCTCACGAACCGCAAGCTTTTTCTGCCAAGTTACTCCGTCGTTGCTGAGGTGAGAGGAAAAGAGCGCGAGGAATCGGTCGCTGCCGAACAGATCCGCGAAATTCTCCCGCGTTTCGTTGCGGACCGTTTAACTCGGCCGCCGCTTATGCGCCGAACACTCGATCATTTTGTACGTATCCCTCGAAACGAAACGGTCGAGACCAGAACCGCGCATGTTTTTCCTTCCCGCGGGCGTTTTTTGATCAAAGACTTTGAGATCTCGACGAAATTTCCATTCGGGTTCTTTCGGCACAGACGCCGGCTGCCTGCACGCGAAACGGAATTGATCGTTTTCCCAAAATTCGACCCGATCACCCACGCGCTCGATGATCTTTCACTTGAAACCGGCCGTCTCGAAGCAACGCGCCGCGGACTCGGCCAGGACCTCTATGCGATGCGCGAGTATCGGCCAAACGACGATCTGCGCCGAGTCGATTGGAAGGCTACTGCACGCTCGACGCAGTTGACCGTACGTGAATTCTCGGCTGAGGACGACAAACGGATCAATATCTTCCTCGACACTCGTATGCCCTCGAGCATTCGCGATGATCTCAATCTTCGCGACGTGATCGAGGCCGAACAGAAAGGCACAAACCTCGTCCGTCCTGAACGCTTCGAGAACGGCGTGAGCATGGTCGCGGCGTTGTTGTCGTGTTTTGCCAAGGAACAGGTGGAGATGCGGCTGATAATCGATGGAGTTGCCGGCGAATCGGGTGTCGGAAGCCGCCACCTGCATGATTCGCTGAAACGGCTTGCGGTGGTCGAACCGCAGTTCGTCGACGATATGAGCCGCGAGTTACCCAATTTGCTTGCAGAGTTGGCCGAAAAGGACGAAAAAAGTCATAATTTCCTGATAACGGCTGCGAGCGAAGCCGAGATCGACCCGGAAATTATTAGAAACGCACAGGTTATCTCGATGTGACCCCGGAATGTCACAAAAACGGCCATTGCGGTGTATTTTAGGTGTGAAAGGCATTGATCAATGCTCAAAATGAGTAAGGCGACGGACATATTCGTGGACTCAATGGCCGAACATACGGCGTCTGCAGAAGCGAAGGTAAAGATCGGTTTTGAGGAAGCTTTTTCGCTCCATCACCGGACAGTCTTCCGCGCTGCGCGATCGGTCGTGCGCGATTCCGGACTGGCCGAAGATGTGACACAGGAAGTCTTCATAAAGCTTTATAAGCATATGGATTCGCTGCCCGATCTGGAAATGCTTCGCCCCTGGTTGATAAGAGTTGCCTTGAATCTGGCAAAGAATACGGTCCGCGGGAACATAAGGGCGAACACGCGTGAAGAAAATTACGTC
The DNA here is from genome assembly GCA_003223975.1 of Acidobacteriota bacterium. Lineage (GTDB taxonomy): Bacteria > Acidobacteriota > Blastocatellia > Pyrinomonadales > Pyrinomonadaceae > OLB17. Next base: position 11,837 of record QHXS01000108.1, read on the forward strand.
AAATCGACTGTTGAAGAGAGTATTTATTCGGTTGAATCTGATTTTGAGCAGCAGGCTCAAGTCGATGAGATCAACCGGGCGTTGTACAAGATAAAGGAGCCGCTTCGCAGTTGTTTGGTGCTGAAGCAGCAGGGTTTGTCATATAGGGAAATTGCCGAAAGCCTCTCGCTTAACGAAACGAGTATCGGGACATACGTCGCACGTGCGAGAGCAGAATTTACGAAATTCTACGGCAGGTCAGGGAGAGAAAATCTATGAACGGGAAATGTATTGATATAGGCACCATCCAGGCCTTTCTGGATGGCGAGACAACGCAGGATGATAGCCTGCATATCGGGCATCACGTCGCGAACTGCGACAATTGTGCCCGCCTGCTCGCCGTCGCGGAAGACGAGAACTCGTTCGTTTTTTCGACCCTTGATCGTGAGATGAATGCGCTTGTCCCGACGCAGCGTCTCTGGACCCGAATTAATGACTCGATAGAGGTCGGGAAAGCCCGAAGGCCGTTTTGGCAAAATGTCTATTCTTTCTTTGCGATGTCAGTTCGCGATCGGTCGATGATGGCTATGGCCGGCTTGCTGATCGTGTTTGGTTTGCTTGCAGTGGTGTGGACTTTGCAGCCCGCAATGGTTGTTACAACGTATGTGGCACCTACACCGGCTGTGAGAAACACCGGAACGACAGCTGCACCGAGCTCACACGAAGGTACCGGCGTTTCCGAGTTCAAGACAGATCCGTCCGGTATACAACCGATAAGGGTTTCGAATCATTCGCCGAAGAAACTCGAGCAGATCGTTGGCGAGGCTAACGGGCCGAGGGTCGAACATATAATTTACGCTCCGGGCGAAGAAAGCTATATAAAGACGATCGCCGATCTTAAAGAAACGGTCGACTACCGAAAGGACGAGGTCTTTAGCGGCTCATCGCGAGTCGATTTTGAACGTGACCTCGCGGTAGTGAACGATTCGATCAAACGCATGCAGAAGATCGTACGAAAGAACCCGAACAATCAGGCCGCCCGTCAGATTTTGTACGCTTCATATCAGGACAAGATCGATCTTCTCAACACGGTCGCACAGAAGGATGAATTGATGGCCACTATCAGGTAGTACGGCGAAGTGAAAGCAAATGACAGTAAAGACGAGACAGATCGGAGTGATATTAGTATTCCTGTGCATGGGCGGCGTATTTGCCGGTGCGCAGCCAAAGAC
>QHXS01000109.1 GCA_003223975.1 Acidobacteriota bacterium
ATCATCGAAGCAGTAGCGCCAAAGCCGGAAGACACGATTATCGAGATCGGTCCCGGTCGTGGTGCGCTGACCGAACGACTTGTTGAATCCGGAGCGAGGGTCATCGCGATCGAGTTAGACCGCGATTTCGTTCCTATTTTGCGAGAGAAATTTGCCGGACAGGAAAACTTCAAGGTGCTCGAAGACGACGCGTTGCAGATCGATTTCAATTCCTTAATTTCCAACAATTCGACATTCGATATTCGGCATTCGAAATTAGTAGCTAACCTCCCTTATTACATTTCGACGGCGATACTTCAGCGTCTTGCGGAGCAACGAGAAGGCTTTTCGGAACTGGTGCTGATGTTCCAAAAAGAGGTTGTCGATCGCATTACTGCCGAGCCCGGAAATTCGGACCGCGGTTTTCTGACCGTTCTCGTCGAAGCATCTTTCGAAACTGAAAAACTTTTCGACGTGCCGCCCGCGGCGTTTCAGCCGGCGCCCAAAGTGTGGAGCTCGGTCGTCAGATTGAAACCAAAGCAGGCCGATATTTCTGATTTCGATCATTTTCGAAACGTACTCTCACTCTCGTTTAGCCAGAAGCGAAAGACGATATTCAATAATCTGAAGCCGCATTTCACAAACGCGCCGCGATCGCTATCCGATGCCGGGATCGATCCATCCCGGCGTGCCGAAACCCTGACACTTGATGAGTGGATTACGCTTACCACGCGACTGCGCGACTAAAAACCAACCCTCCCGGACGTGTGTTATACTCACAAGTTTGAGTTTGATAAGTTTAAGAAGGCATACAGATAAGTGAACAAATTAGAGATCATCCCGCTTGGCGGAATCGGTGAATTCGGGATGAACTGCATGGGGATCCGCTGCGGCGACGAGATGATAGTCGTCGATGCGGGCATGGGATTTCCGGAAGAAACGCCGTACGGCGTTGATATTTCGATCCCCAATTTCGATTTTCTCGAAGAATACCGCGACGACCTGACCGCACTTGTCCTCACTCACGGACACGAAGACCACATCGGCGCGCTCTCGTATATCCTTCGCAAATTCAACCTTCCCGTTTACGCCTCGCGGTTCACGCTTTCTTTAGCGGAAAAGCGTCTGGAAGAGTTCGAAATGCTCGATGACGTTTTGCTTCATCGAGTAGAAGCGAACGACATCGTCGAGATCGGTAATTTCAAGATCGAATTCATTCACGCTTCGCATTCCCTTGTCGATTGCTTTTCACTCGCGATAAAAACGCCGATCGGCACGGTCATTCACACCGGCGATTATAAGATCGACGACACGCCGGTTATCGGAAAGCCGTACGACCTTAAGACTTTGAAAAAGTACGGCGACGAGGGCGTACTCGCTCTGCTTGGCGATTCTACCAATGCCACGGTACCGGGCAGAACACCTTCTGAGCAGGCGGTCATTCCTGCATTTCGCGAGATCTTTGAAGAAACGCCCGGCCGGCTTTTTGTAGCGGCCTTTTCATCGTCGATCCATCGTCTGCAGATCATTTTCGATCTGGCTCATGAATATGGCCGAAAGGTTTGCGTGCTCGGCCGCTCGATGATGAAAAACGTCGAGATCGCCGAAGAACAGGGCTTGTTGAAGATCGGTTACGGGACCAAGATCGAACTAGGTGATTCGCGCGCGTGCCGCGACGAAGACATTTGCTACATCATCACCGGTTCACAGGGCGAAAACCGCGCGGCGCTTTGGAACATGGCGACCTCGACCTACAAAGGCCTTGAGATCGAAAAGGGCGACACGGTCGTTCTTTCTGCTCGCATCATTCCGGGCAACGAAAAAAATATCAGCCGCCTGATCGGCCATCTTTACAAACGCGGTGCGAACATCATCGAAGAAAAACGGCGGCTTGTCCACGTTTCCGGCCACGCGTCGCAGGAAGACATCAAGATAATGGTTGAGACCGCTCGGCCGAAATACCTCGTGCCGATCCACGGCGAATACCGGATGCTGTTTCGCCACAAGGAATACGTAAAAAATCATGTTCCCGGATACTCGGACGACAATATCGTATTGATCGAAAATGGTGACATGCTCGAGATCGATGAATACGGCGCACGCGTCGTCGAACGTCACGAACTGCATAAGACATTTATCGACGAAGAATCGATGGAAGAGATCGAATACGAAACGGTCCGCGAGCGAAAGCGCCTCGCGTACGGCGGCACGATCTCGCTCGTCGTTCCCGTAAACAAGGCAACGCACAAACTCGCCGGCGAACCGCAGATCTCATTCAACGGCGTGGCGGGACTCGACCTCTCAAATGGTTTTGCCGCCGAGGCACGTGAAGCAGTTTCCTCGGCGATCGGTGAAATGAAACGCGAACAGATCGCCGACACCGCCGTCTTTCGCGAGAATTTGCGCATTCATCTGAAACGATTCGTGCAAAAGCATCTCGGTTCCAAACCGGTCATTGTTACTTCGATCGTTGAAGTCTAGTACGGCCGAATTCAAGCAAAATTCGCACGCAGGGTTTCGGGCAGTTTACGCATCCACCACAGATTGTGCTTCGCAGTCATTGTGCGCAGGCCTGCCGGCGTCGACTTAAAGCCGCCATAATTAAATTCATACAAAGTATTTATGTCTGAATTGTAGAGCAGAACGTGGCCCTCGCTGAACAAGATATATAGGCCACCGGGGGTCGAGTTTTCCTGAAACTCTTTTTCCAGGTCAGCGGACTTTTTCTGTTCATAATCGCACGGTACCGCACCCGCGGCGTCAGACAGCTGTTTTCCGTATCCCGGCGGCGGAAGATATCGGATCGAAAACAATGCCATTGGAAAACTTGTACAGTCGAACCCCCGCATAGCATTATCGGTTTCATAACTGCTTCCATATTTGAAATAGTAACGGTCGTTTATCAGCGGCGAGAGCACCCTTCCATAGCCGTTGCCGGGATATGTCATTGCCGGGTCATCCTTTGAAATATCGGTGATCGTTAATTTTCCGTAATAAGGCTTAACGTGCGTTTTGTACGTGATCGGATTCGTTCTGCCGACGGTTTCGCCGTCTTTTTTGGCGACCATCCATAGCTGAATATTTTCGCCCCATTTACCATACGTATCGATCGCGTCTAAAACGGCCGCCTCGCGCGTTGCCGGAGTTGTTCCGGTGATCAAAACGCGATTATCCTCGTCGCCCACACATAACTGAGCATTCAGCGACGCGTCAGTAAGCCCGTATGTGAGGTCGAATCCCCGGCCAATTCCCAGTGACCGCATACCCGTAAATCTGAGACCGGTTCCCAATGCCTTGCTAAATGCAGTTGCCATGTTTGCCTCCATCAATACATTTTTTTGCGCGGATTATATTTCCATTCGCCGCGAAAGACAATGATTTATTTTGAACGGCTCTCGGCTCTACGGCCTTTTTGGCTTTGCGTGCGATAATTTCCTCTTTATGCGAGACAAGCTTCTTGATCTGGAAAGTCGCTCCCGGCAACTCGAACCCGGCCCGCAAGCCAGGGCCAAGGCCCGCGACCACCTCGTTTCTTATTCTGAAAACTTTCTGAACACGATCGAGGACGTGAAGGCATTTAACAAAACGGACGACCAAGGTGTCGGGCTGTTCGACGCGCCGATCATCGAAGACGGCATTGGTATCGAGGAAGCGATCGATCTTATCCGCGAAAATGTCGATACGCCCGGATTAAATCCAGCGTCGGGTGGACATCTTGCATATATTCCCGGCGGCGGTATTTATTATTCCGCGCTTGGCGATTATTTGGCCGATGTCTTTAACCGATATGCCGGCGTTTTCTACGCTTCGCCGGGAGCGGTGCGAATGGAGAACATGCTCATTCGCTGGATGTGCGATCTCGTCGGTTATCCACCGGAATCGCACGGCAACCTGACCACAAGCGGCAGCCTTGCGAACATGATCGCGATGGTCGTCGCCCGCGATGGAAAGAACATTAAGTCGGCCGATGTTCCGCGTTCGGTAATTTATCTCTCCAAACAAACACACCATTCTATCGACAAAGGAATTCGCGTCGCCGGTTTGGGCGAATGCATTCTTCGTTTTATCGAGCTCGACGATCTGTTTCGTATTGATGCCGCGGCACTCGAACAGCAGATCGAACAGGACAACATCGCGGGTCTCAATCCATTCCTCGTCGTTGCCTCTGCAGGCACCACCGACGTCGGTGCGATCGACCCTTTGCCGGAGATCGGCGAAATCGCGAAACGTCATGGCCTTTGGTACCACATTGATGCGGCCTACGGCGGTTTTTTTATTCTGACAGAAGAAGGGAAGACTAAGCTGCGAGGCCTCGAATTGGCAGACTCGATCATCATCGATCCGCACAAAGGTTTGTTCCTGCCGTACGGCCTCGGCGTGGTGCTGGTGAAAAAAGTTGAAGACTTAAAGCGTTCGTTTCGGTTCGACGCGCACTATATGCAGGATGCGTTCGCCGGTCCGGACGAAATTTCACCTGCCGAGATCTCGCCGGAACTTACAAAACATTTCCGCGGCCTGCGCTTATGGCTGCCGCTGAAACTTCACGGCCTCGCGCCGTTTCGCGCTTGTTTGGAAGAAAAGCTTCTGCTCGCCAAATATTTTTACGCCGAGGTGCAAAAGCTCGGTTTCGAATGCCGGCTCGAACCCGAACTCTCCGTCGTCGTTTATCGTTACGTTCCGAAAACCGGCGATGCGAACGCCTTCAACAAACGCCTGCTCGAAGCGGTTGTCGCGGACGGCCGCGTCTTCATCTCATCGACAGTTTTGGAAGGGAATTACACGCTCCGTTTTGCGTGTCTCGCATTTCGGACGCACTTAAAGATCGTCGATACTCTGCTCGACGTATTAAAGGAGAATGTAGCTCGCCTGGAAGAAGAAACCGTTTAACGAAATCAATGGCCAAGTTTAGCGTTTAGCTCGGCGGCTTTTTGCGCCGCGTTCGCCTGCGTAAGGTTTTTCATGTCCGCGTTTTGCATAAACGTGACTGTTGCGGATTCGTCTTCCGGCACCATGACGATGCACCAATGAGGCTTGTTAGGCTCATCGGGCTCACCAAGATAAGGCGGCATCTTTCGAAATGTATAGTTCACGGTGTAGCGGAATAGTACGGCGAAACGTCCCGCAGGTCAACTGCTAATTTTCCGGCGGCCTTTTACTCTCACTTTTCGCTTCTTCTCGAGAGCCTCTTCGGCCTCCTTCTCGGCCTCTTCCTCATCTTGACGTTCCTCGACGAACCAACTCGCGACGAATCCGGTAAATGTGCCGACCAAACCCACGCCAGCGGTCATCAAAAGTGCTGCAATAATTCTTCCTTCGAATGTGACCGGATATTTATCGCCATAACCAACTGTAGTTATCGTCACGTACGACCACCAGAGCGCGTCGCCTGCGGTCTTGATATTGCTATTCGGGGCATCCTCGACCTGCAGTATCGCGATCGACGAAAAGATAACCAATAGCACGGCGATTATTGATACCGAAGTGAACGCCCCTTGCACGCGATTTAAGAAAAGATGTCGTGCGAGATGCCGCATCGATCGAAACGCGCGGAGCAGTCGGAAAAGACGAAATAGCCGCAGGGCGCGTCCCGGCCTGAAATATTCAAGCGTCGGAATGCTCGCGAGCAGATCGATCCAACCCCACTTCATGAACTGCAGTTTGTTTTCTGCCCTGTAAAAACGCACGCTAAATTCGAATAGGAAAAAGACACAGATGCCGTCGTCGATAAGGGTCAGGAGCTTGTGAACTTCGGGTCCCGGGCGCTCGAACGTGTCGATCAACAATGCTCCGAGCACATAGATCGACAACGCGAGGACCATCAGGTTTAAAAACCCGAGGCCGCCTTCCTTTGTGTCCAGGCCTTGTTCTTCCTCTTCCATTAGTTACCCGGTGCGATCACTTCCTTTTTGGCCGCTGCGAGGTCTTCCAAAAACGTCGGGTTCGCGTGCAGTCGGGCGACGGTCGCGGCGCCCAATATGCGGCCCGCCTCGACGTCGCTGTGCCAGTGGACGTTGCATGCCACGCGGCTTTCGCCGTATGCATAGCCGCGCTGGAATATCGCGTCCGCTTTCGCCGGAAAGATCTCCGCGAACACAAGCGCCCACGCCCACCCGATGGCGGTGTGCCCCGACGGATACGAGCCGTTCTTGCGAAGGCCTTCTTCTTCTTTCGGCGTGCAGGTCGGCGTGTTGTTGATCATGAACGGCCGTGCGCGTTGATATTTGTTCTTCGCACCGCCGACCGAGAGTGCGGCGTCGGTCAAAACCCTTCGCATCAGCACGTAGAGCCGCGGCGTTTTCGTTTCGCTGATCTCGATGCCGAGCGTCGATTCGAACGATTTCACCGCGTCCGGAAACACCAATATCGAATCGACGTAAGCCTGCTGAAAGCGTGCGGCGTCTTTCGTTTCTGATTCGACCGCATGTTTCGCAATATCCTGATCGAGCGCAAAAGCCACCGAACCCGCCTCGGGCGGCAGCGGCAAAAGTGCGATGCTGTTCGGTATTTCTTCTTTCGACAGGTAACCCGGAATAAAACCCGGGATCCTGTCGGCCATCGTCTGCGGTTTCGCGGCTTGCGCGAAGCCGGTCGCCGGCCCGGCCATCAAAACGAACAACACTACGAAAAATAACTTCCTCATAACGCTGCCAATACTCCTTGTGTTTGAAATGTGGGAGTTAGATTATTGCGCAGAAACGCACCAATCGTAACTGTCAGAATTTACAGTGGATTGCGGCGTGGGCACCTGAGGCGGGTTTCAGTCGCGTTTGGAAATATCCGGTAATGTAAAACCGTTAGCAGACAATGATTTAGCCAAGCAGTACGCTTTCCTTTTTTGGATGAAAGCGAAGGAAAAGTTTGACACGCTGACCCACGAGGTCGAAGGCAAGATAGTATCGCGGCTCGTTAGCTACAATTCAAACGAGATATCGATCGATTTCGTCGACGGCACCGCTCTTTATATCGATAGCGACCACGACGAACTCGAGATCGTTCTTGGGGAAACACAGCAAGAATAGGTGATAAGTGACTATCACTTATCACCTGCGACCCAATTCTCAGCAAGCCTTTAGGAGTAGAAACACAACGATAAACATCAGCGCGCCGCCGCCCAATAGCCATGTAATGGCACCGGCGCCGACCAATCTTCCTCCGAGTCCCATATTGGTTTTCTCCTTGGTTTAGCTCGATTTCTTTCGCCCGGAACCGCCGGGATTCTTGCCGCCGCCGTCCTGTTTGTTCACCGTGGCCCAGGCCCGGCTCTCCGCTTCCTTTTTCGAGACGCCTTTCTTCTCATAGCCTTTTTCTATGTGGTCGGCTTTGCGTTCCTGTTTCGATGTATATTTGCTCGTTCCGCTTTTTGATCTTGGCATATTATTTCCCCCTTAATATTTCTGCGAATGTGTTCGCCAGGTTTTTATTACGCCATCGCACGGCAGAAAAAAATGTTCTTTCGAATACGGAAACACAGAAATGTAAAATGTTTTACAGACAGGGATTTGCGACTGTCTTAATCTGACACTGCATCCCTTGATTATACAAAGTGACAAACGACGCGGCTGCCAACGCATTATTCGGCAGCCGCCTTTTCCTTGCCCGGAAACTCAAAAGGCTGTCTGCGGATCTCGCAAACAGCCTTTTTTTGTGCAGCGTCATGCACTGGTCGTTATTTCTTTGCTCACCGTCCGAGCGGGTTTCGCGGTCAACTGTTCATAAATTATTACCGGCGACATTATCAGAAGCGTTATCGGTAAAAGCCATGTATTAGAAAGTCTTTGCAACATCGGTGACATCATATATAAGTTCCTCCCTTGTTCTTCTTGTGCCGATCCGCATTTGACCGGACCTGGGGAGCACCGCCGGATATGTACAGTACAACCCGCGTGCCACGCATCCTAAATTTCAGCCGCTTTCGGCCGTATCTACCGTATTTACAGTATGGAAATGTCTAAACCGGACCGATTTCCAATGAATTTTGGTAAAAATGCAGGTACTCATATGCGGTACGAATGGCCTGCAAAGTATGTATTAAACGCGGACATCCCCGAAAAACGCCACGGCGTGAGAGAATCAAGCTATGCAAACTCACAGAAATTACCACCTGCGCATCGACTCGCAGTTGACGTTGGAAGAGATCCGTTCGATGGTGGAGGCGCTGGATGACGGGACTTATTTTCTACGGATCGATACCGAGACTGCCGACGGCCCTTTTGCCGAGCTCCACGGCGACCCGGTCAATTCCGATAAGATCGTGCAGAAACTCGCGCAGCTCTCGCGGTCAAAAGCCGCGCATGCCAAGTGACGCTTGAAGTGACGAGTGACAAGCGGCAAGAGACGAGCGACCTTTCAGTCATCTATCATCTATTCATGCGGCGTGGCGGGTCATCCGGGAATTGTTTTCAAGGTTCGCCAGATCTTTTCGCACAAGAAGCAAAAAGTTTTCTGTCAATTCGATGGCGTGGTCGTTCTCGAAAGATCTTTCAAGTGTGAGCAAATGCGCTCGCAGGGATTCGAGCGCTTCCAGATAAGACCGGGCCAGATCGGCGTATGCGCCATCAAGGCCGTTCTGCGACCTCGCAGCGATCGTCTGGTGATAATAATACTGGTCACCAAGCGAATGCGCCGCCGATTTCAGCGTCTGTGTGAGAATAGACCTCGGCATTTAGCCAAAGTCTAAAAACTATCTTTCCTGTCGTCTGCAAACTGCTATACAAAAATAAAATAATTTTCGTTGTTTTCCACCATACATTCCGGCGAATTCCGTTTCGTGTTCATTCGTGTAGTTTCGTGGTTCCAGTTTGTTTATCCACGAAATCACACCAAATGACACAAAACGCCGCGAATCGATCATCTGCCATTTACCATTTACTCATTTCGTGTTCTTTCGTGTAGTTTCGTGGTTCCGGTTTCCCGAAAAGCTCCTCTCCTTACGAAGGAGGGGTGTCATCCGCTTCGGATGACGGGGTGGTTCTCTCACCATGTTCGTACCAGCCATAGCAGCTTCTGATTTTATAGATCACCCAATCTTCATTCTCGAAAACGACCTTGTTTTCAAACCTGATTATCTTTATCCCGAGACGCTCAAGAAACCAGGTCCGTTCTTGATCGTAAATGTCCGACAGTGCGTTGAAATGCGGCTTGCCGTCGAGCTCGATACCGAGCCTTTCTGACGGGCAATAAAAATCCAGAATGTATCGGCCAACGCTATGTTGTCGTCGAAATTTCCGATCGTCTAGTTGAGAATTCTTCACGATCGTCCAAAATCGTGCCTCAGCCGGAGTAAGTTCGTTACGCAATTCTGTGCGAAACGTCTGAAGGTCCGGCAAGCTGTGAATATCGGTGCGGCTTCGTTTGAAAGACATTCGTCCGGGATTATAGCTTATGTGTACAAGGACAGAGAACCACCCCGTCCGCGAAACGCGTCCACCCCTCCTTTGTAAGGAGGGGAGCTTTTTTTTATACTCTAGAGTTCGCGGTGGACACATATGGCATTTTTTTGGCGTAGGAAGAAGGAAGATCAGTTTTCGAGCTCGGTTCTGGGGCTGGATAAGTCGATCGAGGAGCTGAAGGCTCAGGAAGAGGCTGTTGAGCGGGAGATCGGGGTTCGGTTTACTAAGGCGATCGAGAAGACGAGAGGTCCAGGAACGAATGGACACGATCCGTATCTTATTTTCAGACGGCACGTTCGCCGATCTCGAACCCGACGTCACTTCAAAGATCCTATTGCGGCGTTTTACCTCGCGCTACGAAAAACGCCAATGGCGTGACCGCCGCGGCTAAAAGAAAAAAAAGCTCCCCTCCTTACGAAGGAGGGGTGGCATTCGCTTCGAATGACGGGGTGGTTCTCTCAGTTCAGACATTAAGCTAGAGAACCACCTCCCGGCTGGAAGCCGTACTCCTCCTTCGTAAGGAGGAGAGCTTTTAGACCCAAGCGCCCGCGTCAGCGGGCTTGATGAGGCGAAATAGGATATACTCTGCCGCAGTTCACAACCCCTAATTAGAAAAGCATCTCGGAGGAGAAAATGATCTACAAGCCACTAACTGGATTGGTATGTGTCGTTTTGCTGTTTGCCACGGCAAGTTACGGCCAGGGCAATATATTTAACAAGGTCAGATACCAGGGCGGATCGGTCGCCAGTACAGTTAAGCCCGATGACCGCGCCGGAAATGATCACGTTGAAACTCAAAGATGGCAAAGTACAAGACATCGATCCGAAAAAAGTGACCGGAATGAGTTATGGGCAAGAGGCTCACCGACGAGTAGGAACAATGATCGTGTTGGCGGTTCTCTTGACGCCGCTTGCGCTTTTCGGGCTGATGCACAAAACACGGCAACATTTTATTGGCGTCGAATGGACTGCTGGCGACCTGAAGAACGGCATTCTCCTTCAAGGCGACAAAGACAACTATCGAGGAATT
>QHXS01000110.1 GCA_003223975.1 Acidobacteriota bacterium
GTATTTTATCGCGACGAATCATGGCACATCGGCGTTTATCCGCAATTTCACCGGCTTTTTCTATTGGCTCGCCGATTGCTTGAGGGCAAGCGGAGGTATCTCTACACCATGGATCTCAGCAAAGAAAGCGTTCGTGATGTCGTTATTTCAAATCCCGCTGCCGTGAGCGTTTTTGAAGAGTTTCATATCGATTACTGCTGCAACGGACACAAAAATTTAGCCGATGCTTGTTCAGCAGCGGGTGTCGATCCATCGAGAATTCTCCGCAAGATCGCATCTTTGCCCACGGGACAAACTTCGATCAAACACCGGTTTGCAGAGTATCTCAATGCAAACGAACTTATCGACCACATCGTTAGTATTCACCACACCTTTACACGCGACGCCATCGGACGGCTCGATATCCTGTTAGAGGATGTGCTGCATCATCATGGACGGAACCATCCGGAACTTCGTGAAATAGCCGGGTTTTACAACGAGTTAAAGAACGACTTGACGGTACACATGCAAAAGGAAGAAATCGTACTTTTCCCCTACATAAAAGAACTGCACCGAAACCACGAATCGCATCGGCCGTTGTCATTTCATTGGTTTGGGACGATACAAACGTCGGTTCGCCAATTGATGAATGAACATGATTCTGCCGGGAGTCTATTATGCAACATTCGGCGCGTCGCAAACGATTTTCAGGTCCCGGCCGATGCATGTCTTCGATTCGGCGCGCTTTATAGCGGCCTTCAAGAACTGGAATCCGATCTTCACCGGCACATTCACCTAGAAAACAATGTTCTCTTTCCCCTAACCGTTAAGATGGAGCAATCGCTTTTGGAAGGCGCTGCCGATCGGGTAAGGTCCGCGAAAATACTCTAGTTTCCGGTGGGCAAGCTTTCGCGTAGCTTTGCAAGCGAAGTATTGGTAGGATCAAGGCTTTCGAGCTTTGCCAGCGTAGCTTTTGCATTCGCAGCATCGCCCTTTTTTGAATACGCAACCGTCAGGTTCTGTAGCGTCTGTATGTGATTAGGCTCCTTTTCCAATGATCTCTTGAATTCCTGAATAGCACGATCGTAATTTGGCGGATCACGGAAAACAAATGTAAGTCCGAGATCGGTCCTGACATTAACGTCGTCTGGCTTCTTTTCTAGTGCCGCCGTGTACCACTTCTCGGCACCTTCGTATTTACTCGAATCGAAATTTGCGTTACCAAGCTGCACCATCACGCCGTAATCTCCGGGCTTGATCTTGTTGGCCCTGTCGAGAAATTCTATCGACCCCTCGAAACGCTGGATCTGATAGTAAAGTTCGGCGGCCCGCATCTGCGCGTCGAAATTGTCTGGCTCGCTGCGCGCCTTTTCGATGGCCGCCTGAACTTCAGGTATCGCGCCGCCCGAAGCCGAGTTAGAATCACTCGACTCGAGATCGGGATGGCCCGCCGGTAAATTCGCGTTTTGTTTTATGGCGGCGGAGCCCGCCGTGCCGAAATTCTGATTGATCGAGTTGGTAAACATAAACCCGATAATCAGCCCGGCCAAAAGACCGATGATACCGAAAAGAAGATTGTCTTTAGTGACCATGAATTTATGCGTACGAGTGCAGGCCCGGCAGTAAATAGCTTACGCCCAAATAAGTAAAAATTACGAATAGGAATGCAACGAGCGCAAAATAGGCAGAGCGTCTTCCTTTCCAACCATAAGCTATCCGCGAATGTAGGAAGCCTGCATAGGTCAGCCAGGCAACTAGTGCACCAACCTCTTTAGAGTCCCAGCCCCAATAACGTCCCCATGATTCATTCGCCCAGACGGCTCCCGTCATCAATAAAAGTGCAAGCCCGGCGAAAGCAACACCGCCAAGCTTGTACATCAGTGAGTCAAGCGTTTCGGCCGCTGGAAGCATTTCGCGAATTCGTGCGGTCCTAAAACTGAAAAGCAGCACAAAAAATGTCCCGGCAAAGGCCGTGATCAATGCAGCAAGTTCGACCGGGTTCGCACTTAAATTCAAATGCAGCGACGTTCCGTTTTCGGTGACCCAAGTATTTGCGATGTCGAATAACTGCTGCTGGCCTATCTGGTTTATTTGCGCCTGCGGTACTTCCTGCTGTTGAAGCATCCACGTGGCGAACCTTTCGTATTGTCCCTTTTGGATCAAGGGCAGAACCGCGGTAGTCGTCTTGAGCTGATAAACCAACATGCCCAATCCGGCAACCTGAAAAACAAGCGCGATTCCGAGAAACAACCGCCCGAGCCTGGAGCTTTTTTCGTCGCCGTTCGAGCTGTACGCGATGAATGCCGTGATCGCGGCGACAAGAAAAACCGCCGCTGCGACGATCAGCCAACCTACATACGGAATATCCGCCCGGAGTGCTAATGACATTCGAGAGCTTCCTGTAAAAAGAGACGAAGTGTATGTTCCGAATGTGCGCGGAGAAAATACGCTGAATTTGCTGATCGTAGCAAATATCGCGAGTGCGAAAAGGCTGGTCCAGATCGCCATTTTTTCGACCTTAAGACCGTCCTTCAAAAGGTAAAGCACCGCAACTGCAAAACAGACCAGGGCGATTCCGTAACTCATACTCGCGATGCCAACATGGATCGGCCGCCAATACGAATCGAGAACCGGCGGCAAGTCGATGAACTCACTGCCGATGAACCTCGCTAACGTAAGGACGATCGCGGCCAGGGGTAACGAAAGGGCCGCGATGATTCGAAAATGCGGGCGACGAATAACTAGCAGCGTCGTTACACCTGCGCCGAAAGCAAAGGCAAGGCTCAGATCATAAAGGTTTGCAAACGGCACGTACCGAAAAACCCACGGCATATCGGCAGCAGTGTGTCCCTGCGATGTGAATATAGAAAACTCGCGGTCATATGCGGCAACCCAACGGAGCAGCCAACTTGAAAGATTGAAGAAAACCCCCAAGGTCGCCGTGATCATTCCCAATCGCTTTGCAAACGGAAACGGCGCGTAAAGATCCGTAAGATAAAAAACAGCCGCGATAAGATAACAAGCCAGTGCAAGCATCATCGCAGCGCCGTCAGAGATAAATTGATCGCCTCCGAAATTCAATCGGGCAAAAAGCAAAAGCAGCGAGCCGCCGATGGCGAGCGCAAAAGGCGTAAATGACAGCCATGTTGAATTTACAGGGGAGGCATTTTCGGCCGTCTTCCCGATCATCGCAGGTTGTTTGAGAACTTGTTCAGTCATTTCGCTTTTTCCTCCAACAGGTCGTTAGTTAATCTATTAACTAGCCTGCCCAATTTGTCTTCGAAGCTGTTCCAATTGCGGTTCGTCGAGCCGCCGAGATTGACGTCGCACGTATTATCAGAATTCGCGTCGACTACGATCCACACGCGTTGGTGCGAGAAAAAGAACACGCCGACTAACGTGATGAACAAAAGTACGAACCCGACATAAACGACATTCGAGCCCGGATCGCGCTGGACCGACAAAATATGCTGGTCAGACACCTTTTCAAAATCGACTAATTGAAAAGTGTAGCCCGCCACAGGCTTCTTAGCGACAGGCATCGACGCCATCTGCGGCCCGAATGCATAGGCCGCCTGCGGAGCGGCGTTCGGCGGCGTCACTCGTAAAACCGCTGCTGGATTCGGATAGGCACTTGTGTCCTCGTTCGTGTCTTCCGGTCCGATACGGAAGTTACCGCGAAATTCCGCAAAGTCGATCTTTGTTCCGTCTGCCAAGGCCGCCGTTCCGTTTCGCGGGATAACTACGTCCTGGTTTTCGCCCGATCCGTTCGTCAATCGAACGGTAATATTCCGTGCTCGTCCGATCGGCATAAAGCTCGCCTGAAAAAAACGATAGCCGCGATAGTCGAACGGGTGATTCATCTGAGCCGTTGCCTTATGCTCGCCAGTGTCGTCCTTGATCGTAAATCTTGTTATCCAGTCGATCGTGTTGCTCGCTAGTATTGGGCCGTCTTTCTTGATCAGCTTCTGTTCGATGTCGTCGAACGAGACCTCGAACGGCAGCTTCATCGTGACCTCATTCACCCGATCAAGATCGACAACGGTCTCAGACATACGGTCCGTGCTTTTTCCTGGAGCCAACGGCAGTTGCCCGGTCGAACCCAGCTGAGCGGTCAGAAAGCCGCCTAAAAATATCGTGAGCAAACCTACGTGGACCGCATATGCTCCGAACCGGTTCCACCTGCCCTTTTCAGAGAAAAGAAACACTCTCTCGTCTTTTACAGTCTTTACGATCTTTCGCCAACCTGAAGCTTTCAATTCCGATTCAAGACGATCCAAAACCTCATCGCGGTTTCCGCTCAAGGTAACCGTTGCCGAACCTCGTTGTTCTTTAAGCCATCGAAGTGGAACCGTAGGGTTGGGCTTTGCTGCTATTGCCCAGGTCTTTGGGAATCGGTCGATCGAGGCAAGAATGATATTCGTCGAAAGCAGGGCGAGCAGTGCATTGAAGTACCAGCAATGATAGATGTCAAAAAATTTTAGCCGGCCGTAAACCAGTCTCTGTGCCGGTGTTAGAGTTTGATAGTAATTTGCAAATCCTTCCACGTTCTGCTGCATGATAAGCATGCCGACAACGCATGCCAACCCAAGCAAAACGAGCAAAAAGACCCCGAGACGAACAGATGAAAGAAGGCCCAGAATCCTTGTAAGGAACGGCTCGGCCGTCCTTATTTGTATCGACGGAGTATCGACAGTCTCTTCCAGCGCGGACATAAAATCAGATAGATAAATAGAAAAGGCAAGACGAAGGGCGTTGGCGACCCTGTATTTTGCGATGCCATTATCTTATCGACTCAAGAACCCGATAAATGTGACATACATCACATTTAAGAGCCGCCTTATCAGTTAAAGTGTTGAAAACACATACTTCCAGCGCGACGCCTGATTCAAAAATGAAAAGTGACCCTCGTAGCCGATCAAATCGATTGCGCTTGTTAGTGCTTTTCCTTGTTTTGTCTTTCAATGCGGTTTTTTACTTAACTGGAAAGCGGCCCGAGACCGTGAACGGTTCGGGGGTAAAGACCTCACCGACGCCGGTCAAACCGGTCTCCAAGCTAGTTGCGAAACGGAAGTACTCAGAGTTTCCTCACAGCCAAAAGGCGCATCAGATCGCCTGCTCAAACTGCCACAAATTTCCGTCGGACAATTGGAATAAGGTTCGCCGGGGCAGCGACGCCTTTTCCGACGTAACGGATTATCCCAAACACGAATCTTGTGTCGGCTGTCATCGTCAACAATTTTTTAAGGGCAGGCCGCCGGTGATCTGTTCGATCTGCCACACAAATCCGTCGCCTAACGACAGTTCGCGACATCCGTTCCCGAACCCGCGCGAGCTTTTCGACGCGTCACCAAAGGGCAAGACGGCAACATCGGATTTCGCAATCTCGTTTCCCCATGACAAACACATCGACATCGTTTCGCAAACCAGCGGCGAGGTTAAATTCACGAACGCTGCATGGACGAACACCCGAATGGCTGAGGAAAGCTGCTCCGTTTGTCACAAAACGTACAAGCCGCAGGGCGACGGTAGCGAAGAATTCGTTACTCCGCCGCCAGCGAAATCGGGCGATAAATTCTGGCTGAAAAAAGGTACGTTCAAGACGGTTCCGATCGGGCATACGACGTGCTTTACATGCCATTCTGCAGACTCCGGCATGAGTCCTGCGCCGACAGATTGCGCCGTTTGCCACAAGCTCAAGCCCGCAGCGCCAATGGCCGATTTCGATCCTGCGCTGGCAGCAGCGATGAAGGTGAACGACAAGATCGTGGCAGACGAATGGAGCCGACGCGATTCATCCGGAACGTTTCGGCATGAGTGGTTTAGCCATGCGGAACTTAGCTGCTCGACCTGCCACGATGTTACAAAGATAATCACGCTCGACGCTTCGACGAAGAAGGTTTCGGTCCTGGCGTGCGGCACGTGCCATGCAACCGCAACTTCCGACGACGGCGGGGCGCTAAATTTCGAGATCGACGCCCGGAAAGCAAATGCGAAATTCGAATGCACGAAATGTCATGTGACATTCGGAAAATTACCGATCCCACTTTCGCACCAAAAAGCTCTCGCGGCAGCAGGCGCAAAATGAATAAGATGGCCCGATCGATGTCATTTAAAGGCTTTCGAACGCGTAAAGGCTTTCGAACGCGGTTAGTGGTCTTGCTGGCGGTAACGTCGTGCGTTGGGTTCGCCTTCGTATTTGATCTGCGTCCGGCTTCATTCGCATCTTCTGTGAAGAATGCGGACGTGCCCAACGAAGCCGCAGTTGGATTGACCGAGCCTCAAAATTACAGCCGATTTCGTCACAACGTCTCAGAACACACACGTTTGCCTTGCTTGTTATGCCACAAGCGCGACGACAATTCGCCATCAATGAAATTTTCCGGGCATTTGCCGTGTGCCGGTTGCCACGTTCAGCAATTCGCCGACAATAAGAGTCCGATCTGCAGTATCTGCCATACCGAAACCGGCTTGAAGCGTTTTCCGCCGCTGCGGAGTTTCGGCGTCAAGTTTTCGCATTCGATGCATAGCAGACAGGCAAATTGTGCAACGTGCCATAAACCGTCGCGGCAGAGCGTAGCTTTCTCGATCCCGACCGGCGTCAATGGACACGTGACGTGTTTTCAATGTCACAAGCCGGAAACCGAGATCGGAGGCCGGAATATTGGCTCTTGCAATGTTTGCCATCAGATCGGCAGGCCGCCGCGAAATTCTGATTGGGCACGTGCCTTCACAGTAAACTTCAAGCATTCGGAGCACGGGCCAAGCCGCAAATTGAATTGCGCATCGTGCCATTCGGCTCCGCCGGGACGCGAAATGTCAGCTCCGCTGGCGTCCATGCATTTTGCTCCTAAAGGAGTGAAAAGCTGTGGCGCGTGCCACGACAATTCAAGGGCGTTTGGCGGTATCGATTTCTCCGATTGCAAAAGGTGCCACGAAGGAGGAACGTTCAAGTTTTAGGGCGTAGAACCGTGGAATAATTCGCGGCAGCAAGGGAGATTTCGCATTGGCGCTGTGCGCTGTGACGTCGACAAGTCATTAAAGGCAGCAAATACGGGCTAGAGGCGATCTCGAACACTGGCATATACATTGCGATAGACGACATCGGCAGGTCATTTAGAAAACTGTCGTAATGCGTTTTTTCGGAGGGAAATATGACACGAAATCGAATAAAGATACTTTCAATTGTAGCGTTGGTTTTTCCATTGCTGGCACTCGTCGTTTTTACGAATAAACCGGTCAAGGCCGTTTCGTCTGTTGTTGACGACCCCGCAACTGTCTATAAAGCCAAATGCGCGATGTGTCATACTCCTAAGGCCGAAAAATTCTACGATCCTTCCAGGCCCGAAGAAGAGCAGGTACAGGCGATATTAAAAGGTAAAAAAGGTGAGAAACCTCCGTACATGCCGGCGTTCGAGGCAAAAGGGATCACGGAAGACGACGCGAAAGCTTTAGTTGCGTATATGAAGACGCTGAAGCCGCAGTAGGTTGAATGATCTGATCGCCTGTTAACCCTCGCAGGCAGTCGGCACCGCTTCAGGAATTCGTTCGGAAGAGTCCGTTCGCATTCGAAAAGCGGTGCCGGCACGATTTCGTTTAAATCGGAAATATTTAGGGTTTCCGGTCCAGGTCTTCGCCGCTAGTGTTCGAGGCCCCTTTTAGGAGCACATTTTATGGACGAAGAAACAGCCGAAAACCCGCAAGCGAAATCACCTACATTATTTCGCAATTACATTAGCTTCGCCGGGGTTGCAATTATCGCAGCTAGTTTGACGAGCATCCTGTTGCTGTTCGTCATCGAGATCACAAGCAGCGACGACAATCCATACACAGTTCTCGTTACATATATCCTTCTGCCGAGCATTCTTGGTTTCGGCCTGTTTTTATTCTTTCTGGGAGCTCTTCTCGAACGGAGACGCAGGCGTCGTTCTCCCGATGCAGACGTACCGGCGTATCCGATCCTTGACCTGAATGATCCGCGCCGACGTCGCTCATTTGTTGTGGCCCTTTGCCTGGGTCTTGCATTTCTCTTCATAAGCGCGTTTGGCAGCTATAGGGCATACGAATATACCGAATCGGTCGCATTTTGCGGGCAGCAGTGTCATGACGTAATGAAACCGGAATTCGTCGCGTATAACGCATCGCCTCATGCTCGCGTACGTTGCGTCGAATGTCATGTCGGCGGAGGGGCGGAATGGTATGTGAGGTCTAAGCTGAATGGAATGCATCAACTTTACGCGGTTACATTTCGCACATTCAATAAGCCTATCCAGACGCCGGTTCATAACCTTAGGCCTGCGGACCAAACGTGTGCGAAGTGTCACTGGCCCGAAAAATTCCATGGCGAACAGCTCAGGGTGTTTAATCACTATGGTTACGACGAGAATAATTCGCTGAACCAGACAAGGTTATTGATAAAAACCGGCGGCGGCAGTCCGAACGCGGGCGAGGTCGGTGGTATCCATTGGCACATGAACGTGGCCAACGAGATCACATACATTGCGTCCGACGAAAAGCGGCAGACGATTCCGTGGGTACGATTGAAGGACCGTACCGGGAACGTGACCGAATACTCAGTCGCCAACGCCTCATTTACGAACCAGCAGATAGAGCAGTCTGAAAAGCGGCGAATGGACTGCGTCGATTGCCATAACCGGCCCACACATATATATCTTTCGCCCAACGAAGCGGTCGATAGATCGCTTGCCGCGGGCCGGCTGGACATATCGCTTCCTTTTATAAAGGCAAAAAGCGTGGAGGTCCTGGCGAAGGCGTACGAGACGAATGATGAAGCGGTGAATGGGATCGCATCAGATCTGCACTATTACTATCAGACGTCTTATCCGGATATTTCGCGGTCAAAGGGAGATTCGATCAGCGGCGCGGTGACAGAGCTGCAAAGGATCTACCAGACCTATTTCTTCCCGGAGATGAAGACCGACTGGCGAGCGCATACAAATAATATCGGGCACTACAATGCCCAGGGATGTTTCCGATGTCATGATGGCCAGCATTTCAGCAAGGAAGGCAAGGTGATCCGGAACGAGTGCTCAATTTGTCATACGACGGTCGATCAAACGTTCAAAGGCAAAACGATCCAGCCTGCGAACGGGATATTCCAGCATCCTGTAAATCTTGGCGACCGAAATACCTGGCAGTGCGCTGTTTGTCATAAGGGCGATCGCACATTTCAACACCCTATCAATCTCGGCGACATTTCAAAATTCCAGTGTGCGGAGTGTCACAACGGCCAGGACTATAAGATGCCGCAATAAGAAAACCGGCGGAGCTTCTAAACTCTCCGCCGGCATTCGTCGCTATTGGTTTTCCAGATCTACCTGTCGGCTGACGTTCCGAAATAAAATCTTAGTGAGGTGTACGGCAGATGTGCGCTGTAGTTTTGCGAAGGAGCCAGGTCGTCACGGTATTTGTAATATTGATACCCGAAGTTCCAATCAATATTTCTGGAAAGCTTCACGGACACTCGAAATTCGGGTGAATGCATGCCCATCGGATATGAGGTGATAATGTTCGACGAATTGAATGGCGGCGTCGCGCGGCTGCCCTGTCCGTTGTCGTCATCAAATCGCCAGCTTCCGTAAAACGAAACCCGCTTCATAACGTAGCTTGCATCCACATAGTAATAACTATCGCGAATGTAAAACTCACTGACGCCAGGCGTGTAGGGCCCGAATGGCGGTGTCGTTACACCTAGCGGAACGAGAATATCCGAAAGACTGGTCAAATATTGGTAGTTGTATCCACCGCTGAGCTGAAAGGCCTGAGTAGGCGACCAATCGACATTGGTTGAAAACGTGCGGCTGCTGACGTCGTTGATCACATTTCGTGTGGGATCGATGATCGACTGCGCGGGGTTTTCGTTGTTCTTAGCGATCGCGGAGACGTTCCAAACCAGGTTTCCAAATGTCGCGACACTGCGGATCCGATAGTTCGTATAGTCGTAATTCGCCAGCCGTGTAAAAACATTATCGGCAGAACCTTTCTCGATATCGCCGTAAATCGCCCAGTTCTTCATCGGCTTCGCCTTGAAACCGGCGATAAACGCGTTCGTCGAATTTGTCGCGCCCTCTTCCGTTGGGGTGATTACGTTAGTCCGAAAGTTTTGATCGTAGCCCTTGAGTAAAACGTCGCGGTGCGTGTAACGATAGCCCAGATGAAAACCGAACCTCGGGCCGAACTGATAGTCACCCTCGATCAGGTTTGAGATCCGCTGATAACTTGTGGATCGCCAGCTGACTATTCGCTCGATGAACGGCGCTTGTGCAGCGCCTGCTGCACTGCGGGTAACGCGGTTCTCAAGCGAATCATTGCTGCCTGTGATGTCAAAATCGTCAAACGTGAACGTATTTGATATGCGGAATTTGCTGGTGACCATATAGGTCACGCCAACATCTGCTCGAACCTGCGGGCGCCGTGCGCCGCCTGTGATGTTGAATAGGTCCTGGTCGACGAAATTGTTGCTATTGTCCCGCCCGGTCGCGTTTTCGGTCACATGAAATGAAGTATCCGTCAACGAATAGATCGCGCGGGCCGTTACATCAAAGCGTTCTGCAAATGTCCGCTGCAGCCGCACATTTACGTAATCCGTTGAGCCTTTGATCGGATTATCGCGGTCAAATGTGAAAAGCCGCGGGTTGTTCGTCGGATTGTTGCCGAGATTGAGCGCGTCGATAAAGTATCGGGTGTTATCGCTGAACCATCGATGCCCGTAATCCAGGCCCATGTTAAACCCGTATATTCTTCCTTCGACGCCCAGCCTTAGATCGTCTGCTCCGTTGTCGATATCGGACTTCACCCCAAACTCGTCGCTATATGCGCGATGTGTAAATCCTCCCGGGCCGTCTGTGCGGTTATACGAATATCCAACTTTGAATCTGAAAATCTCGCTTTCCGGGAAACCGACCACATCGAAATCGCCGAAGTTGTGGACGGTGTCTGCAAAATGTTCTCCGAACGCGGCGTTCGCGGGATTCACATGATTTACAAGATAGTTGTAGTAATCCACCTTTCGCACGTTTGCGTCGAACCGGAACCCGCCAGCCTTTTCCATGCTCGTCCGGAACATCCCGGACGGGTCCGCGCCCCATCCGCTTCCCATGAAAAGAGCCTTGTCAAAAAAGCTTTTGCCCGTATGGTCCTCGACATAAAAGCTAGAGTCGAAAAGGCGAAAACCGGTGTCGTAATTAAGATCGCTCCTGTACTTATTCAAGTTACCGCTCACATCCCGGTAACGAAATCCGGTTTCTACGGATGATGTGATCGTGTAGTCGCTGTTCGCCGAGGAGCCGTTTGCGGGCGATGGCGATGGTGACTGGGCGATGAGACCCGACGTTAAGACCAGGACCGCAAACAAAACGCTCGCGGCTGCAGTGTTTGTGATAATCCTCTTGATCATCTTTTCCTCCAGTTAACCTATCGGAAAAAATCCTTATGCGAGTTAGAGCCGTGTATGGCAGCGTGGCAAACCGTACAGTTCTGATATCGCACGTTCGATTGGTTGTGGAACGACGGAGCATCCGGAGCAAGTTGCTCGGTTATGCTGCTGTGGCACTCCAGGCACAATTGCCGGACACTACTTCGTTTCAGCATCTTCGGATTAGCTGATCCGTGCGGCGTATGACACGCGGCACAGCCTTCAACCTTAATAGGCGCATGTTCGTAAACGAATGGTCCTTGCTTGTTCGTATGACACCGGACGCACGCAGCATCGGCGCCGACCGCAAGTTTTGCCTGTTTCGATTCAAATCCGCCGTGCGGGTTGTGACAGTCGCTGCAACGCATCGTCCCTTCCAGCACTTTATGATGGAAGGGCTTCGTAAACTGCGCTTTCGTCTCGGAATGGCACGACATGCAGAGCTGCGGCTCGCCCTGCTTTAGCTGTGCTGTGTCTGTTTGATTTGCTCTCTGCGAAGATGCCGAGCCAACGAACGTTATCGAGTCGGGCCGAAGTTTGGGCTGGTCCGGGCCGTGTGCCGAGTGGCAATCGGTGCATCCGATATTGTTTCGCCAATGCTCGCCGCGGCGGAAATTATTGTGTGTCTCTTTACCTGCATGACAGGCCAGGCAAGTTTCCGCGATCTCTTTCGACGGTTTTCTTAAAAACGAAATGATGGAGCCTTTTACCGTGGGATCTTCGACGTGTTTGCTCCCGGGGCCATGACAAGATTCGCAGCCTTTAGCCTTGTCTTTCCAACTTGCGATTTCCGGAAGCTTCGCGTGCTTGGTTTTCGAAAACGCCTTGAACTGATCTTCATGACATGCCTTGCACGTTTCGGCGCCGACATAATTGTCGGGTGTAGGAGACGCGAACGCGGTGCCTTCTGACGAAGACGCCGGATTAGCGTCCGCCGTTGAAGCTGCGGTGGAAAATATCCAAACTACGCAAAGAAGCAACGTAGCGGCAAGCAACACGAGCTTGACGGTCCTCGTTGAAGCCATCGTAAGCCTCCGTTTTTGGTTCTAAATTCGGCTCGAAAAGCCGGTCTGGTTCCTCTTAAAACATCTTGCCGTATCAAAAAAGCATGTTATGTGACGTGCGTCACACATCAACTAAAGAAAGTATTTTCAATAATTTAACGCTAATCGCCGAGTTCTCCGCCATTCGACTTTTCATCCGTCATTGCTTCGAGTCGGTGAGCGTCACATATCGTCAGAATAGGACCGTTCACCTCGATCAAACCTAGCCGCTTGAACTCTTTAATAAGCCGAGTAACGGTTTCCCGCGACGCCCCGATCATCGAACCTATCTCCTCATGCGTAAACCCGAGGCGCAACTGGCAACTGGAATGGCCGTTCCCGTTACGGCGCGTCCACGAAAGAAGAAGCCGGGCCAGTCGCTCGGCGACGGAATTTGATAACGCCAATGAGCGAATTTGGACGCACGCGCGTTCATAGTTCTTGTTCAATTGGTCGATCGTCCGAAGCGCAGCCACCGGATTCCTTTTCAGGAACTTATTGAAAGCATCTTTTGAAACGAAATTCACCTGACAGCTTTCAACCGCTTGAGCGGTTGCGTGATGGGTTCGATCGGACATTGTTGCACTCAGCCCGAGTACATCGCCCGGCTGAACAACACGAAGAATGACAGTCTTCCCGTCCTGGGAATAAATGGATACTTTGGCCCTGCCCTGGCAAACAATATAGACACCATTTGCCGGCTGGCCTTGAGCAAACATCATTGTGTCCTTTGGATAGATGCGCGTGACTTTTATCGCCTCAAAATCTGCCATCACCTCGCCCGCAAAATCACAGAAATAACCTTCGCGGTGCACATCGCAAGCCGAACATTTTTGCTGCTCCCGAAATCCCTCTCTCGCTTTCATATTTGGCCCCTCTTAATTGGCTGATGCGAAGTCGTAAGACGGTGACTGCAGTTCCATGAGCAGTTCTCTTAGTTCTGCCGCATATGCCTTTATTCGGAGCTTTTCGCTGGCGGTGGTCGGCAATTTTACAATTCGTTCGATCCCGTTTCTTCCGATAACGCAGGGAACCGTCATATAGACACCTGACTCGTCATACTCGCCATTGACATAGGCAGAAACCGGAAAGATCTCGCGCTCATCGTTCAAGATCGCCTGGCAAATTCGCGCGACACAGGTCGCCATCCCGCATGTGCGGTTGCCGCCGTAGTCGAAGTCATTCAAATGAACGACGCTGGTCTTCTGAACAACGGATTCAAAGTGCGGACAGATCGGGTCGCAATGGTCGAGAAAGACGGGATCGAAACTCATTCCCGAGCACCATGTATTTGCGCGCGTCGAGTATAGTGTCAAACGCGCTACATAGTCAACGCTGGTCCCAAGACCGATAACCCGTTCCGAGGGAAACCGAGATTCGTCCTTCGCGACAAAGCTCATCAGATCGATCGGGCTTGTCGCAACCAACATCACTCCATTGAAACCGGCATCGACAAGCGACCGCACTTCGCCCCGGATTGCATTAGCAGTTCGGTGTAGATGGTCGGCGGGCGGCTCCTTTTCCGATTCGGGTACGGATGTTGAAACAATAGCGATCTCGGCTCCGACAGAATCGGAAAGCTCTCCGGCAAACAATCGAAAATCTCGAGAAACGTTCGATTTCGCGACGAGCAAACCGATCTTTTCGGCAAGCGATTCGTTCCCTTCACGGATCAAAACCATCTCATCCGGCCGTCCGCTTTTGATCAGCGAAAGAGCATCAAATGGATCGATACCGACGCATCCGACAATTGCGACACGCGTGGTTTTGGTATTGTTTTCCAGCATGGCATGCCCTCCTATGCGACTCTTGTTCGCAATCGGCATTCCACGTCGAAGAAGTTAAGTGGAAAACGTTAAACCATTTGCCTTCTTTGGTTTACAAAGTCACCAAAATGATGATGGGAGAATAGAAGACTATCAACCGCGAATTTATTCGCGCCGACTCGAAATAAATTTGACCTCAATGGCCATTCTCTTCGAACCTAAGCACCGAAGTCATTCCGTTGGCGTCGATCACATTAAGGCCATCTTCAGCTTCTTCGCCTAAGAGAAGTTCTAATCGTTTTACCTGGCGAATCGTATGCGTAAATCCATCCAGGATGATCTCGACCGATTTCGAGCCGTCGTGCTCCTCAAGTACAACCCCACATAACGCCAATCCATTTTCGAGCCAATAATCCATCATTCCTTCTCTGGCCGGTTCAAAAACACCAAGTCGAGTAGGGCGCCCTAAGTTTTCTTCGCTAAAAAGACTTAATTGCGCGTGCCATCTATGCGGCGTTTGCTTTGTATTCATCCAAGCCACCTCCTCGAACAGCATCTATCTTGGTTACCGCTGTAAGTTTTTCTTCAAAAAGCTTCGCCGAGACCGTCAGGAAATCGTAAGCGGTGATCAACCCGATAAGCTGCTTTCCTCGGACGACCGGCAAGCAGCCGATGTTTCTGTCGCGCATCATTTGTAAAGCCGTTAATGTACTCATCTCTGGTTCAATCGTTATTAGATCGGTCTTCATCACCTCGCGAACCGTCATCACTTTAGAACTGTCGATCTTGCCGAGTGCAAAAAGCTCAAGCAGGTCACGATGAGACACTAGCCCGACGATCTCGCCCATATCGTTCTCAACCGGCACATGTCGAACATGCCGCCAATGCATAAGGCTGGCCGCGAGATCAATGACATCTTCAGGCCGGACTGTGAAAAGATCCGTTGCCATAAATTGTTCGACCGTTTTGTAGTTATCGACCCAGTCGGACTCCGGCGGAATACAGGCAAGTTCCCATGAGTGCACCGGTCCGCCTGCCTCCTGATTTGCTTTCATCGCTGCGGTAAGGGTTCTCATACGCACATTGGGTTTTGCTCTCTTGTCCATCGAGTCGAGCGAGTCGAGCATCCATTGGGCGCCCGTCTTCCCGGTCCGAACCCGCTCATCGATGATGCCGATCAGGCGTTCTACATCAGATTCATCGATGCCGGCCGACTGAAGCCCGATCTTCGCTCGCGGAACCAACTCTTCAAGTATCAACCTGTCGACACGGCGGTTTCGGCCGTCAAGGCCCTCGATCTGCGACTTCAATCCGTAGCGGGCCACGTTGAAGAAATTATTCTTCGCATCATCAAATGCAAGAAGGTTCCTGACGTCGCCATATTCGGTTGGCATCGCGACCATCAGCCCAAGAAAAAAAGCGGCGTTCGCCATTTCGTCCGCTATCGAAGGCCCGGCGGGAAGGAACCGCGCTTCGACCCGAAGGCCAGGTTTTCCATTTACCACGCCGAAACATGGGCGGTTCCACCTCCAGACGGTTCCATTGTGCAGTCGCCATGCTGCAAGCTTCGGGATGCCGCCTTTGGCAAGCACGGCGAGCGAATCTTCCTCGACGGCTTGGGTGAGCAGGATACGAAACCGGACCGCATCTTCGCGCAGCATGTTGATGATGGAATCGTCCATCCACCGCTCGCCGAAATTGACACGAGGTGTCTGGCTCCGCGCCTGATGAACGACCGAGCGGGTGTCCGTCGCAAGTTGGAAAAGTGCGATACGCGTCTCGTGCCACAAACGCCTATTCAGCAACAGCGGCGCGTTAACAGCCGCGGCAAGTACCGGAGCCGCCAGAGCTTGTGCCCAGTTGTATGCGTTCGCAAATTCGCTCGCGCCGACCTGAAGATGCACCTGAAAGCTCGTATTGCAAAATTCGATATAAGTATTTTGCAGCGTCAGCTGCAGCTCATCACGTCCTTTGATCTGGACCACACGGTTTTGGCCGTGCAGCTTTGTGACGACGCGATTGATCTCGTGGTATCTCGGCTGCGGCGTCAGGTTTTCTGCGCTAAGGTCGGAGTGCTGGATCGTCGGCAGAATTCCCGCCATCACTGGTGCAACATCAAATTTCGAACCGGCACGCCGAACGACATCAAACACCTCGTTGAGCTCGGTTTCCATTTCGGTCAAACAATTTCCCGAAAACTCGCGCGGCGTGAGATTTGCTTCGAGATTGAATCGTCCGATCTCGGTGGTTA
>QHXS01000261.1:0-3042 GCA_003223975.1 Acidobacteriota bacterium
CCGGCTTTGAGGCCGCCGGCGAAGGTCCTGATCCCCGCCAATGTTTCGAAAATATATGCTAAAAGCAACGCAATGGCCAGATCGCTGAAGATAAGCGGAGCCCATATGGGTGTTTCGTTCAAGATCTTTGCGGCGTCCGGATTGACGTTCGGCAGCATAACGTTCGGGCCAAGCACCAGCCCAAAAATGAGGAAACCTAGAATAAAGAATGCGATTCCGCCTGCGATGGTGGCAGCTACGATGGTGGCAGCTAACAGTTTTGTCAGCATGATAAAACTCCTTTTCGGGAATACCAAAAGCCCTTGACTGATGTTGGATTTAACAGGTGGAATCTACTCGAGTTCGGTACTCAAGTCAACGGACTCAGATGAAAGCCGCTCGGGGATAAGCCGCTGCCGTTCGAAATGCTCAGCGATATCGTTTGCGGCCTTTGCCCCGACGAACGGCTTCAATTCTTCGGCGCTCGTTTTCGCAATACGCTCGATCGAGCCGAACTGACGAAGCAGCTTCAGCTTTCTTTTGTTTCCGATGCCGGGAATTTCGGAAAGTTCGGAAGTAAAATCGCGCTTTTCGCGACGTTTGCGGTGAAACTCGATCGCCGTTTTATGGGTCTCTTCGCGGATCTGCAAAACAAGGCGCATTGCAAGCGAATTGCGATCGAACGGGATCGGGTTGTTCTCGCGTCCGTGGACCAGCAGGTGTGAGATCTGGTTATGCTGCTTCGGCGGCTTCACGAGGCCGACCAACATTATTTGTTCGAGATCTAGTTCGCGCATCGCCGACGCCGCGGCCGACAGCTGCCCTTTGCCGCCGTCAATAAACACAAGCTCGGGAAGTTGGCCACCCTCGTCGAACATTCGCTTGTATCGCCGAAATACTGCCTCACGCATCGAGGCGTAATCGTCCTGGCCTCCGACTCCTTTAATTATGAACCGGCGGTAAAGATTTCGGGCAGGCTTGCCGTTGTCAAAAACTACGATGCCGGCGACATTTTCCGAGCCCGAGATATTCGAGATATCAAACGATTCGATCCGCTGGGGGAAATAGGAAAGCTCGAGGATCTCCTGCAGCTCGTCCAGCACTTTTTGCGAATCCGGTTTTAGCACCCTAAATCGCTGTTCGAACGCGACCCTTGCGTTGTTTTCCACAAGTCCGATAAGATGACGCTTTTCGCCGATCTTCGGTACGACGATCTTTACCCGACGTCCGCGGCGTTCGCTCAAAAGTTTTTCGAGAGGCGGGCGATCCTCAAAATCGACGGGAACGTGGATTTCAAGTGGAACATAATCGGTCGTGTAATACTGGACGAGCACCTCGCCGAGGAATTCGCTTGCATCGAATGAATCATCTTCGGGCAGATCTTCCCAAAAGAACTCACGGCGTCCGACTATTCGCCCTTCACGCATCGTAAACAGTTGAAGTGCGAGACGCTGTTCCTCGCGATAAAAACCGAAAATGTCTTCATCGCGTTCCGCAGTGTACGCCATTTTCTGCTGTTCGCCGAGTGCGACCACAGTTTGATAAAGGTCGCGGTAACGTGCAGCGATCTCGTATTTTCCTTCCTCGGAAAACTGCCACATCCTGTGCTCGAGGTCAGCCGCAAGCTCCTTGTTGCGACCTTCGAGCAGTGTTTTCACGTCGCGTGCCGCTTCCTGATATTCATCCTGAGTACAAAGGCCTTTCACACACGGCCCCAGGCAGCGTTTCAGGTGATATTCCAAACAAGGTCGCGGCAAGCGGCCGTCGATCTCGATGTCGCACGTGCGAAGCTGAAAGGCTCGATTGACCAGGTTGAGCGTTTTGCGGGCCAATGTTGCCGGAAGCATCGGACCGTAATAATACGACCCGTCCTTTACGACCTTTCGTGTAACTACTACCTTTGGAAACGGTTCGTTAGTGAGCTTGAGATGCGGATACTGCTTATCATCCTTTAGCATCACGTTGAAACGCGGCTTATGTTTTTTAATGAGGTTCGATTCGAGCACCAGCGCCTCTACCTCGTTATCGACGACGATGAACTCAAAATCGGCGATGTGTTTTTTTAGCTGGTTCGTTTTCCAGTCTGATTTGCTCGCCTGAAAGTACGACCGGACGCGGTTTTTCAGGTTCTTCGCCTTGCCGACGTAGATTATCTTGCCGGCGGAATTCTTATGCAGATAAATTCCGGCTGAGGTCGGGAGCGATTTGAGCTTGTCTTCGATCGCCATTTCTTTGATTTTACAACAACGAAGGCGAACGCATTAAAAAGCCCGCGGCGTCGTTACCGAAACCGCGGGAAGTCTTCCTAACGGGCGAAATTGTTAGCGTTGGACTGCCGGAAGCAAGAGTCCGATTAATACTGCGATGATGCCTGCTGTCATTATTACCATTTACCGTTCCTCCAATATGATCGCGTATTAAACGAGCCGCTCGAAACAACCGAAGCGTGCGCGATACTATGTAGACGCACACGACGCAGGTTTTTGCATATGTTGAAATGAAAACTGTTCTGACGAGTTCACCGATCGAGGCTGCCGAGTTTATTCGGAATGGCGAGGTTGTGGCATTTCCGACCGAAACCGTCTACGGCCTCGGCGCAGATATTTTCAACCAATCGGCGATCGCGAAGATCTTTGAGGCGAAAAAACGCCCGGCGGACAATCCGCTAATCGCGCATATTTCGTCGATCGATCAGATCGGCGAATTAGCCGCTGAGATCACAACGAACGCTCAGAGATTGATCGAACATTTCTTTCCCGGGCCTTTGACGGTTGTTCTTAGAAAGTCGAAACAGGTCCCCGACATTGCGACCGCTGGACTCGACTCCATCGGAATTCGAATGCCACGGAACCGCCTCGCGAATGAGTTTCTAACGGCTTGCGGCCTTCCTGTAGCTGCGCCGTCGGCGAACATATCGGGCAGACCAAGCCCAACGACTTGGGAAGCCGTCTATGAAGACCTAAGTGGTCGGATCGATTGTATTTTGCAAGGCGAGCCAACTAAGATCGGGCTCGAATCAACGGTTGTCGATTGCCGCGGAGATAGTCCAATTGTTTTGCGGCA
>QHXS01000261.1:3049-5662 GCA_003223975.1 Acidobacteriota bacterium
CTGGTGATTCCGGAGACCGAGGTGATCGCCGATGATTCGACGATCGTACAGCCGAGTCCAGGAATGCGGCATCGACATTATTCACCAATGGCTGACGTAGATTTGGTAGATTGGATTATTTTCGACGCACCGCATAAGCACGCAGCTTACATTGGATTGGATACAAAGATTGAGACCCACTACTTAGGTTTATCCAGGATTTGTAGCTCAGTCGAGGATTATGCACATTCGTTGTTCGAATTCTTCCGAGAATGTGATCGAGCCGGAATCAGTCTTATTTATTGCGAGGAAGTTCCTGATGAAGGAATCGGCGCCGCGTTGATGGATAGACTTCGCCGCGCCGCCGAAAAGTAATTTCTAATTTCCGCGGATTGCAATTATCGCCAGATCGCCGTTCTCGCCGATCATATCCGAATTGAAATACTTGCTCGCCAAGATCTCAGATGACTTTTCAACTGGAACTAGAACGAGAGCAGGCGATTCAAGCGACTCGACGAATGCGGTCAATTCTTTTGCGTTGTCAAAACGTTTTTGCTTGCCATCCGGTTCACGCACCAAACGGCCAGCCGCGTAAAATTCAGCGTTGTGTGAAATATTTTGGAAGTTAACGACTTTGCTGGATCTATAGCCCGCATCGTTCGCCTTCTCGATCAAACGCTTGACCGATTCCCGGTCGGCATATTTGGGGACGACGAAAGTCACCAAAACCATTATCGCGATCAGCGTTGCGGCGGCGATAGTAAATACAAGTGCGCGACGCTTCGCCGACCTTCGAACAAACTCGAAAACAAAGATCCCTGTTAAGGCGACGGCTCCCGGAAGGGCAGGCAAGATGTATCCGGGCAGCTTCGATCCGGAAAGGGAAAAAAACAAAAGTGGGACTGCGATCCATGCGAGGGCAAAAAGTTGAAGCGGCCGAGAGTTGGTATCGCGATCCGACGTCTCGATGTTTTTGCGGGTGAAAAGTTCCTTCGTCCATCGCCAGATAGAAATGATGAAAAACGGAAGCCAAGGTACGGTCATTAAGGGCAGAACCCACAGATAAAAATAGAAAGGCTGCGGGTGCTGATACTTGTTTGAGGTATATCGCTGGAAATGGTGCTGGACGTAGAATTCGTCGATGAATTTCCAGCCGTGACGGAGATACATCGGCACATTCCAGACCGCGGCAACCGCTACGATCAGAAACGTACCCCAAACAATGCTGATAACTAATTGTTTTGACGGCCAACGACGCGATAGAACGAAATAAGCGAAAACAGTTCCGAAAGGGAAAACAATGCCGATCAAACCTTTTGCCAATACCGCCAGACCCGCAAAGAAATAAAAGGAGACGATACCCAAGGTCTGTTGACGGTGTTGTTCTGAATGCGGGCGGTCGTAAACAAAGAAGCCGATGAGCGACGCCGTCAGCGGAAATGTGACGATGATGTCAAAACTTGCGCCCCGTGAGAAGACGAGGATTCCCAACGTAGTTGCCGTGATCAACGCAAGCCAATTTGCGAATTCAACCGATTCGGTTTTTTCAGATCTGAAATTGGAATACCTGCCGAGGATCCACGTGCTCGCGACAGTTCCCAGACCGAACAACGCGGAACCAAAACGTGCCGCAAATTCGTTCACACCGAAAAGCTTGTAGCCGACGATCTGCAGCCAATATAGAAGTGCGGGTTTTTCGAACCAATCAAACCCGCCTAGGGTCGGGCTTATCCAATCGCCGCGTTCGAACATTTCGCGCGCGACCTGCGCGTAACGCGGTTCGTCGGGGCCGACAAGCGGCATCTTGAGGCCGTAGAAATAAACGACCACTACGCAAACGGTAAAGATCCACCACGCGGCATTCGAATTTGCGAGCTTTGTCATTTACGGTTAAGTGTCTGAAAATACATAGTATTGCCGAAATGCAAGTAGCGTTCAAACGATGACCGATACCCAAAAATTGAGAGTAGCAGCAATTGGCGTCGGCAGTCTTGGCCGCCATCACGCGCGAAATTACGCCGAGCTGTCCCGCGAAGGCCGCGTTGAATTTGTCGGTACGTGCGATGCGAACCCTGAAACCGCGAAAAGGGTTGCGGCAGACAACGAATGCTCATCGTTTACCGATTGGCAGGAATTATTAGGGAAGGTCGATGTCGTTTCGATAGCGACGCCGACCGAAACACACTGCGAGATCGCTTGTGCGTTTCTGGAACGCGGAGTGCACACGCTTGTCGAAAAGCCGATCGCATCGAACCTGGAAGATGCAGACAAAATGATCGCCGCTGCCAATGCGTCAGGCGCGAAACTGATGGTTGGCCAACTCGAGCGTTTCAATCCGGCGATGGTTGCGCTACGGCCGCTCGTGACAAAGCCGCTTTATTTCGAGATCCATCGTGTCTCGCCGTTTCCAAACAGGTCGCTTGATGTCGATGTGGTGCTGGACGTCATGATCCACGACCTTGACGCCGTGCAATGGCTTGTTGGCGAAGACGTTAGGGTCTCCTCTATCCACGCGGTAGGCATTCCGATAATTTCCGACAAGGTCGATGCGGCAAATGCACGGATCGAATTTGAGAATGGCGCCGTCGCGAATATTACGGCCTCGCGTGTAGGTACCGAAAAAGTGCGAAAGAC
>QHXS01000268.1 GCA_003223975.1 Acidobacteriota bacterium
GGATTTCCACAGCATTTCCGAAATTGATAACACCTAAGTCTTGTATTTACAATAGTTAATATAAGATTTGCACATTTCCGAAATGTTAATGGGAAATGAACTGTGGATTCGGGTGGAAAAACCAGACGTAAGAGGCTTTTCCTCAGAACGATCCGGTTTTCCACAAGTTTTCCACACAAATCTGTGGGCACAAAAAGCTTGATTTATAGGGACTTTCCCTTAGTTTTTCACAATTCCACAGGACCTATTACTAGTACTATTTAAAGATCTTATCTAATCTTCAATTAGTGAGAGTAAAAGCAGTGGATAGAACGGATCGAAAAAACCAAGGTAAAGGTTATAGACGAAACGCTGTTTCAGTTATAATATTAAGATAAATTCGCTTTCTTTCATCGGCAATAATTCAGGAGTAATAGAAAATGGAATTCACCATCAAACAGAGCGTTCTCAAGGAAGAACTCGGCTATATTCAGGGCGTTGTCGAACGCAAGAGCACGATCCCCGTGCTTTCGAACATTTTGATCGAATCGTTGGGCGAAAACTCGATCCGCATTGTCGGAACGGACCTTGATGTCACGATCCGCTGCGACGCCGAGGCCGAGATCAAACAGACCGGTGCGATGTGCATACAGGCCCGCAAACTCTTCGATATCGTCCGAACGCTCGACGAAGGTGATGTACATTTCAAAAAAGAAGACAACGAGTGGGTGCAGCTAAAGGCCGGCCGGGCCAAGTTTCGCCTCGCCGGCGTCAACCGCGAGCAATATCCCGAGATCCCGATCTTCAAGTCTGCTCCCCTGAAACTTTCCGCCGAGGTGTTCAACTACTTCATCCAGAACACGGCGTTCGCGATCACCAACGAGACGAGCCGCTTCACATTGAGCGGCGCGAAGTTCGTCATCGACGGCGACAAGGCACGAATGGTAACGACCGACGGCCACCGGCTCGCGTTTATCGAAAAGACGATCGAAAAACAGGACGCGAAGATGGACACGCTTGTGCCGAAAAAGGCGCTGCTCGAGCTGGTGAAGATCTCACGCGAAGCGGGCGGCGACGTCGCGTTTGGAGAAGACCAGAACCACATCTATTTTGAGACCGGCGGCCGACTGCTCATTACGCGCAAATTGACCGGCAATTTCCCCAACTACGAGATGGTGATGCCGAAGGACAACGACAAAAAGGTCGTCTTCGACCTGGTTGACATGCGCAACGCTGTCCGCCGCATCGCTCTCGT
Organism: Acidobacteriota bacterium; assembly: GCA_003223975.1. Classification (GTDB taxonomy): domain Bacteria; phylum Acidobacteriota; class Blastocatellia; order Pyrinomonadales; family Pyrinomonadaceae; genus OLB17. The sequence continues at coordinate 1,235 of QHXS01000268.1, forward strand.
GGCCGACGAACGCAACCGCTCGATCCGCATGACCGTCCGCGAGGGCGAGGTCGAGGTGACCGCACAATCCAGCGAAGAAGGCGAAGGCAACGAGGTCGTTCCGGCCGACTACACCGGCGAAGAAGTGCTGCTTGGTTTTAACCACCAATACCTGCAGGAATTCCTGAACAACGTCGGCGCGTTGGAGAACGCAGGCACGGTGACCGAGCCGTCAGCGGTCAGCGATCAGCAGTCAGCAGATCCGGATTCGGCTTCCACAGGCGGAAACACAGCCACAGCCCCTGCACGTGAGTCGAAACAACCGACCCGAATATCGTTCGAATTCAAAGACTCAAACGCCGCAACACAGATCCGTATCTCTGGCGACACCGCCTACGACTACAAATACATCGTTATGCCGCTGCGGATATGACGGAATGCTTGTTTTGAGTGATAATCCTTTTGGTTACTCGCTCGAGGCGATGAAGCAATGCCCACAATGCAGACGAGTTTACGACGACGAAACGCTAAAATTCTGCCTCGATGACGGAACCTCACTTCTTTATGGCCCGGGAAGTAATGATCCTGCAACGGCGTTATTAAATGTTCCGCCGTCAAGCGAGGATGTAACCCGGCGACACATCACGAACCAGACGGAAGAAACCCTAACCGTCACTCCCAAAAGAAAGCCGATCATCTTCGCGGCGATCGCGATTTTGGCTGTCGCAGTTAGTTTCGTCGCCTATCGCTCGCTCTCGACGAATTCCATCAGCGGAAACTTGCTGCACAACGCGGCGGGAGAGCCTCCGATCCACTCACTCGCGGTCCTTCCGCTCAAACCACTCGACGCCGGCGATAATTATGTCGGGATGGGTATCGCCGATGCCATCATTCGCCGGATCAGCCAGACCGGACAACTTATCGTGCGTCCCACGAGTGCCGTTCGCCGATATCTTAATGACGACACGGACGCGCTTACGGCAGCAAAACAACTTGAAACTGATGCTGTACTCGAAGGAAGCGTTCAGCGATCTGATGATCGACTTCGCGTAAACGTTAATTTACTGCGCACCACCGACGGAGTTTCTTTATGGAATGAGAGTTTCGATCTGAAAATGACCGACATTTTTTCAATTCAGGATTCGGTGTCTCAACAGGTCGCTGCGCGGCTAAGCCTCAAACTCGATGCACCGCAACAGGCAGGACTTAAAAAACGTTACACTTCGAACCCGATCGCTTATGAGTATTATCAAAAGGCGATCTACGCTTTCGACCAGCGACTGGAGGAAAATAAAGAAAAAGCGCTCGCGACCGTCGAACTATTCAAAAAGGCGATCGACGCAGATCCAGGCTATGCCCTTGCACATGCGCAACTTGCTTATGCATACGCGGAATTGGCGACCTTTAGCGACCCGACCGATCCGCAATGGGCAAAATTATCGAGCGAAGAAACCGATCGTGCCCAACAACTTGACCCGCAACTCGCAGAGATCCATCTTACAAGGTCATTGATCGCCTGGAGCGCATACGGCGGTTTTCAAACCAAGACGGCGATCCGAGAACTTCACCAGGCACAGGAGCTTAATCCAAATATTGGCCACGCGGAGTTGGCCGCGCTATACGGTCATGCGGGCCTTACTGAACTCGCCAAGACGGAATTAAACAAGGCAACTGAGATCGATCCAACGAGTGATTTCGTGAAAGGCCAGTGGTTAACTTTCTATTGGTTGTCCGGGCAATACGACGATTGGCTTGTTGAGAACCATAGACAGTACGGACCGGACATCACTTTTCCGGAAAACTCGGTTTGGTATTTACTTGGAAAACGCCGGATCGACGAAGCCGAACAGCGTCTCAGTAAGATCAAACAGGAGCAAGGCCCAAACGCACCGTTAGGCAGCGGTGAAGCTATCCTTTCGGCATTACGAGGAAATTTTGAAGCTGCAGAACGTGCAATACCTGGAATCCTTAAGGAACGGCCAGTTCAGAATCCGAACTATCATCATGCAACTTTCGATATCGCGTGTGTATACGCTCTCGAGGGTAAAAGCGAAGAAGCCGTTAAATGGCTGCAGAAAACTGCCGATTCGGGATATCCAGACTATCCCAGATTCGAACGCGACCCATACTTTGACCGTATAAGGCAGGCGCCCGAATTTATCCAATTCATGACAGCGATGAAGGCCGAATGGGAAAGCTATAAATTAGAATTTAGTCAATGACGAGAAGGTATGACTATGCTTTGAATTTGCCGACTCCAAAAAATAGGGCGATAATCCATTCGGTATTTCACCCGTTCGATGAAGAAGTGTCCAAAGTGCAAAAACGTCTACGACGACGATTCGTTGAACTTTTGTCTCGACGACGGCGAGTGGTTGGCAGATCTGGCGACGGACGAGCCCGCGACAGCAGTGATTCCGTCCCCCAATCTTACAAGCGAAGATCCAACCCGGAGTTTTCGCTCCGGCGACATTCCAAAGGAGAGCATTAGAGCAAGCTTTCCGGAAACAGCAGGCAGATCAAAAACAAAGCTTTGGTTGATAGCTGCTGTTGCAGCAGTACTTGTTGCGGCTGGTGGCTTTTTCGGATACCGATACTTCAGCTCAGCAGGTTCCGGACAGATCGCATCGATCGCGGTAATGCCGCTCGTGAACGCGAACGGCGATGCCGATTCCGAGTATCTGTCCGACGGCATGACCGAAACACTGATCAATAGCCTTTCGCAGCTTCCTAACCTGGCAGTGAAAGGGCGAGGTTCTGTTTTCCGATACAAAGGAAAGGATGTCGAGCCAAAACAGATCGCGAACGAACTCGGCGTGCAGGCCGTGTTGAGCGGACGCCTTTTGAAACGCGGGGAGTCGGTGACATTAAGTCTGGATCTCGTTGAAGCCTCGACCGGCAATCAGATCTGGGGCGAGCAGTACGTCAGAAACATAAACGAGATCGCCTCACTGCAAAAAGAGATCGCGCGTGACGTTTCAAACAAACTCAAGACCAAATTAAGCGGCACTGATCAGCAAAACATGGCCAAGGGGCACACCGCAGACCCTGAGGCCTACCAACTCTATCTTCAGGGTCTCTATCTATGGAACCAGCGAACCGAAGATTCGGCTGAAAAAGCGAGGGAGCTTTTTCAAAAAGCGATCGATAAAGATCCCAAATACGCTCTTGCCTACGTCGGCCTCGCTAACGGTTACATCACTAATGACAGGCCCG
>QHXS01000111.1 GCA_003223975.1 Acidobacteriota bacterium
TCTTCTCGTACTGCATTCCAAGCTTTTCCATTATGCGACGTGAAGCCGCGTTTTCCACGAGCGCAACCGCAACGATGCGATCGAGCCCGAATTTACTGAATCCGAATTCCATCCAACCTTTCGCGGCCTCAGTACCGATACCTCGTCCCCAAAGCGGCTTGATCACGCTGTAGCCGACCTCGATCTCGCCCGTGTCCTCGAGCGGCTGCAAGCCTGCGG
>QHXS01000112.1 GCA_003223975.1 Acidobacteriota bacterium
CGGATCGGAACGCTGTTCGATCAATAGCGGAAGGTCCTCCAGCTCAAATCTCCGGAAGTAAAGGCGTTCGGTTTCGATCATAGAAATTGAATTTGGCTTGTGCGTCGTCCAATTATCGTAAAAAGGCGAAGTGAGGACAACGTAGATGAAAAAAAATGGCGCCTGATCGGCGCCATTTCTTAAACAATCGATTTCGATATGCTCGTTAGGCGACCAGCTTTGACGCCTGTTCCTTGGCCTTTTGCTTCTTTTTTTCCCAGGTGTTCAATTGATCGGGGAAGAGGGCCTTTTCGATGCGAAGGTTCGTTTGCTCGGAAACGGCCTGCAGTTTTGCGGATAATATCGCATAGTCAGCCGACGCATTGATCAATGCATGCTTTCGCTTGATATCGAGCATTGCGATCTGATACAAGCTGTCCGTTTGTTCGTTCGATAGTTCGAGGTCCTGGCTCAACAGCTGTATCTCCTCATCCAGCAGCATCGTCACCGTTTCCTTTTCGAGGCTTGAAAAGACCGATCGAAGAGCCGAGGACTGTTGTTTTGTTAGTTTTGCGGCAGCCGACCCAAAGAATATCTGTCGATTCTTGATAATATCGCTCCAGATGTCGAGGTCGATCGCCTGCACAATGCTTGTGGTTGCAACACGATCGTCATATTTCGCAAATATCTTCATCATGTTGTCGGTCTGCGTTTTGATCAGCGGCATTAGCGGACGCATCTCTTGCCTGGATAGGCCTTGTGCGTTCAATCGTGCGCTGATAAGCGTTGCTTTTTGGGCGGGTTGGGCAGTTCCGGCCACGGCAAAAAGCTGGAGCAGCACGATCGCAGCTATCGAATAACGAAGATTGCGATCCAAGGCAGAATCAATTCGTAAAGCTAAAAGTTTCATGGCTACCTCGCTAAATGTACGGATAAAAACAACGCTGCATGATCTTGACGCTGAAGCGGTTAATTTCGGGCACAAAAAACAATGCCGATAACCAAGCATCAAGCAAACCGTTAAATTTTCTGATATTAAGGGTGCCCCGATGCGCAACCGGAATGGCTGATCTTCCCGTTACGCTCTACCTATATCGCTAGGCTATCATGCCGCGTACAGTTTTTCCAGAAAATTCTGAAAATTTTCCGGTTCGTACGGTTGAGGCTAAACAGAGGGTTTGCCGCGTACATAAATCCTCGCCTTTGTGCCTTAATCTGGCGCTGAATGAGGTTATCGAATTACGAATAAACGTGGATCTATCGACAGCAACAGGCGTGCGAAATGGTGGCGGCGGGAAGGACGAAGCGCTAAAAGCTTCAAATACTTTGATGCCGACGGAAAACTCGTTCGCGGCAAAGACAGCCTCGAACGGATAAGATCGCTCGTGATCCCGCCGGCATGGCAATCTGTCCGGATCTGCCCAGGCGCCCGCGGCAAACTGCAAGCGGTCGGTATCGATGCCGCCGGACGTATTCAGTACCTCTACCATCAATCGTTCTCCGAACGGCAGAATAAGAAAAAATTCGCAAAGATCGAGAAATTCGGCAGGTACCTTCCTGCATTGCGCGCCCGCACGAACCGTGATATCCGACTAAAGGGTTTCCCGCGCGACAAGGTGCTGGCGATCATGATCCGCCTGGTCAACTCGCTGTATATGCGGATCGGCGGCGAGGCGAGCGCAGAGTCGTTCCGGACTTACGGGATCACAACTTTGAAAAACAAGCATTTTTCGATCAGAAACGGCTGCGAACTTGTGTTCGATTATGTCGGTAAAAGTCATATTCGTCATCGCAAGGTCCTTGTCGATAAAAGACTGGCCGGTCTAATGTCGGATCTCCGGAAGATCGGGACAAGCAAGAAACTGTTTCACTACCTGGACGAAAATGGCATCGCGCAGTCGATAAAGCCTTCCGAACTGAACAATTACTTAAAATCGGCGACAGCGCGGGAGTTTTCCCTTAAAGACTTTCGCACATGGGGCGCAAGCGTCCTCGCGGCCACCAACCTCGCTGAAATGGGCCCTGCCGAAACCGCTACTGAGACAAAGAAGAATATCGTCAAAGCAATTAAGGATGTAGCCGAGGAGCTCGGAAATACGCCGGCGGTATGTCGTGCCTCATATATCCACCCGGCGGTTTTGAAAGCTTATGAGAGCGGCATCACGATCGACGATTTTCGCCCACGAGAGCAACGAAGTGTAACAAAGATCGCCCGCCTCGAACCAGAAGAAAAAGCCCTGATGAGGCTGTTTAGGAAGAGTGTGGCGACTTAAGGCGGATCGGGGCACTGTCTTTTGCAAGACATTTTTTGCGGCTTGTGCCGAATACTCTCGTAAGAAAAAGCCATGGAAACAACACAAACTCAGAATGATTTAAGAAAAGGGCTCGACCTTTTAAAGGATTACTGCGCGATCGGTTTCAGGTCAGATATAAATGCTGCGGCTTTATCGCTCGGCTTCGAACCGGGCGAGATCCGTTCGATGTTGGAGGGCGAAAAACCGATCGATGAAGATACGGAAATAAAAATGCGTGCAATTGCACGCGAGCGAAACTTCGGCATTTGATGCCGGAGCAGAATCAAGGAGAAAATTATGGAAAACGATCAAGGACAATGTAAACATCCGGGCTGTAAATGTCCAAGTTCGGCGGGCGAATATTGCAGCGAACAATGCCGAAACGCCGGTGAAGGCGGCGGCAGCGGTGAATGCATGTGCGGACATCCAAACTGTGGAAGCGGAGGTGGTGGAATATGATCCGGGAAAATGGATACGGAGAATCTCGGGGGCCGGGCCCATTTCGAACCCGCGAAGGACGTCCCGACGCAGAACGGGACGATATTCGCAGCGAACGGGGTTGGTGGGACCGGGCGACGGACGAGGTTTCGTCCTGGTTAGGCGACACGGAAGCCGAACGCAGGCGGAACATGGATGAAAGGCGGGATCGAATCGCCAACCGTGATCGCGTAGGCGACAGGTACGGCCGGGGAAAAAATAACAGCCGGGGCGCACACGACAATTATCAGGAGAGGAGGTTTGTCCGCGCTCGTGACGTAATGTCACGCGATATTGTCCGCGTTCATCCACAGGATTCTCTGCGGTACGCCGCAAAACTAATGGCAGGATACGATTGCGGAGCCCTGCCGGTCGTAGACAGGGAAAATCGCCTGGTTGGAATGATAACCGATCGGGACATCGCCGTTCGCGGTGTCGCGGAAAGACGCGACGCTGGGCAGGTTCCTGTCGGCGTCGTGATGACCGACGAGGCTTTTGCATGTCACGTGAACGATTCGCTTAAAGATTGCATGCGGGCGATGGCAGATCACCAGGTTCGGCGAATGCCGATCGTTGACGATCGCGAACGTGTGGTCGGCATCATCAGCCAGGCAGATGTCGCGCAGCACGCCGGGAGGCATCCGAGAAGCGGCGAGCGAAGGGCGGTTGCCGACGTCTTGTGTGCTGTCTCCGAACGTTCTGACAGCGAATATCGCTAGCTGCTGAATTCAGTTATTAAAAATGCGTGCTGTCTTTTCAGAAAGCACGCATCTTTTTTGTCGATCTAGATCGCGACCGAATTAATTTAAGGAATTGAAGTGATGATCCAGCTCGGAATAACAACCGCATGCGAAATCTTCCATCTGTTCACGGTCGCGAATGGAGATGCCGCCGCGAGTGTAATCAATAAGCCGTTTCTTACGCATATCGAGAGCGATGCACGTGATGCTCGGACGATAGACACCGAGCGTACGGGCGATCTGTTCGTGCGTGAGCTTTAAGGTTTCGTTGCCGCAGCGGTCCTGCACCATCAACAGCCACGTGCAAAATCGCTCTTCGACCGAATGGTACATATTGCACACGGCTTTCTGAGATATTTGGCGAATGTAATTTTCCAGATACGAATGGAGCAGCATGCCAAGTTCAGGATTCAGTTTCGCCAATTTTCTGAGGATCGCACTTTCGATCTTGAGCACGTTACCGGCCTGCGTGACCTGCACGCAATTGGAGATATGATCAGCCTGATACAGCGTGGCGATACCGATCGCGCTTTCGCGGCCCGTGATCGAAACCTCGACCATTCGCCCGTCGTCAAGAATATGAAATTCCGAGATCACGGCTGTTTCAGGGAAATACACGTATTCCAGTTCGTCGTCCTGTTGGAAAAGGAACTGTTCCTTTGTAACGAATATCCGGCGTAAGTGCGGACGCAGCACGTCATATAGCCGCCCCGGCAGCGTATTCAAAATAAAATTGTCGGTTGAAGTGACCGGGCTCGAAGCTGTTGAATTTTGGAGCTTTTTCTGTAATCCCACCGATGAGCTGCTTCGGTCTGGCGCGAATGCGGTTCCGCTGTTTGACGAATAGTACGTGCTGCTATTCTCAGTCTGTGAATGTAAAGTTTCCATTTTGCCCTCCCAAGCTTTCAGATAATATCTGTGATTCAGTCTTTGCCGCGGGCGAGACCGACGGCGAGTTTCCGGAACGTTCATTTTGCAAGATGAATTCCCCGGAGTTTTCCTCGATAAAAGTCGGCGTCGTACGTTCGGCTTCTATCAAGGGACAAATCAACATCGAGTAACTCCTGCCTTCATTTTCAAAGTGGGCAAATTGTCGCTAACGCTTTCAATTTGAATTGAGAATGACACCGATTGTTGGAAGAGGGATCGCTCCCTCTTCCGTCCCCCTTGTTTAATTCGGTGTATCGCGTGTCGTTTTCGACGGCCTGTTCCTGATCACCACCCGATGAGCCAACCGCCCGAACCGCCGCGATGTATCAAGTATGTACCGGGGCCTAAAAATGAAACATTGGGAAGTTAGGTTTTGTTTGTAGGGGATTTCCCTAGACCGCTAAGGGGACAATTTGGCAAAACATCGGTGGAAATAAGCTGTCGAAAACAAAAAAATAGAGTGCCCATCGCAAGACACTCTATTCAACGCGCATCCAACGCGTTCCAGCCAACATAGTCGAGGAGCCAAACCGAAAAGCGACATTAGGATGTCTAGAGGTCGGTTTGTGGATGAATTATTTATCTCATTTCGCGTTCACGCCAACAATAAGAATTTTCCCCATTTCGTCTAGGGGAATTCCCTTATTCGTCATGAAGCCAATTTTGCAGGATCGCGTATTTTACGATATCGATCCGGCTTGCGATCCCGAGTTTTCGCATAGAGTTCGCCTTATGAGCTTCGACCGTCTTTACACTTAAATTTAGCCGCGTCGCGATCTCCTTATTGCTGTAACCGAAAGCAATAAGTTTCAGCACCTCGCTTTCACGGCTGGATAGATCGCCGTGATTTTCGCCGCGCAGCGATTCCGTTTTGCTTACATATCCGCCAAGTACCTTTTGCGTCAGGCTTGGGTCAAGGAATGAATTTCCGTTGCCGACCGAGCGGATCGCGTTTATCAGCTCCGACGGCGCGCTCTGCTTCAAAACGTAACCGCTCGCACCTGCGGCGATCAGCTGCCGGAGATAGCCATCGTCGGTGTGCCGTGTGAGAGTAAGGATCTTGCAGTTCGGGAACTTTGCTTTTAGGCGTTTCGTTGCTTTTAACCCATTAAGCGTCGGCATTGAAATGTCCATTACGATCAGGTCGGGTTGGAGCTTTTCAAAAAGCGCGATCGCGGCTTCGCCGTCACCGGCTTCGCCGATCACCTCCATATCAGCCTGTCCGTTCACAAGGAGCTTTATTCCCTCGCGAACCGTTTTATGGTCTTCCGCGATCAATACCCTTAGTTTATTAGTCATAGATTCCCATTCCGATCTGTTTTTTGGATCGGTACTCTTACAAAAACGGTGGTGCCGCGTCCGGGTGTCGATTCGATCTCAGTGTCCCCATTTATCAACGAAGCCCGTTCGCCCATGCCGGTCAATCCAAGGCCGTTACCACTCTTGCGCCCCGGTTTCAATGCATCCCGGTCAAAACCGACGCCGTTATCTTCGACGATGAGGATCACGTCGTCGCCGGTTCGTTCGACGATGACATTCACCTTGGAAGCGTTAGCATGTTTGACGATATTATTCAGCGCTTCCTGTGCGATCCTGTACAGGTGCGTGTCTGCATCTTTATCGAGCTGGAACCTGGCCATTCCAGCCGACTGAAATTCCGCTTCGATGCCGTAGTGCCGCGACCATTCGTGGACGAATGCCCTGATCGCATCGACCAGTCCAAACTCTTCGATCGCCGACGGGCGAAGCTGCCACGCTAAAAAGCTGACCTCGGAATCCAGTAATTCGGCTATCTCCTGAAGCCGCGTAGTTCGCGCCTCAAGTTCTTTATCTTTGCCAACAAGCTCGCGAAGCGAAGCTATCTTTAACCTAAGTGCCGTAAGACGTTGACCGAGCTGGTCGTGAATGTCCCGTGCGATCCTTCTGCGTTCGTCTTCCTGTGTTGTCACAAGACGCTTTAAGAGATCGATCTTCTGTTCTTCGGCCGCTTTTCGTTCGTTGATCTCGGCTATCAGGGCAGCGTTGGCTTCTCCGAGTTCGCGGGTACGTTCCAGCACTCGAAACTCCATCTCGTCATGCGCCCGCTGAAGTGCTTCGGCGTTTCGCTTGCGTTCGGTCAAATCTGATGCGATCTTGGCGTATCCGCGCAAGATGCCGGCAACATACAACGGCACCATTACACCGCTGGCGAAAAAACGCGATCCGTCTTTTCTGACGTGCCAGCGCTCATCGGACGAGCGGCCGTTGTCACGGGCTTTTCGCCTCTCTTTTATGGGGGCATTTTTTGCAACGTCCTCGGGGATGAAAAGGATCTCGGACGACTTGCCGATGATCTCGTCTTCCTCGTATCCGAAGATCGTTTTAGCTCCCGGATTCCAGGATTCGATCAAGCCCTCGACATCGGTCGAAAATATCGCGTAGTCCGTAAAACTCTCGGTGAGAAGCCGCATTCGCTCCTGGCTGGCGCGTAGCAGGTCTTCCGACCGTTTAAGGTCGCTCAGGTCGCTTACAAGGCCAAATAGACCGACGACACGTCCATCAGCCGATTTATCGGGGACATACGAAATATGAACAAACCGCTGGCCCGCTGATTTGTAATTTATCCACGAATCGAACGAGACCTCGGTGCCCGATAATGCTTCGGACAGATAAGGACGGATCACGGCGTATGCTCGCGCGCCGACCACGTCGCGCATCTTTTTGCCGATCAAATCATTCGGCGACTTCCCGAACCAATCCGAGTACTGGCGATTTACGAATCGATATATTTCTTTATCGTCAATATAAGAGACCAGAGCCGGTATAGCGTCGGTGACAAGTCGGAGCTGCGTTTCGCTTGCACGCAGTTTTTCCTGAGCCTGCTTACGATCTTCGATATCCAACGCGGTCCCGATCCAATAGAGGAACCGTCCGTCTTCAGCGATCATCGGCTGAGCCCGGGCGTAAACAGTACGATAAGTGCCGTCTTTATATCGAAGAGGAAGGTCGGATTCGTAGTCGGTGCCGGTCGCGGTCGCCGTTCGCCACTTTTTAAGTTCGGCTTCTCTATGATCCGGATGCAGTGATCCAGCCCAGCCATCGCCCGTCAATTCCTCAAGGGTTTTGCCCAAAAAGTCCTGGCCAAACTGGTTCACATAAGTAATGGCACCTTCCGGTGTGCCCATGAATACGAATTGCGGCGAAAGCTCGGTGAGGACCCTGTACCTCTCCTCGGAAATCGTCAGGGCGTCGGCCGCCTGTTTGCGCGAAGTGATGTCGGTGAAAAGCACCGCGATCCGACGACTAAAGGAGTCTCCGATGCGGAACGCATAAACTTCAAAGAACCGGTGCAGGCCCTTGTATTCCCCAGTAAATCGAACCGGCTGTCCAGTGACAGCTACCTGGCCGTAGTTGGTGAGCCAATGGTCCTCGATCTCAGAAACGAACTCCAGCATTCGCCTGCCGACAACGTCATTAAGCCCCGATTGCTGTTCAAATGCGGGATTGATCTCGATGAAACGGTAATCGATCGGCTTCTCATTATCGTCGAAGATCATCTCGATGATGCAATAGCCCTCGTCCATCGAATCAAAAAGCGTCCGGTAGCGCTCTTCGGAAATTCGCAACGCCTCTTCGGCGTTTTTGCGCTCAGTTACGTCATCCGCGTAAACGTTTACGTAACCCAACTCGGCTACTGGAGCAAAGTTGCATGATAAGAATCGGTCGTCGAAGGCGATTTCCAGGGTCTCTCTCGTATTCCGAGCGAACACCCGAGAAACGCACGCATTGAAATCCGCGGGAAGCGTTTCGCCATACGATCTTCTCCACGATTGCAGCACGGACTTGGCTGCGGGGTTGGAATATAAGATCTCGCCCGCGCGCGTTACTCGCATCACGGGATTTGGATTTTCCTCCGGCATCCTAGAGATCATTTTGATCTGTTCTTCGGCTCGTTTTTGTTCAGTGATATCTCTGGCGACCTTTGAAGCGCCGATGATCTCTCCCTGTGCGTTATGGATCGGCGAAACGGTAAGCGAGATGTCGAGCAGAGTGCCGTCTTTGCGGCGCCTGACCGTTTCGTAATGATCGATCGATTCGCCCTTTCTGATCCGCCCAAGAATTTCAGGTTCCTCGTCCAATCGATCCGCAGGGATGAGTATTGTTATGGACCTGCCGATCACCTCGCCCGGGGTGTAACCAAAAACGCGCTCCGCACCGTGGTTCCAGCTGGTGATGATCCCATTGAGGTCTTTGCTTATGATCGCATCGTCCGAAGAGCTGACGATCGCCGCCAATCTCGACGCAGTGATCTCCGTCCTAAGCCGCTCCACTGCGGCCCAGGTACGCTCGGCGATGTTTTCAACGAGCGAAACTTCAACGTCGGTCCAGACACGCGGCTTGTCGTCGCTGCACCATAGAGAGGCCACCCATTTTCCACCCCGCAGCATGGGAACTGTGATATATGAGATCTCGCGGTTCGGCCTGTAGGTTTTTTCAAAATAATCTGCCGTCCGAGGGTCGGTTTCTGAATTTTGATTTACGATCGTCAGCCCCGCACGCATCGCATCCGATGCGATCGAGCTGTATTCAGAGACCGCATGTGTGCCCGCCACCGATTCTCCGTCGCGGGCGTAATCACGGTGGACGGTTTCCGTG
>QHXS01000113.1:0-1747 GCA_003223975.1 Acidobacteriota bacterium
AGTCCGCTCATCCGCGACTCGAAGACTTCATCTCCCGCGGACGGTGAATGCTTCGAACGCGGCGCAGGAATGATCGAGTCATAATGACTAAACACATCGGAATTGTTGCTGGAAGTGCAGAAGGAGCGGCGCTTTGTTATCGCACGATCTGCCTTGAGGCACAGGAATTTCTCAGCGAGCATAATCATCCTGAAGTGACGATGAATTCGATCCCGATGGCGCGGCACATGGCAGCCGTTCGCGCGGACGACTGGGAAACCGTTGCCGACTTGATGCTTGCATCGGTTGAAAAAGCGGCAAATGCAGGAGCCGATTTCGCGATCTGCCCTGACAACACTTTTCACCAGGCGTTCGAATTCCTCATCCCGAGATCGCCAATCCCATGGCTGCACATCGCTCGCGTCGTCGGTGAAAAGGCGAGCGAGAGTGGCTTCAAGAAACTTGGAATCCTTGGAACCAAATACCTCGCTGAAGGGCCTGTTTATCCTTCACAATTGCAAGACTTCGGTATCGAACGCGAGATCCCTGACGAAGTAGACCGCATTCGCATCAACGACATCATTTTCAAAGAACTCGTCAACGGCATCTTCCTCGAATCGTCCCGGGCTTATTTCAACGAGGTAACGGAAAAGTTGAAAACGCGCGGCTGCGACGCTGTCGTACTTGGATGCACTGAAATTCCGTTGATCGTCCGGCCCGGCGATTGCCCACTGCCGACGCTCGATTCAACACGCTTGCTTGCACGAGCGGCGATCAAAAAGGCGATTTGAAACATGGGAAAAGTTCACGTAAGCGCGTTTGGAATTTCACTTGACGGTTTTTCAGCGGGACCGAATCAGAGTCTCGAACATCCTTTAGGCGCGAACGGCACCGATATGATGGAGTGGTTCTTCCCGACAAAAACCTTCATCGAGCAGCACGGCGGCGAAGGCGGCGAGACAGGGATTGACGACGACTTTGCCGCGAAAAGCATGACCGGCAACGGCGCATGGATCCTCGGCCGCAATATGTTCGGACCGGTTCGCGGGCCGTGGCCTGACGACACATGGAAAGGCTGGTGGGGCGACGAGCCCCCTTATCACGTTCCGACGTTTGTTCTAACTCATCACCCTCGCGATCCAGTCGAGATGAAGGGCGGCACGACGTTTTACTTCGTCACTGACGGAATCCACTCCGCTCTCGAACAAGCAAAGCAAGCTGCCGGCGAAAAGGACATACGCGTCGGCGGCGGCCCGGCAACGGTACGGCAGTATTTAAAGGAACGTCTGGTCGACGAGCTTCATCTGGCAATGCGCCCGATCTTTTTGGGCAAAGGCGAAACTATATTCGAAGGGCTCGACCTTCGCGAACTGGGCTACAAAGTTGAAGAAACGGTGCCGGGCGAACGGGCGACACATCTTATTGTTCGGAAACAGAATTAGCAGCTAACAAATATCGAGAACTTACCGCATAATCGCGAGATGAAAATCGTCCTGACGCTTTCCATTCTTTTTCTGGGCACAATCGTCTATTCACAGAACCCGATCCGCGATTATCGCCTGGCGAACGAACATCGCCTTTTGAACGAATTCGTTCGCTTGCTCGCGACTCCAAACGTCGCTTCCGACACGACCAATATTCGAAGGAACGCCGACTATCTGGTTGCTGAGATGCAGAAGCGAGGACTGAAATCGCGATTGCTTGAGGCCGCAGATAAAAGAGTACCGCCGGTGGTTTACGGCGAGTGGATGACGCCGGGCGCGGCGAA
>QHXS01000113.1:1758-12197 GCA_003223975.1 Acidobacteriota bacterium
GCGCACTATGACGGACAGCCGGTTGACCCAAAACAATGGTCGACAGATCCGTGGAAACCGACATTGTTTTCGGCGCCGATGGAAAAACGTGGAGCGGCCCTCGCTTTTCCAAAGCCCGGTGAAAACATCGATCCCGAATGGCGACTGTATGCTCGCTCTGCCTCCGATGATAAGGCCGGCGTGTTCGCGATCCTCACTGCTTTCGACGCTCTTATTGCAAAAGGCATCAAGCCGACCGTCAATATCAAATTCGTTTTCGAGGGCGAAGAGGAAGCCGGCTCGCCGAACCTGAAAGAGATCCTTACCAGAAACAAAGATCTGCTCAAGGCCGATGCTTTCATCGTTTGCGACGGGCCGGTGCATCAATCCGGACGCAAACAGGTTGTCTTCGGCGTGCGCGGTGATGTAAATGTCGACCTCACCGTTTATGGAGCAAATCGTCCGCTTCACAGCGGGCATTACGGCAACTGGTCGCCAAATCCTGCAATGTTACTGGCGCGCGTTCTTGCTTCGATGAAGGACGACCGCGGAAACATCACGATCAAGGGTTGGAATGATGACGCCGAACCGCTCGGCCCGGTAGAAAAACAGGCGCTTGCCGATGCACCACAAATCGATGGTGAGCTAAAGAAACAGCTTGGAATTTCGTATACCGAAGGCGGCGGAAAAAGCTTGCTCGATCTCATCAACATGCCGTCGTTAAACATAAATGGCATGAAGAGCGGCGACGTCGGCGAACTGGCCCGTAATGTTATTCCGACGACGGCCAGTGCCGTGCTCGATCTGCGACTCGTAAAAGGAAACGATGTCGTTCGGCAGGTGGAAAAATTGAAGAAGCATATCGAATCACAAGGATTCTATGTGATCGATCACGAGCCGACCGAAGCTGAGCGCTTGGCACATCCCCTGATCGCAAAATTCACGAACAGATCCGGCGGTTACAACGCGCAACGAACGCTGATGGACCTTCCCATTTCACTTGCGGTGATCGGTGCTGTTCAGGCCGCTTCAGCTGACCCGATCATACGCATGCCGAGCTTGGGTGGCAGCCTTCCTTTATCGATAATCACTGAGGCACTGAACCAGCCGACCATAACCGTGCCGATCGCGAATTACGACAACAATCAGCACGCTGAAAATGAAAATATTCGGATCCAGAATTTGTGGGACGGTATCGAGATCTTCGCGTCGCTGATGACAATGAAGTTTTGATTTCACCACAGAGACACAGAGACACAAAGAAAATCGGTGACCAATAAATTATCTCTTGTACTTTTTGCTTTCTCTGTGCCTCTGTGTCTCTGTCGTTGATTTTAAGCGATATACGCCGGTTTCGATGCGTTCCGCGACGCCTTCATCCACAAGTTCGTGATTTGCCTTGCCTGATTCCCATCTATAAAATCCGAATTTGCTCGACAGCTCACCGAGCAGCGTCATCCCGCACATCTCGAGATAGCATCGCGCAAGTTCGCGCACCGCGTCTTCGCGTGTCATTTTCTTTGAAAGCTCTTTTGGGAATCGAGCTTCGGCGAGAGTCCAGATATAGGTAAATTTCGGGATGTAAACGACCTCCTGCGGCACGACCTTCATCCGCTTTTGAAGCTCGTCAACGGCCTTCGTCAGCTCAGCACGTGGCAATCCCGTCGCTTCGCGAAGGTCCGCAGTCGCCATCTCCCACTCCTTTCTTAACACTTTCAAAACCGTTACAGCGTTCTTCGATAAAACGCCCGCTTCACCTTTCTTTGGGCAGCCCCAGATCGCATTGAAAACCGGTATCATTCGCGGTGCCAGGAACATTGAATGCCCTTTATAAACCTTGCCATAATAGATCTTTCCGCGAGCGACCACTTCGTCCTTCAGCACCCACGCGCGACTTGCCTCAAAATCTTTTTGCACGTTTCGCGGCATGTGCGCATCACGCCGGCCGCAGACGGCGATGTATACCGACGGCATTAGTTTACGTTCGTCGGTCATGCCGAGGCACATCCCGAGATCTTCGACCATCGCCTCGACATCTTCTGCGGTCTCGACCTTCAAAGATTCCTCGCGACGCCATTTACGGTCTCGGTACTGTTCATATTCTTCCGGTAGAACCATTGCGATAATTTTTACCACAGAGAATACAGAGTACACAGAGCAAATAAAAAAGGCCGGGAAAACACCCGGCCCATTCCAATTAAAATGATCTCGAACTACTTGATGGGTGACGATGACTGCACGGTCAGCGTCGTTCCGCGGGAAAGCCGCATGTCGCCGCCGCCCTCGGCATATACCGAACCCGCTCCGAGGCCTCCGCCGATCATGGCACCCACTGCCGCACCGGAACCACCCCCGGCGATAGCGCCGATTATCGCTCCGATACCGGCCCCGATTCCGCCGCGTGTTGCCGTGTCGCGGTTCTTATCCTTGCCTCGCACCATGCCTTCACTGTCGACCGGTATGATCTTGCCGCTTTGATCGACAAGCCGCTGCAGCGATCCGGCAAAATCGTAAACCTGGCCGTTCGGCATTGTTATCCGATCGAAATTGAAGGTGAGCACGGTTCGGCCGAGTACACGGCCTGAGCGGTCGATGCCAGAAAAGTGGCCTTCGACCACGGCACCGCGAAATTCCGCCGGTGTCTGCACATTCATCTTGAAGCGGTCGTTGTTTTGAGCGACCTTGGTGTCGATATCAGATTCGAGGGTTCCGACCAAAATGGTGCCATTGGGTACGACAAATTCGCCAACACGCTGCTGCGTCGGGTATTGGTTTCCAGGATAAGTTTGCGGCTGCGGGTTACGCGTCGGAGGCGGTGCGTCGCCAGGGTCGTTGCTCGAATAGCCGCCACCCGTGTCGCTCGACGTTTTATCGCTTGAATCAACCTGTATCCCGAGCCCCGCGGTCGTGCTCGTCCGGTTGTAAACGCTTTCGGCGAATATAGTTTCGCTTAGGTACTCGGTCGTGATCCGCCGTGTCACCTTAAGCGTTTGGCCGCCATCCGTTGTTTCAAACGTGACCGTAAAATCATTGTTTCCGCCGAGGCTTGTCACTGTCAATTTGTCGCCGCGAAGTGTGGAACGAACTCGAACGGTGCGGCCGTTCGCCGTCTCCGTGCGTTCGCTTCCATCAGCGGTAAACGTAAGTGGTTGGGCCTTTGACGACGCGAGCGTCACCTGGTCGCCGTTAATGTTTATTGCATATTCTTCGGGTGCTTCAAGTTTTGATTCGATATCCTTTCGCTGGGTCCCGCCGATGCTTTTGCCTGCAAGAACATCTGCGATCTGCTCGCTACGGGCCGCATCGATCTGGAATGTGCCGTTCAAAGACGAGTCTGACATGGACTGCGAATTGACCGGCCGCGGATTAGCGGACCGCGTGATCCTTGGAGCCGTCGACGTGGTTGCCGGAGTATTAGGGTTCCGCCAGTTGCCGGAGACGCCGTAATTGGCCGAGAGGCTATCGAGCTGGCGGCGAATCGCGATCCAATCGTTTTCGAGAGCAGGGTAAGGCCGCGTCGAGACCATGAAATCATTTACGCGCTGCGCCGAAGCGAGAATGGCCTGCACGCTGGTGCGGTTATCGCGCCGCGCCGCGACATCCTGATCAAAACCGCGAAGACGGCTTTGCAGCTGCCGCAGGTCGTTTATAACCGCGTCCGACTGTTGCCTGTCTGCAGAGCTGCTCTCAAGCTGATAAGAAAGCCGATTCTGAAAATCGACAATCTTCATATTCAGGTCGCGGATAATGTCGCGCACCTCTTTAGTGTTGATCCTTTGTTGAGCCTGAACGGCCCCAAAAACGGCAACAACCGCCAAAATGGCGAGTGAAAAACGCGCGATGCCCCGCCTAATTCGATACATAACAATTTCTCCTGAAACGCGGCGCAATGCCGTCCGAGGTTTTTGAAGCATTTTTCGTACCATTCGTTGTGCGCGACCTTAGGAAAGCCGTCAAAACGCTTCTACCATTGTGCTAATATTCCGATGAATAATTCAACAAAACATTATGGCGAGCGATCCTTACAAGGCAACGGTTAAATGGGCCGGCGACGATCTTTTTATTGGAACTCCGCCCAGCGGCCATGCCTTAGTAATTGACAGCAAAGGAGATAGGCGTTCGGCTTACAGTCCGCTCGAGATGCTTCTGGTCGCGGTCGCCGCCTGTACCGCGGCCGATGTCATCTCGATCTTGCTAAAAAAACGGCAAAATGTGACAAACTACGACGTCGAGGTTTCAGGGACACGTGTGGACGACCACCCGCGCAAGTTTATCAAGTTTCACGTTCACCATATCGTGCATGGGCGTAGCGTTTCGGAAAAGGCTGTCGCCGATGCTGTTGAGCTTTCCGATCAGAAATATTGCTCGGTCGGAGCGACCGTCCGCCCGACCGCAGAAATAACTACAAGTTTTGAAATAATTGACGTTCCATAAGGGATGGATGACCACAAAGATAAGAGGCAATTAACCACAGATAAACAGAGATGAGCGCAGATGCAATTCTTCGTAAAAAATCTATGTGAATCTGTGTTTATCTATGGTTAAATTTCCTTCGTGTCGTGGAGATTTTGTATGAAGATTCGAATTGTTTTGATCTTGATCGCCGTCCTTGTTGGGGCGGTTGGGGCGCAGGATATTGATATTGCCGCCCGGAATGCGCGTTGGCGCGAGTTTAATAAATACAGTTTCGACAAGTTCAACTTCGCCAAAAGCCGGCTGACGAAAGCCAAGCTTACGCCGTTAAAAGAGGACGAAAATGCCGATGATTTCGCGCTGCTTCGCGGCGTTGTTTTCGGAAAGCACGGCCGCGTTTTCAAGGAGCGATCGATCCAGGATTACCTCGAAAAACAGGCGTGGTATAAGGCCGATCTGAAATTCACGAACGCTGTTCTGACGCCGGTCGAGCGCGCCAACCTTGACCTGATACGCATCACGGAGGCCGAAAAACATGAATTTATCGAGCCCGGCGATATGCGCATCTGGAAAACGAAGCTAATTATCGACGACAAACTTCGCTTTTACTCCGGCGCTGA
This sequence comes from Acidobacteriota bacterium, assembly GCA_003223975.1. GTDB lineage: Bacteria > Acidobacteriota > Blastocatellia > Pyrinomonadales > Pyrinomonadaceae > OLB17. The sequence continues at coordinate 6,771 of QHXS01000113.1, forward strand.
ATTAACGATCCTCGCGGCAGAGATCGAGGCAATACACGGGAAAACATTTAGTGAAGAATGGCTGCAGAAATATTTCGACGAGCGTTATTGGTACAAGCGAAATCCTGCGTACGACGCCGCGATCTTGACCGAGATCGAGCGCAAAAATATCGAGCGGCTGATCAACGAAAAAGAGAAGGACCGCAAAACGGCGATCTCGATCGGGGACATGGACAACTTCCAGACGGTGTTGCTGACCGAGGACAAGTTTGCCGGCCTTTCGCTGCTCGAGCTTCGTATTTTACGTGAAGAATTTTACGCCCGTCACGGAAAGAAATTTGACGCACCGGGCATTCGAGATTATTTCGCTTGGCGCGATTGGTATAAGGTCGCGAAAAATCAGAAAGCGATAAAGCTAACGCCGATCGAGCAGCAAAATGTCGATCTGCTAGCCGCTTACGAGGCCAAGGTCCGGGAGAAGCTTTCGACCGAGGAAATTACCGATGAGACGCTTGGAGCGATGTTTGCCGAGGACCTTCGCGTACTTCGAAACGAGGTTTACGCCCGCCATGGCCGCGTTTTTAAGGATCCCGAACTTCAGAAATATTTCGAAGCGCAAGCTTGGTACAAGGCGAATCCCGAATTTAAGGACGACCAACTGAACGAGATCGAGGCCAAGAACCTCCAAAAAATACGTGACGCGGAGGAAACGGCTACGAGCAAGTTCTCCGAAGCCGAAGGCTGATAAAGCCGGACCTTTCGGTCCCGCGTGTCGGGGCCGCTGACCAAATAAAGAATTGAGAATGGAGAATTGAGAATTACCTTCGATTCTCCATTTTCTTTGAATGGGTAGAATTTATTGGCAAATTCGCCCGAAAACCGCACCCAATTACCCCAAAACGAACCGTTTTGCCCAAAAATGAACCGTTTTTGACCCTAAATCAAACCGTTTCGTGGCGCTCTTTTCAGATGGTAATACCATCATCGATGCCGGAAGCGGTAACAGTTGAAACCCTTCTAAATACCGACACCGATCATGTCGCCGACAGCTTCTCTGACGAAGTCATTACTATAATCCGACGCGTCGTTTGAGTTCCTGAAACCGCGGATCGGAGTGGAGGTTATTGAAGACCGGCTCGACAGCCATCAAGGTTAGGTAGGGATGTCGTTCGTCGCATGCCTTTTCAAGCCATTCAAACGCGGCGTCTTTCTCATTGAGCCCGGAGTAAACAACGGCGATGAAGTATGGAGAGATATAACTTTCTTTCGATTTCGCCTGAAGTTGGCTGATTATGCGCTCGGCCTCCGCGCGGTTGCCGATCTTCGCATAAGCATAGCCAAGCGTTGCCGCGATCCGCACATTCCCTTCGGAAAGGGCGATCGCCTTTTGGATATTTTTGATCGCGTCGTCCGTCTTTCCATTTTCCAATTCCGCTTGTCCTATCCACAGGTAGCTCCACGCAAAGTTTGGGTCAAGCTCGAGACCCCTCTGAAAGTACTGTATCGCCTCATCGTAACGGCCCGCGTAATACAGCGGATACCCGATGTTTGCCGTTAGCAGCGGAGACAATGTGTCTACCTCTCTCGCCTTTTTCCGCTGCTCGATCGCAGCGTCAAACTGACCCTTTGCCTGAAAATAAGTTCCATACAGCGTATGTGCGCCAGCGTCGTTCGGGTTTAGCTCAAGAGCTTTTATGATCTCGCTCTCGCCTTCGGCCCAGTTCCACTCATATGAAATCTGATATTCGGCAGCGACCGCGTGCGCTTCAGCAAGTGTGTTGTCGATCTCAAGTGCTTTAGAAATTGCAGCCTTGGCGAGCGGAAATGTTTCTTTCGGCGGGCGAAACCCCCAGACATGCCCCAGGTTCATGTAGGTTCGTGCAAGACCTGTGTAGGCGAGCGCATATGCGGGATCCTTTTCCAACGCCTGATTGAAATAGCTGATGGCCTTCAACATGCTTTCCTCGGTATACTTGCCGCCGGCGAAATACCGGCCTTTAAGATAAAGCTCGTACGCCTCGGTGTTGACGGGATAGTTTCGAGTAACCAGTTTTTCTTCTGCGGACGTAAGTTTCGCGCGGAGTTTGGTCGCAACGTCGCGTGCGATCTCGCTCTGCAGCCCGACAAGATTTGCGACCGGCCGATTGTAATCAGAACTCCACAGTACGTTTTCGTTTTGCGTGTCGACCAGTTCGATGTGCAGAGCGAGATCGCTGCCTCGCTGCAGCACGCGGCCGAGGACCAAACCTTGTACGGACAACTCCGCGCCCACAGCTTTCGGCAATATATCTTTGCCTTTGTACCGAAAAACGGAATTTCGAGCTTTGACGGATAACTCAGGAAGATCGGACAGGCTGCTGATAAGGCTGTCGGTCATTCCGTCGGAAAGATACTCAGCGTCCGCGCTGCCTCCTTCATTCAAGAACGGCATCACGGCGATGGAATTGATCTGTTTGCGGGATTGGCCGCTGTAGAGCCAATAACTGCCCAACCCGAGCGTTGTCACGAGCAGAATGCCGAGAGCGCCGGCTATCAGCGAATTCTTCTTCGATACGATTTTCGTGACCGTGCTCGGTCCCGGCATGTTCGGTGAACTCGCCGCGGGTTCGAAGGTTCGGGTACGGGCCTCGGTTGATGTAAAGTCTTCGCCCAACATCTCGGTCGGCGGCTCGCTGGTGTCGGGAGCGTCGTGCAGCCACTCGCCGTCATCGAGGCAGAAGTTTAATTTCTCATCGTAGTAGACCCTTTTACATTCAGGGCATTGTTTCATGGTGGGCGTCTCTGGCTGCAACGATTATCGCTCGACTTATGAAGGTTAGCCAAGCTCTTTATTTCCCGGGTCAGATTTCAATCGTCATGAACACGCTATGCGGGTCGAGGATGTAATCCGCGAACGGGCCGCAGATCGTGAAACCGTGTGAAGCGTAAAGCCGACGCGCAGGTTCGAATGCATCCATCGAGCCGGTTTCGAGGCTAAGACGTTTGTAGCCGCGCGATCGAGATTCGTCCATGATGTGGCGCAGGATAAATTTTCCCGCGCCTTTGCCGCGAATCTGTTTTTTAGTGCGCATCGATTTTATCTCGCCATGGGTTTCGTCTAATTCTTTCAACGCGCCGCAGCCCACCAATTCATCATCCGACCAAACGCTCCAAAACGTGATGTCAGGTTTTCGCAGTTCATCAAGGTCGAGCGCGTGAACGCTCTCCGGCGGCGAAAGTTTGTGCATGTCGTGCAGATGTTCGGCCAATAGATCAGCGATCTCGGGCGACGAAAGGTCGTCGAGTTTGATTAGGTAAGGTTCCATCGAGTTCTGTTAAAATCAAACAACTCTTCCGTTGTGACCATGATAAAACATTACATTTTGATTCTCTCGCTCTGCCTAACTGCATTTGTTTGCATTGACGCCCAGATGCCGGTCAATGTCGGCATCCAGATCCTTAAGGCCGAAGATGCGCGTCGATATGATGACGTTTTGGAAAAGCTAATGAGGTCGCCGAACGCATCCATACGAAATCGAGCAGTACTTGCGGCTGGGCGGGTCGGCGATGAAAGAGCCATTGATTGGTTGTTGAAGACCTTGCAGCAAGGGCCCGGCGACGAGACCAGGCGAATGGCTGCGTTCGCGCTTGGTGAAATTGAATCTGCAAAGGCTGCCGACGGCATTCTTTCGTCGCTGATCGTGAGTGGAGCGGTTGTTTCTGCGGCTACTTCGGGTGGTAACTCACAAGAACGCAATAATGCAGAGGCAATCGTCGCCAGAGTGATCGAAGCCGCGGGAAAAATCGCGGCCGCGAATCCAAATGACCCAAAATCAAAAGAACTCAGCGCAGCGATTCTCAAAGCTTTGGCCTATCAAGCATCGCAGCGAACGACGCCGAATTCTGATGTAATTCTTCTCGGCCTCACTGCAGTGTTGCGTTCGCGGCCTGCAGGAGCGGATGAGATCGTCCGCAAGTATCTTGCGTTTACGGATCCAAACATCGTTGCGACGGCGCTGAATACTCTTGCGAGATTGCGTGCGAAAAATGCTAACCGCGACGCGCGCGATCTGCTTGCGACTCATCTGAGTGCGGTCGTCCGCGCGAATGCCGCACGCGTTCTCGCTTCGGCGGAAGATAAAGAGGCTGTCGATGTTTTGATCAAGGCGGCGACGACGGACAGCGATTCGCGTGTGCGGGTTTCGGCGATCCGAGCGCTTGGGGCGTTGAAGGACGCAAAAGCGGCCAATCCGTTATTGATGCGCGGCGAAGCTCTATTTGACGCGTACAAAAAGGCGTGGAAACCAAATTACATCCCCGCTGAGCAGAACGAATTCATCGAGATCGCCACATCGCTGGGGCGCATTATTCCCAATTCATACAACCAGCGGGCCGAAGACCTATTTCGAGCTTTCGGCAAGATCGATAAGGGCCACGCGACCGAGGTTTACACCGCCCGCGTTCGCATCGGCCAGCGTCGAGGCGACCCTAATGCCAAGCCCGAGCTTACCGATTGGCATCAGTACAGCACGCTCGCACAGATAGCGGGCGAATTCGCGTCGATCGAACCTGTAAGCGAAGTCGGGAAACAAATGAAGGCCGAGGCACCAGGCGTATTTCGCCCGCTCGCTGTCGCGTTCGCGTCGGCCGATCCCGCGATCGAAGGAAAAAATATGTTGGCCGGGCCGGATGTTCTCCAGGCATATGCGCGTTTCAAAACCGACGATCTCGGCGAATTGATGCGTACCGCGCTTCAAAACAAAGATGTGCAAATGCGCGCTGCTGCCGCTGGAATTTTAGCGGATCTTCCACCTTCGAAGGAAAATATCGCCGCGCTCAAAGCCGCGTTCGAGTATGGACGGCTCAATGATACGAATTCTAACGACGCTTTGCTTGCATCGTTAGATGCCTTGATCAAACTCGATCCGACCGGTAGCGATTGGCCCACAGTTATGGGACATGCGATCATTTCGCCGGACCATCTCGTAAGACAAAAGGTGAAAGGTGTTTTGCCCCCGGAGACGATCAAGATCACAAGCCATCAATTGCTCTATGAAGTGACGCCCTATTTCGGCAAAGGCACAAAAATCGGTCAGGTACTGAACACAGATGTCGATTACCGTCGTGCATTATCGCGAAAGAACGGGTTGGTCAAAGCAATTCTGACCACCGAAAAAGGAACTTTTACGATCGACCTTTTGCCCGAGGACGCGCCGCTGACGGTGGATAATTTCGTTAAGCTTGCGCGAGCGAAATACTTTGACGGCCTCGAAGTTCATCGTGTCGTACCGAATTTTGTAATGCAGGACGGCGACCCGCGCGGTGACGGCAACGGCGGGCCGGGTTGGACGATCAGATGTGAGGTGAACATGGTGCCGTACGAACGTGGAACGGTGGGCATGGCGCTATCTGGCAAAGACACCGGCGGCTCGCAGTGGTTCGTCACGCACTCGCCGCAACCGCACCTTG
>QHXS01000052.1 GCA_003223975.1 Acidobacteriota bacterium
CGCCACCGGCGGCGTAAAGTTGGTCCAAACGTCTTTTCCTGGCGGAGGCCAGCCGCAACTTCCCCAGAAATTGGAAAAGTATCGAAACGTTCTATGGCCGAACGGAACCGATATGCAGAATCTGATCAAGGAGCTTGCGGGCGACCTCGACCTGAACGTGCTTTTTGACTCGGAATCATTTCGGCAACCGCGACAAGTGAAGATCGAGTTGAGGAACGTCACACCCGCTCGGGCGCTGGATTACATCTTCCTTCAGGAAAACCTCTTCTTTCAAAAGGTCGGGCCGAGAACGATATTGGTAGCGAACACCAGTCAGCGGCCGAAATTCCAACAATTGGTTTTAAGAACGTTTTATCTTGCGAACGCGAGTCCGAAGGACGTTAAGACGATAGTCCAGGCTGCGATACCGGCACAACCGGGACGAAGCCAAACAATCGTTTTGGAAGATGCCGCAACAAACAGTATTACGGTCCGCGACACGGCCGAGAATATACGTCTCATTGGGCGACTTATCTCATCGCTCGACAAGGATCGGGCAGAGGTAGTGATGGACGTCGCGTTTTATGAGATCAATAAGAATGACCTTTTGAAGCTCGGAAATCAGGTTGGAACCGCAGGCCAATTGAATAACCTCGGTGGTTCGGATCCCGCCGCTATTCCGATCAACGGCGATTGGGCTCTCGACATCGCTCGAAGCGTTGCAATGGGCTTCCTGATCCCGTCTATGCAGATCAGTGCGTTTCAGAGCAAAGGCGATGTGAAACTGCTTGCATCAACGCAGATCCACGCATTTAATAACGAAGATTCATCCGCAAGGATAGGGCAGCGAATTCCCGTACGTTCGGCAACTTTTGCGCCGGTTGGTTCCGTAAATCCGGGTCAGCAGAACAATTTCGTCGGTGACGTTATCAACTACGAGCAGATCGGCCTGACCTTGAAATTCAAACCGATCGTGTTTCCGAATCAGGACGTCCAGGTTGCGATGGAGATCGAGTTTAAAGACCGCGGAGCACCGGTCGAACAGGATGCATTGACCCCGACGTTTACCGAAAGAACGATCAAGGGCACGGCACGGATCCAGAATAGCAAAACCCTTTTGCTCGCAAGCGTCGCTCAGGACACAAACATTAACAGCCGTTCGGGGCTTCCAGTATTGGGTTGGCTGCCGGTGATCGGCAGGTTATTTACGGCACCGACTCACAACAATAACAAGGTTGACATCGTGATCGCGGTAACTCCGAGGGTGTTACGTGCTCCATCGATTCTGCCGGATGACGAGGCTGAAAAAGACACAGGCAGCGTCGGTCAGCCGACCAACAGCAGCCTGGAAGCGATGATCCTCCAGGAAGAGAAAGACGAATTACTTGCAGCGGCGCGAAAGCTACCGTCCGATTCGGTTGTTCAGCTTCCTCCGGCAGATGTTCCGGCGTATGTACGGGATGACAAGGCGGTTTCCACAAATATGACGAACACTGCGAATCCGGCTGCTGCAGACCCTGCTGTGACAACTGGTAATGCGGCTTCGCCTGCGGTCAAGCCGATCGACAATTCGGTGAAAACTCTGCAGATCACTCAGACTTCGGATACAACGGCCGCAAAATCGCCCTCAACTATACTGGCGAATGACTCCTCCGATATCTCCGCCAGTATTAAGTTCGGCGATGTTCCGCAGGCTTTGAAAACCGGCGAGAAAATAAAGATACCGGTGCTGGTCGAAGCGTCGTCGTTGTTCAGGTCCGCGCTTGTCGGCTTGAAATACGACCCGTTGAAATTTGCGGTTGGTCAGATCACGTTGGGCGACGTTTTTGGAACACAAAGCGCAGGGAAGGTCGTAATCCCGTTTCTGAACCAGAACGGCAAAACTTATGTAACACTTGCTATACCGGACGGAGCTTCGATGACTTCGAAGGGCATAATCGCGTATTTAGAGGTTCAGGCACTTGCCGACGGTCCGCTGCAAATGGAAATAGACAAAGATGTCCTGAATTTCCTGACGCTCGACGGTAAGAATTTTTCGGTAAAGGTTCAATAGGTTTAAAGAGTGAATTTCATCTCAAAAATACGAGAACGAAAGCGCAGGCCGGCAAAGTTTTTTGCCGGTTTCACTCTTTTCGAATTGGTCGTCACGATGACCGTGCTATCGATCTTTGTGCTAGGAACCGTCCCACTTGTTACGAATGCAGTTCGCCGGCAAAAGGAAGAGCGGCTTCGCGAGTCGCTTAGAATGATCCGCCTCGCTATCGACGAGTTCAAACGCGATACGGTCGGTGCATGTCCGTTGGGATCGGGAACAACAGTAAACCCGGCCGCGCGAAATTTCAACGTGCAGTCCGATCCGCGCAGCCGAGTAGTGATAGACGACTGTACGATCTTCGACACGGAAAACCTCGACCGTTTTCCTCCAACATTGGACGTTTTGGTTGATGGGATAGCGGTTCGCCCACGCGGGCTGAATATCATGGGCGGCAGGGGAATTTCGGGAACCGTAAACGCGACCGACCTCGGGGATGCGACCGAAGAGATCAAGAAGGTCTATCTTCGCGAATTGCCGGTCGACCCGTTTACCGGGGAGAAGGATTGGATATTGCGTTCGTCATACCAAACGAAGGATGACGATTCATGGGATGACATAAATGTCTTCGATGTACGTTCCGCCTCGGATCAGATTGGCCTTAACGGGGTGAAGTACAACGAGTGGTAATTAAATGAAATTGTCCGAATCAAAAGGTTTTTCGCTGCTCGAATTGATGATCGCGATGTTCATCCTGATCATTCTGCTTTCGGTTGCGATACCCACGTACAATCGAAGCGTGCAACAGGCACGGCAAACCGTGCTGCAGGAAAACCTTTGGCAGATGCGACGCGCGATCGACCAGTATCGCGCGGACAAAGGAAAGCTGCCGCCTTCGATCGAGGAACTCGTCCAAACCGAATATCTGCGTGAAACGCCTATGGATCCGACAAGCGATAAAGCTGAGTGGGACGAGATCAAGGGCGAAGATTCGCTCTCGCCAGACGGCGAAGAGGGCCTCGTAAATGTCAAAAGCCTTACCGAAGGCAAAGACATGGACGGCAAAGATTTCAAAGAATATTAATAGATCCAGATGCTTTCATTCCTTACGAAACCAAATTTTCCAAAGGCCGCGGTCGGCATTGGCCAGGACCGTGTAACAGTGATAGCCCTTCAGAAACAGGGCCGAAACGGCTTTGATGTTCGAAATGCAGCCTCGGTCGATCTGCCTGCGAGCCTCGTTCAGCCACAATTTTTAGGGACGAATATTTCAAGCAAGCCCGGCCTTCGCGCGATTCTTCAAGAAGTGGCGGGATTGGCTGGCTTGCTCGGACAAAGGAATTGGTCGGTCGCTCTTCCGTCGAGCGCCGCGCGCACGGCTATTTTGACGATCGAGGCCGCCGGCCGTTCCGAGGCTGAAGATGTACTCGATTGGAAAGCAGAGCAAAGTTTTGGCGCACCTGCTGCGCAACTTCGGATCGCAAAGCACAAGATAGCGAACGACGCCGAAGGCCGCGTGCGTTATTTTGCTTCTGCGATAAAACTTTCGGTTATCGACGAGTACGAAACGGTTTTTGAGGAAATGGGGTGGAAGGCCGGCCTTATTCTGCCGCGTCCCGTTTGCGAATCGAACTGGCTTGTAGGAAACGTTGCGCCCGAGGACGCATTGCTGATCAGTTCTCAACACGAAGGTTTTACTGCGGTGCTCTTTGGCGACGGAGAGCCCAACGTGATCCGCTCGGTAACTTGCGGCGAATCGGAAAAAGACGACGAGATCTATCGGTTACTTATGTTTTACAACGACCGGTTCGCAAATGAACGCGGCCCTCGCCAGTTGAATCGGGTTCTTACCATCGGAGACGACCTTAGCGCGAAGAGAGTGCTTGACATCGCGCGAGAGGCATTGGGCCGAAATATTTCCATTATTACCCCTCCCGAGCTCGGTCTTAATATTCCTGCGGGTACGCTCAATTTCACCGAATTGGCAGCTCCGGCCGGATTAGCCGCCCTAGGCTGCCGGTAAAAACCTTAAAAAAGTGTCGAACCGTTTCGTTCGCGGGACGAAATTGGTTGTGCACCTCTCCCGAGTCGGTCAAACTAAAACCGCAGACTTGGGAAAATGACCGCCCTCAGCTTAACTTTAGATAAACTTCAAATGCTTTCAGATGCCGAATTGATCGGTGTCTCGATCAAAGGGCGCGAAGACAGCTTTGAGGAGCTTGTCCGCCGCTATCAGCGTCCGATCGCCGGTTATGTGTTCAGAATGCTTGGCGATTATGACGCATCGCTGGATGTGACCCAGGAAGTTTTCATCAAGGTCTATAATTCACTTCACCGCTACAGTTCCGACTACAAATTCTCGACATGGCTCTATCGTATTGCTCATAATGCGACCATCGACCATATTCGTCGGAATTCATATAATACACTGAGCCTTGAAACCGAAACTGCGGATGGTGCGTATCAACTCCAGATCGAAAGCCGCGATCCTTCACCTGAAAAGGAAAGGGAAAGAAAGGAATGGCGCGCCGAGATCGATACGGTCGTAAAGCGGTTGCCGCCGGCATATCGAGAGCTTATCCTGCTAAGACATTCTCAGGACCTCAGCTATGACGAGATCGCCGAAGTCACCGGTTTGCCTCTGGGTACAGTCAAAAACCGATTGTTCCGCGCACGTGAAATGATGCGTGAGATCTTTGTCGACCGAGGTTTTACCGGCATCTGATCGACGGAACAAATTCGGAATAGCCGAATTCGTTATCCGTCGATGGAAAACCGCGATCTCAAAATCAGTCAGAATTGCTCCCCAAGATCGCTTCAGGAATATTTCGACGGCGAATTACCGCAGCAACAGGAATCGACCCTCCTCGAACACATCTCAATCTGCAAGACGTGCAACGAAGAACTCAATTTTCATAAATCGGTTTTCGGAAAAGGCCGGGAACTTGAGAACGAAATAGAAATTCCGTCAAATTTCGCCGAAGTGGTCGCAACAAATGCCGGGAGCCAAATAAGCGGGCTTCGGCGTCGAAAGGAACGGACCGCCGCGCTTTTAGTGGTTGCTTTTCTTGCGTTTGCGACGCTTGTTTTGATCTCATTCGACGTTTCTCGGCCATTAGCCGCCACGAACTTGATGATCGGTAAACTTGCGGCCTTGCTTGCAATGATCGGCAGTTTTCTAGGAAATATGGCGATCGGGATATTAGTGGTCGTCCGTGTCGTGATCCAGGGAGCTGCTAGTTCAATGGCCACGGCAATATTTTGCTTTGCGTTATTCTTGGTGATCTGTTTCCTTTGGTTGTTTCGCTCTGGAAAGTTCTCTGCTCCAAAGGAACTGAAAAGATGAAAATGCGTCGACATCTGCTTTCGGCAGCATCGTTCTTTTCTGCCCTCGCGATCTCATTTTTACTACCGCTATTAGTGCACCCGCAGTCCCAGCTGTCCGAAGACGCTGGTCAACAGATACTATCGGTCGATGATGCTCCCGATATGAAGGTCATCGCGATCTCTAAAAACGTCGTTATCAAAAAGCACGCGAAGGACGTGCTTGCCTGGGGCGGCGACATCATCGTCGAAGGCACGGTCGACGGCGATGTTGCAGCGATCGGCGGATCGGTCGTACAGAAAGAAGGAAGTTTTATTGGCGGCGACGTGATCGTATTTGGCGGCCAATATCGCGCCGAAAACCAAACTGCCGGAAGAGTCGATGGCAAGAACACGATCATGTTCGGCGTTTTCGAAGACGAACTTCGCGGCCTGGCTCGCGATCCGACACAGATACTTTCGCCGAAACTAACTATTACCTTCCTAGTCCAGCGCGTTCTCGCGATTCTGTTTTGGTTTCTGGTGACAATGGCAGCGGCGACCATCGCGCCTGGAGCACTGAGCCGTGGTGTTGCGGGCCTGCGGCTTTCCGGATTGAAGATCGCCGGGTTCGGCGCCGGCGGATTCGTTTTGGCGTTTATTGCAACGGTCATCGGCGTCGGGTTTCTTCCCGAGTACCTCTCGGCGATCGTGGCATTAATGGGATTCATTTTGATCATGCTCGCCTACGGCTTCGGCAGAGTCGTAACAAATGTTTTGGTCGGTAAGTACATAACTGATCGATTTTTCTCGGCGCGCAAAAGGTCAGAATCTGTAACAATCCTAGCGGGAGTGTTGCTCAACGTCGCCCTTTTGTCCCTCCCTTATGTTTGGCCGCTTGCTCTTTTTGCTTTCTTTGCAATTGGTACAGGGCTTGTGGTTACTAGTCGTTCTTCGGCCTCTTGGAAAGTAAGTTAAATTTGTAAGCCTAGGTTTTACAAAACTTTACATTTAAAACCAAACCTATCGACCCCATTGTTCGTCATAATACTTAGAAGGATTTTCCTTCAAGCTATTTTTGTATTTTAAATATCGAAGACCATCATGATGCGCAAATATTCTTTTATCATTGGTTTCATTTTAAGCGTAGTCGGGGCGACAGCGGCGCAGCCTGCCGAAGGTGTAAAGGCATCGCTCGTCCCGGGCGAAGTTGTTTCGATCTCCGAGAAAGCGATCGTCGTGAAAACGAAAGACGCGCAGTTGAGCGTCGAACTTTCACCGAAAACCGAGTTCAAACGTGTCGCACCTGAACGCCCAAACCTGAGTGCCGCTACGTCCGCGGCTCTTGCGGATATCGCTGTCGGCGATAAGGTGATCGTTTCGGGTGTTTTTGGCGCAGATAGGTCGAAGATTCCGGCACGAACCGTATACCTGATGTCACAGTCCGATATTGCGAAAAGGAATGCGAATGAAGCGCAGCGATGGACGACACGCGGAATTTCGGGCAAGGTCGCAACGGTAAACTCGCAGACGGGCCAAATCGGCGTTGAGGTTCGTGGGTTAGTAGGAACTACGCACGTCATGGTCAACGCTAAAGACGGGGCGACATTCAAACGTTACGCACCAAACTCGGTGAAGTACAGCGAAGCTGTCTCAAGCTCGGTAAGCGATATTAAAGCGGGCGATATGCTGCGTGCTGTCGGTGACAAGAGCGCGGACGGGCTTAGCTTTCAAGCGGAAGAGATCGTAACCGGAGCGTTCCAGACACTCGCCGGAACAGTGAAGTCCATCGACGCCGAAAAGAACGAAATAGTTATCACGAATCTCCAAACGAAAAAAGACGTTACGATCGCTCTTGGATCTGCTTCCGTGATGAAGAAGTTTCCTGAAGAGATGGCGCAGCGAATGGTCCAATTTCAAGGTGCCGGCGGCGGGCGTCCGGGCCAGCCGGGACCGCAGTCGGCGGGGACACAGGCCGGAGCCCAGACAACGGGCGGCAATCCCGCGGGCGGGCAGGGCAGGATGATGGGGCCGGGAGGCCGAGGTGGCGGCATCGATGAGATGCTTGAGAGATTTCCCAATATTACAGCTTCAGACCTGAAAGTCGGCGATATGGTCGCAGTATCTAGCACCCGCGACGGCGCAATTGACAAGATCAGTGCGATCAAACTTCTTGCCGGCGTGGAACCTTTTATTAGAGCCGCACAGGCGTCAGGCAACATGCAACAGCGGCCAGGTCAACAAGGCGGCGGATTTAGTATTCCCGGCCTCGATGGTTTTGATTCTCCCTAGGTTTTTTCCGTCTTAAAGGCGGCTATATTTTCTTATTATCAGATTCTTTTATGCGTTTATTCAGTACTTTTATTCTGCTTGCCATATTGGCATTATTTTCCGCCTCGCCGGCGTTTGCACAGCAGACCGGCAGCATTAGCGGCGTCGTGCAGGATTCTCTCGGCGCTGTCATAGTCGGGGCAACGATAACAGTAGTCTCGGCTGCCGATGCGAAGGAAAAGACAGCGACCTCGAACCAGCGTGGCGAGTTTAGCGTCAGCGGGCTTGCACCGGGCAAATATACGGTTAAAGTCATCGCGCCGAATTTCGCTTTATACGAAAACACCGAAGTAATTGTGACCTCTGGCAAACGCGAAGAGTTGACCGTGCCTCTTACGGTAGAAGCGGTTGCCGAGCAGGTACAGGTCGATACCGATCAAGGCGTTTCCACTGATCCCGACGCAACGGCAGGAGCGACGGTGCTTAAAGGGAAAGATCTCGAAGCATTACCGGATGACCCGGACGAACTTGCGGCTGCGTTACAGGCCCTTGCAGGACCGTCGGCCGGACCTAACGGCGGACAGATCTATATTGACGGATTCACCGGCGGCCAACTTCCGCCTAAGGATTCGATTCGTGAGATCCGCGTTAATCAAAATCCTTTTTCCGCGGAATTCGACCGGCTGGGATTTGGCCGCATCGAGATCCTCACGAAACCAGGCTCGGATAAATTTCGCGGCAGTGCTTTTGCGAACTTTAATGATGAAAGTTTGAACTCCCGAAATCCGTTCTCGGCAAACCGAGCTCCAAGCCAAACGCGATTCTTTGGCGGCAATTTCTCAGGTCCAATCAAAAAAGGCAAATCTTCGTTCTTCTTCGATATCAACAGTCGAAATGTGGACGAGAATGCGGTCATAAATGCCTTCGTTCTAGATGAAAATCTAAACGTCGTACCGTTTAATCAGGAGGTCGTTGTTCCTACGCGGCGTTTTTCGTTCAGCCCGCGTTTCGATTATCAGATCAACAAGAATAATACCCTCGTTTTACGCTACAGTTTCAACAATGCGACCCTTGAAAATCAGGGCTTGAATGGGGGCTTGACACTTCCTTCGCGTGCCTACGACTCGACCCAGCAGAATCATGAATTTCGTCTCACCGAAACGATGATCATCAATCCGACGACGGTTAACGAAACCCGGTTTTCTTACGAACATCGCAAGCGCGATCAAATTGGCGACAACTCGATACCGTCTCTTAGTGTCGGCTCGGCATTTATTGGGGGCGGCGCGACTATCGGTGACAGCTTCAATCACGCCAATGCGTGGGAGGTTCAGAATTATACGACGACGATCCTCGGGAAACGTGCGCAGCATTCGTTAAAATTTGGAGCGCGAATTCGGGGAACCTCGTACGACGATCAGTCGGAAAATAACTTTGGCGGTTCGTTTAGTTTTTCAGGTATCGCGCCTCGCACTGCTCTGAACGGGACGTTTATTCCGAGTCTAACGGGAATAGAGCAGTACCAGAACACGATCTTACAGACCGTCGATCCCCGGTACAATTTCATACCGAATCAGTTTTCGATCACCACCGGCACTCCGCTGCAGCATGTTTCGCAGTATGATTACGGGGTATTCTTCACTGATGATTGGCGCGTCAATCCGGGCCTGACGCTGAGTTTCGGACTGCGGTACGAAAATCAAACCAATATTAGCGACAACATGAACTTTGCTCCGAGATTCGCTTTCGCGTGGTCACCCGGAGCTGGAGGTGCTCGTGCACCGAAGACGGTCATCCGGGGCGGGTTCGGCGTCTTTTATGATCGAATTAGTGACAATTACACGCTTCAGGCGCTGAGGTTCAACGGCGTCGAACAACAGAATTTTGTGGTGAGTGCCGACGATCCAGACCCGGTCCGCCGCGCTATTGCGATTAATCTACTGAGGCAGCCTATATTTACGGTTGACGGTGTCACGAATGTGCCTACGGCAGAACAGATATCGGCGGTCCTTCCGCAATCGAACACGATAAGGCAAATGGCAACGGGGATCGGAGCGCCGTACTACTATCAGTTCGCGTTGTCGGTTGAGCGCCAGTTGCCGGGCCGAACGGTAGTTTCCGGTTCATATATTGCTACGAAGAATTACGACACGCTTCGAACCCGCAATATAAACGCCCCGGTTTGCCCTAATCAGTTTGACTGTCTGAATCAGCCGCGGCCCTTTCCGACACTCGGCAATATTTACGAATACGAGACAACGGGACGAGGCACAATGCAGCAGTTCATACTGAATTTCCGGACGAACTTCAGTCCGAGAATCTCGCTCTTCGGTAACTATGCATTAGGTTTTAATAATAACGATACCGACGGCGGTTTCCCGGCCTATAGCTATGATCTGTCAAACGAATACGGCCGTTCTTCGCAAGATGTGCGCCATCGATTCATTATTGGCGGAAACCTTAACCTTCCATGGAGCATTTCGCTGAGTCCGTTTATCAACGCATTTACTGGAAGACCATTCAATATTACGCGCGGCGTCGACACGAACGGTGACGCACAGTTTAACGAGCGTCCGACATTTGCGGAGCTGGCCGTACGGTGCAATCAACTCGGATTGACATCGAAATCGTTTTGCGATGTTTCGGGTCAGGACCCGACGGCGATCGTCCCTCGAAACTTCGGACAAGGAACCGGTTTCTTCAGCGTTAATATGCGATTTTCGAAGAACTTCGCATTCGGCGGGTCTAAAGAAGCGCCGGTGGCAGCCAACGGCAGCGGTAATCGTGGCGGAGGCCGCGGTGGTAATCGCGGCGGCGGAGGCGGCGGTGGCGGCAGCCGAGGCGGCGGTGGACAAAATGTCATGATGGCCGGAGGTGGCGGTGGCGGAGCAATGATGATGATGGGCGGCGGCGGCGACGCACGGAAGCCGTACAACCTAAATTTCAGCGTGCAGGTCACAAACCTCTTCAATAATGTGAACTACAATCCGCCGGTTGGCAGCCTGATCTCCGAGCGTTTTGGCCAAGTTACGTCGACTGCAGGCGGATTCGGCGGATTTGGTGGATTCGGTGGCGGCGCTGCAAATAGACGCGTCGAACTGCAAATGAGATTTAGTTGGTAAACCGACTGAATTGTTTTAATCTAACTGGGGTCGCCAAGAATTTGGCGATCCCAAAGTTTTTGAACGAGTGATTTTATGAATCGAATATTAATATTGATCTTTTTTACCGTTTCGCTGGTTATTCCATTATTGGCACAGCCGAAAGAGACTATAGCTGTCCGCGATAATTTTGAAGCGGAAAAACAGCTTGCAAAGCTTGCTATTGATGCTCATGGCGGCGAAAAACTGAGGAAAATGCGCACGCTTTCGGTGATCGGAACGGTCGACGTAACTGCCTCGGCGATGCCCCAACCGATTCCGGCCACTTTCGTAACCATTTTTGCTGGCGACAAATATCGTGTCGAGATCAACAATCCGTTTCAGCCGCTGAAGCAAGCATTTGACGGCACAAATACGATAACGTCTGTTGGAAACGGTTTTCTTCTGCCTCCATTTAACCGCGTCGGCTTTCCCGTCCTGCAGCGGATAGGCGATACAGGTTTCATCGTAACTTCGATTCCCGAGATCAAGAAAGGAAAGAAAGGATTTCGCGTTACAACTCCAGAAGGTTACACGACCGACTTTTATTTAGACGAAAAAACGAATCAGGTTAGATCTTTTGAATCCGTGTTCACTGTAAACGGTAGAACAACGAAAACAGTCGCTGAGATCGATCGGTTAAAGCTGGTTGAAGGTGTGTCAATTCCAGAAAAATACGTTCAGCGGTTTGATATCGGCCAACTCACCGCATTTGCGAATTTTACGGCGAAACAGATCCTGGTTAACACTGAAATAGCTAACGACGTTTTTGAAAAAGTAAATTAACGAGCGAACCGGCTTGTACGCCACCACTCGATCGTTTGCCGAATCCCGTCTTCCAAACCGATCAATTTCTCGTATCCAAACCACTCGCGAGCCCGAGTATTGTCGGCCTGTGAATGCTTTACGTCGCCTTTGCGCTCGGCCTCGTAAATCGCATCGGCACTCCCTTTGCCGGTTACGTGTTTCATTACTTCAAACAGCTTATTTAGCGAAATGCGTTCCCCATTTGCAACGTTTGCTGTTTGCCCAAAGCCTCGATCTGTTTGAGCGGCTTTTATATTCGCGTCAGTCACATTGGCGATAAATGTGAAATCACGCGTCTGTTCGCCATCGCCATAGATAACAGGTTGACCGCCAGTCATCAGCGCGTCGATGAATCGTGAGATCACGCCAGAATACTGGGACGACGGATTCTGACGCGGCCCGAAGACGTTAAAGTAGCGCAGGCTCATCGTTTCAAGCCCGTAAACGTGATGGAATACGCTGCAATAATATTCGCCTGTAAGTTTCGCGACCGCGTAGGGGGACATTGGTGACGGCGACATCGTTTCGACCTTTGGAAGCGTTTCTTGATCTCCGTATGCAGAGCTTGAGGCTGCGTAAATGAACCGGCGAACACCGGAACCTTTTGCTTTGACCAAGAGATCGAACGTTGCGTTAACGCACGCCTGATGCGTTTCAGCGGGATCCGCCACCGAACGCGGAACGCTGGGAAGTGCTGCTTCGTGAAAAACGATCTCGACGTTTTCCAAAGCTTTCGCAAGGGATATCGGATCATTCAGGTCGCCTTCAATGAAATCGAAATCGCCGCGGATCTCTTCTAGATTCTCTCGGAAACCGGTTACGAGATTATCGATGATCGCGACCTTTGCGCCTTGACGAATAAGTTCGTCCGCAAGATTCGAGCCAATAAAGCCTGCGCCGCCGGTTACCAATACTTTCGACGTGATTGCCATTAGGTAATTCTAACGTCCGACCCCGACGTATTCGAAGCCTAGCGCGCGAATATCTGCCGGTTCGTATATGTTCCTGAGATCCGCGATTTTTGGTGCCTTTAGAAGTTGTTTCACCCGCTCCATATCGAGAGCCCGAAATCGATTCCATTCGGTTACGATCACCAGAGCGTCCGCATCCTGGATAGCACCATACTCGTCCTCAGCATACTGAACCCCGTCGTCCAAATAATGTCGGGCCTCGTCCATCGAGACAGGATCGTACGCACAAACGCTCGCGCCTTTTGCCACCATCATTTTGATGACATCGACAGCGGGTGATTCCCGCATATCATCAGTTTCGGGTTTGAAAGATAGCCCGAGGACGCCGATGCGCTTACCATTCAAGTCGCCAACAAGACCTTCCACTTTCGCGAGCATCGCATCACGCTGACGGTCGTTGGCCTCTATTACCGCGTCGACGATCCGCGTCTCAACACCGAATTGGTCTGCTACCGTCGTTAGAGCCCGCGTGTCTTTCGGAAAACACGAGCCTCCGTATCCTGGCCCTGGATGGAGGAACTTGCGCCCGATGCGATTGTCCATTCCCATCCCGCGAGCTACGTCGTGTACATCGCATCCGATCGCATCGCATAGGTTCGCGATCTCGTTAATGAAAGTTATCTTGGTCGCGAGGAATGCATTTGCCGCATATTTGATGAGCTCAGCCGCTTCGAGCGAAGTAATAACGATAGGCGTTTCGATCAAATAAAGCGGCCGATAAAGCTCCTTCATTATCTCGACCGCTTTTTCTTCATTGCTACCGATAACGACTCGATCAGGACGCATGAAATCACCGATCGCCGCGCCCTCACGCAGAAATTCGGGATTGGATGCCACGCCAAAGTCGGATTTTACTTTCTGATTTTCGCCGACAAACTGCCGCAGCCACTTTCCGGTGCCTATAGGAACGGTCGATTTAGTGACCAGCACTTTGTAGCCGATCATCGCTTCGGCAACGTCTTTAGCGGCCTGCTGATAGTAGCTCATGTCGGGCGAGCCGTCATCCTTGGGCGGTGTTCCTACAGCAAAAAAGATAACCTTCGCTCCCTGGACTGCGGATGCGAGATCGGTAGTGAAGTGGAGGCGACCTTCTCGCGCATTTCGATCGACCATTTGATCGAGCCCAGGCTCGTATATCGGAATGCCGCCCTTATTTAGTTTGTCGATCTTTTCCGAATCCACATCAACACAAGTGACGTTAACGCCGAATTCAGAGAAACAAGCTCCAGTAACAAGTCCAACGTATCCGGTCCCTATAACAGCTATCTTCATAAACAGAGAAACTACTTCCTGACGTTCCAGAACAAAATAATAACGGGCCACATCCTTAGAATATGACCCGCCAAACTAAAATCAATTTAATACTTTGTGACTATTAACGGATTGGGCTAACTACGATCGAGTGTCCGCCAATTCGTACGTCATCATTTTTTAGACCTAAAAAGACAACAACCGCAGCAGCTCCGCCCGCTGCCAACCAGACCCACCATCCGCCGATCGGAACCGGAGGAGCAGAGTTCGGTCGAAGACATGGCTTACATCCCGTCTGCGAAAGGTTGCCGGCGGTTGCCGACGTTCCCGCTGCGACCTGTCGGTCGGAGGCGCCTTCACGCATTGTGACAATGCCAGTTGCCGTGTCCACATGTGAATGCGAACACTCGACTTCTACCAAAAATGTATCGGCCTGGCCTGCGTCAGCGATCACGGTAGCATCTTTGGTCGTTATGGTCGCGGCAACGCCCGGAGCGTTCGAAACTCGAGCCTTTCCAGACGAAAGAATACCGACGATACCAGAGGCGGAAAAGTTTAGAACCAAATTCGAGTCTTCCAAAACCTCGACCCGACCAGTTTTACCCAAACTGATCACCGCGCTTGAATTTGCGCTAGTCACTATCGTGCTGCCGGATACGATCGTCGAATTCGAAATAGCAGCCTGACCATTAACTGTCACCTGGCCTGTAACGGTGATTTCCGCCGTAACGTCACGGGGGACCGCCAATGCTACCATCGAATAAACGCACAATATCGCGAAAGCAGTCAACGAAGTGATAATTTTACGAAAACAATTCTTGCCGAGCATTTGTTTTAATTTCCTCCTGTAACAATCCCTAACTGCATCGGTATTGTTCTATATCTAAGGCGTTCTTCAGTATCAACACTGTGAAGCTAGTTTAGCCTGAACCGGTATCGAATCGATTTTCGTAGAATATCGAAACTTCGACTACCGCACTTTTCCAAAAGCGCAAAAAGGCTAAATCAAAGACTAAAAAATTGCTTAGCGTCGCGAAAACACGAAGCCTATCAATGTTTTACACGAATCAGAAAGCGTTGTCAATAAAAGTCGGATATCGGAATCCGGTCGCTGAAATCCAGCTAAGTAACTGCGTACCTAAACTTTGAGGCTATTTTATATCACAAACTTCGGCGTTCTCAAAGCTATTTTTGTTTATGCCCGCAAACTTGTTGGAATAATGTCCAAGAGCTTACATAATTCATCTAAAATCGGTCGCGCAGCCCGAAAATTGCGGGAGAATCCGATTTTTGTTCTAATCTTACGATATTCGCAGGTGCGTCCGAAGCAAAATTGAGAACAAAGCAAATGGTGGAAAAGGTGATCGGTGTCGATTTGGGCGGAACGAATATTCGCGCTGGTTTAATCGACGAAGGCGGCGAGATTGCAAAACGTGCGCATGCTAAAACGCCGCATAATGGATCCGCAAGCGAGATCGTTAACGCAATAGTAAACCTTATAAGAAGTGTCAATGATTCCGGGGATGCGGTGAAAAATGTAGGAATAGCCGCCGCGTCCGTAATTGATTTTCAGGACCTTCGAAAGTCGATGTGGCCGAATCTACCCCAGTTACAAGGGCTTGACTTGGCTGGGGAGATCGCGAACATAAGCGGTCTAGAAGTCACCATCGAGAACGACGCGAACGCGGCGGTGATCGGCGAACATTGGCAGGGGTCAGCAAAAGGTGCGCAAAACGTAATCGGAATAACACTTGGCACGGGCGTGGGCGGCGGGATAATTGTCAATGGTGAGATATTCCGAGGCGCGAGCGGCAGTGCCGGCGAGATCGGCCATATTTGCGTCGAACCTGACGGGGTACCGTGTGGCTGTGGCAGCACGGGGTGTCTGGAACAGTACTCTTCGGCAACTGCTATCGTAAGATTTACTAAAGAAGTATTGGCAACTTTTCCGGAATCACCTTTACACTCGAAGTTGGAATTTGAGGCAAAAGATGTTTTCGAAGCAGCGCTCAAAGATGACCTCGCGGGCATACGGGCATTTGAAGTAGCCGGTCGATATTTGGGCATTGCATGTGCAGCGCTTATTAACCTTCTGAATCCGGAGGTTATAGTGGTGATGGGCGGCCTTGCGGGTTCCTGGAACCTTTTGAGTCGGTCGGTGCTGGAAGAGTTGCAAAAAAGGGCGTTTCAACAAGCTGTGGAACGTGTTAATATTGTGCGCGGCGTGCTAGGTGACGATGCCGGTATTTTGGGCGCAGCAAAACTGACGTTCGCCGACATGGGGTTTTCCGGATCCTAAAATTTCTGAATCGACATCTATGGACGTTTATCACAAGATCTTGGCACGGATCTACAAAGATTCCGCTGGACAAGAGACTGTTCGAGTGGATTTCGGCGAGATCCTTAAGCAAGAGGGTTTTTTCCCGAGCATCGAACAAATTGCCAGCCACATGATAAAGGAAGGCTGGATAACCGACTCGGACCGGGTGCATCATGTTCAAATAACACATTGGGGCATCGCGGAAGCCAAAAAAGCGGCTAAAGGTGTTCCGGACAGTTCAAAGGCAATAGAGAAAGATTGCAACGCGCTTGTTTCCCGTGCGAAAGAGATAACTGTAATGAGCGAAGAGTTTGCAGGTGCACCAAGTAAAAAGAAATTGAACGAGATCGAAAAGAGTATTTCCGAGATAGGTAAGGTGATCGGGCGGTTAAGCGACAATGTGAACTGATTTGTTTGCAATTACGAACGATTTCGCGGTAATATAACAACTTGAAGCGATACGCAGTGCGTAAAGTGGGTCTTGTGCCCACTTTTTATTTTGCTTGATAAAGCGATGGATCTTGGTTTCGTGGATGAGCGTGTTCGAGAAATATCGAAGCTGGTCGCAGAAAAAGGCGGATTCGAATTTGTTCGTTCTGAGGTTGCCGGTACGAAGCGCAATCCGATCGTTCGGGTTTTCATTGACAAAGTTGGTGGTGTTTCGGTCGAACATTGCGCCGATGTTTCCCGTGAAATAGAGGCCATTCTGGACGCTGAGGACCTAATCCCTTCTAAGTTCGTTTTAGAGGTGTCGTCACCCGGACTTGAACGAGGGCTTTATTCGATCGAGGATTTTCGCAGGTTCTCCGGAAAACTCGTCAAATTGAAGACCAACACTGAGATTGAAGGTTCGAAAACGATCGTCGGGTATATCAAAAGCATCGATGGTGACTCCGTTGCGCTGGAAGTTCGGGAAGGGAAGAGAGTTACGGTTCCTTATTCCGAGGTCGCGAAAGCGAATTTGAAGATCGATCTCGACGCGGAATTTCGCAAAAAATAGAAAATAATTGGTTTTGGGTTATGACATCAACGATCGGACAGAGTATTGAAGCTCTTTGCAATGAGCAGGGCCTCGACCGCGACATGGTCATCGAAGCGATGAAGGATGCCGTGAAGGCGGCGGCGCGCAAACAATTTAAGAACCAGGATAAGACGGGCGATAGCATACAGGTTGACTGGAACTCAGAAGAAGGCGACGTCGAGGTCTCGGTCCAGAAGACTATTGTCGAAGAGGTTGAAAACCCATCGGCGGAATTATCGCTGGTGGAGGCACAAGAACTTGCCGGCGATGACGTTGAAATAGGCGACATGCTGCAGATACCGCTTCCGCGTGAGGAGATGGGACGAATTGCTGCCCAGACCGCGAAGCAGATTCTGGTGCAAAAGGTCCGCGAGGCGATACGCGAAAAGGTTTACGACGAATACGTCGATCGCAAAGGCGAGTTGATCAATGGCATGGTCAAAAGATTTGAGCGTGGCGACCTTATTGTCGATCTCGGAAACAATCTTGAAGCGATCCTCCCGAGAAAAGAGCAGTCGCGCGGCGAAATGTGGAATCAGGGCGAGCGGATCCGCGTCGTCATTACCGATGTTTCAAAAGAACAAAAGGGCCAGCAGATCACCGTTTCACGTGGCTCGCCTGAGTTGATCAAGCGGTTGTTTGAAATGGAAGTGCCCGAGATCTATGACGAAACCGTCGTGATCAAATCTGCCGTCCGGGAACCGGGCGACCGTGCGAAAATTGCGGTCTCCTCAAATGAAAAGGACGTCGATCCGGTTGGGGCCTGTGTCGGTATGAAAGGTTCACGAGTCCAGTCGATCATCAAGGAACTTCGTGGTGAAAAGATCGACATTATCGAGTGGTCGGACGAGCCGTCTGTTTTTGCCGCTAACGCGCTTTCCCCTGCAAAGGTTTCGCAGGTGCGTATTACTGACATCGAAAATCGCGGAATGACCGTTATCGTCGGTGAAGATCAGCTTAGCCTTGCGATCGGTAAAAAAGGACAAAATGTCCGACTTGCGACACGTCTTGTCGGTTGGGATATCAAGATAGTTAGTGAAGAAGTATTGAAGAAGGAAATTGCTCTTCAAATGGGTCGAATGATCGCATCGGGCGAGGCAGTACCGATCACGGAACTGGAAGGGGTTACACCGATTCAGGCGGAAGCACTTGCGGAGC
Source organism: Acidobacteriota bacterium (assembly GCA_003223975.1). Taxonomy (GTDB): domain Bacteria; phylum Acidobacteriota; class Blastocatellia; order Pyrinomonadales; family Pyrinomonadaceae; genus OLB17. The sequence continues at coordinate 18,254 of QHXS01000052.1, forward strand.
ACGGAATCGAAGATATAGAGAAACTTGCGGCAACGTCGGTGGACGATCTTAGCGAGTATCTAAACGTCAGTTTGGATGAAGCGGAAGGCATTCTTTCATCGGCGCGTACGATCGTGGCGGCAAAAGAAGCTGACGGAGAGGAAAGTACCCCGGACCAAGCGGACGTGGAATCGTCGGAAGCGGCAGAGGTCGCTGAGATCGCGGAACCTGTTGCAACGGAGGGAGCGTCCGACCTAAATTCAGACGGAGAAAATACTGTCAAGGATGATACTTCCGAGGCGGCTAAGGAAGGCGATGCGGTTGCGGAAGCTGCAAGCGAAAGCGACGTAGATACGGGTAGTGACGAGAATGGCCCAGACAACACTAACGTTGAAGAATCGGCCGCTTGAAGTGTTAATTTGTTGCGATGAGATGATCGCGTGAGTTTGACGAATTTATGGCAATTGGTAAGAAGATCCGCGTTTACGACCTTGCGAAAGAAGTAAAGCAGGATACTAAACGCATCATGGAAGACCTTCGGCGTGAAGGAGCTGATATCAGTGTGCCCTCAAACTCCGTCAGCGCAGAACTCGCGGAGAAGATACGGCTGCGTTATGTGCCAAAGGCCGAGGTCGCACCAAAGCGAACGATCAAAGTTATAAAGGGATCAAAGAAGGCCGACGAACCGGCGGAGGTGACTGCGGAGCCGGAAGAAGAGGTTCCTCTCGTTGCAGAACCGACCGAAGAGCCGACGACGATCGAAGAGCTTCCTTTAACTGCGGATGAACCCAAATCCGTACGAAAGGTGCTAAAAAAGAAGCCCGTTCTTGAGGAGATGCCAGCCGAGGTGCTCTCTGATTCGGAAGGCCATGAGGCCGTTACCGAGACAGAACCGGCGGAAACGGTCGACCTGCCTTCCGATGCGGAGACGAACGGCGCAGAGACCGCAACATCTGGTGTGACGACCGGCCGTATCCTCAGACCAAGCGGAACTCAGATCAAACAATTAACCCTCACAAAGGACGCGCTTGAAAAGGGCGTGAAGCCGGGTGAACGGGTTGTCGCTGAGGCGCCTACCAAAACTGGAAAACTTAATCAGCCGACCTCTGACCGTTTTGGACGGCCGCAATTCAAGGGGACGCCGGGCGAGACCGCCGCACCACAGCTTACATATACGCCACCAGCTGATAATCGGCGGCGACCGGGACGTTCCGGCGGCCGCAAAGGTAAAGCGGACGATAAGAGCGGCCGATTTGCCGAGCGAGATCAAGACGCACCGCGGCTTCGAACGATCGAAGAGCGGATCATGGATCAGGTCGGACCACACGCGGAGGGCGAATTTAAGACGGTTCGTCTGACCGAGGGAGCGACCGTTCGAGAGTTCGCCGAGGCTATGGGGATAACGCCTCGCGATATTGTCCAGCTCCTGATCAAGAAAGGCGTTTTTGCCACCCTCAATCAGCCCATCGGCGAGAAAATGGCGACGGAATTCGGAATGGATTTCGGGTATGACGTCAGCTTCGTTCCTTTCGAAGAAATGGTGATCGAAGAGGAATTCGAGGATTTGATCGCAGCGGATGCCGACGACGTCGAATTGCCCCGAGCACCCGTGGTTACGGTTATGGGCCACGTCGACCATGGCAAGACGTCATTGCTCGACGCGATCCGCTCGGCCTCGGTTGCCGAGGGCGAAGCCGGCGGCATCACCCAGCACATTGGCGCCTATAGCGTTCTTGTACCTAATCCGGACAAACCGGGCGAAGAGCGTCGTGTCGTCTTCCTGGATACTCCGGGCCACGAAGCCTTTACAATGATGCGTGCTCGCGGCGCAAAGGCAACGGATATCGTTATCCTTGTGGTCGCCGCGGATGATGGCGTTATGCCGCAAACAGTCGAAGCTGTCGAGCATTCCAAAGCGGCCGGGGTTCCGATGATCGTCGCGATCAATAAGATCGATAAACCGGATGCGAACCCTGATAAGGTCAAACAAGGATTAGCAGGCCTTGGCTTGCAGCCGACAGACTGGGGTGGAGACGTCGAGATGGTACCGGTTTCCGCGAAGAAACACGAAAATCTCGACACTCTTCTTGAGACAGTATTATTGCAGGCAGATATTTTAGAGCTGAAAGCAAGTCCGACGCGTCTTGCTTCGGGCGTCGTCCTGGAAGCGAAGCTAGATAAAGGCCGAGGCGCCGTCGCCACCGCGCTCGTGCAACAGGGAACCCTTCGTGTAGGCGATCCGTTCATTGTTGGCCAGTTTTATGGCAAGGTTCGCGCGATGTTCTCTGATCGGGGCGAGATCGTGACCGATGCGCCACCAGCGACACCCGTTGAAATTTTAGGGTTGCAGGGCGTTCCGCAGGCCGGGGATACTTTTCAGGTAGTTTCCGACATTGATAAGGCTCAAACCATTGCAGGTCAACGGCAGATGCATGCGCGTCAGGCCGCGATGCTTAAGACCACGAAGCGCGGGATCGAATCGCTCGGACTGGCTGAGATCAAAGAACTGCTTGTAATTCTAAAAGCCGATGTTCAGGGTTCGGTCGAGGTGCTCCGCGGTACTCTTGAGAAACTTTCGACTGAAAAGGTAAAGGTACGCGTGATACGCGCGGGTGTTGGTGCGATCGCAGAATCTGACGTGCTGCTCGCCTCGGCCACACAGGCCGATGATGCTTCGACGGCGGTTGTAATTATTGGATTCAACGTTCGGCCAGAAGCTCGGGTTTCCGATATTGCGAAGCATGAAGATGTAGACATTCGGCTGCATTCGATCATTTACAAGGTCGAAGAAGAGATCAAGGCCGCTATGATCGGGATGCTCGACGCTATCGAGAAAGAGGTCATTCTCGGCAAAGCAGTTGTGCAGGAAACGTTCAAAGTTTCGCGAATTGGCACGATCGCCGGCTGCCGCGTCACTGAAGGCGTCATTCGCCGTCAGGCGAAAGCCAGGCTTATACGTGACGGTGTCGTCATTTGGGATGGAGACATCGCGACGCTCAAACGGTTTAAGGACGATACGAATGAAGTGCGACAAGGGTTCGAGTGCGGTATTAGTCTCGTCAACTTCAACGACATTAAGGTCGAGGACGAGATCGAAGCATTCGTTATTGAAAAGATCGCGGCAACGGAGTTGTAATAATGCGGCGTCCGGAAAGGCTCGGCGAAGCCTTGAAAGCAGAGATCGCCGAGGTCGTCGGATTTGAAATGGACGACCCGAGGCTTGGGTCAATAACTGTCACCGACGTCAGTGTGGCCCAGGACCTTCGCGATGCGAAAGTTTACGTCCTTGTAACGGGCGAAGAAAAGGAAGTCGACCAGGCTTTGAAGGCTCTTCGAAATGCCGCAACGTTCGTGCGGCAACAGGTCGCGATGAATTTAAGTTTACGACACGCGCCGCTTTTGCATTTTGTCCGCGATACGGCCGAAGAAAATGCAGCCAGGGTGGGAGCGATAATCCAGGACCTGACGAATCGGGGCGAATTTCGAGAAAAGGATCCGGAAGATCCCATCGATTAAGGATCTTTGTACGTTGAAATGCTAAGTCAAGTAGTAGAGCTGATTGAAAATAAACAGAAGTTTGGGATCACCACCCATATCAAACCCGACGGTGACGGCGTCGGATCATCTTTAGGCCTTTGCTGGCTGCTTCAATCCCTTGGAAAATCTGCAGAAGTTATAGTGCACGGAGAAGTGCCGGTGGCATATCGAAGCCTTCCCGGTGCAGAAAATATCCGCGACGTCGAAGCACTAGATGATCAGTACGACGCGGTATTTGTCATAGAATGCTCCGACCTTGAGCGCCCGGGAATAAAAGGTCTGGACGACGTTTTTACGGTAAACATCGACCATCACGCAACGAGTGCACATTTCGGCACGATAAACTGGATCGATTCAACAGCGTCGGCTGTTGGCGAAATGATCTATAACCTGTGCAAAGCGATCGGCGGCCGCATAACACGCGAGATCGCTGAATGCGTTTATATGGCGCTCGTCACAGACACGGGCTCGTTTCATTTTTCAAATACGACGGACCGCACATTAAAGGTGGCTTCCGAATTGGTCAAAGCCGGTGTAAAACCTGCCGAGGTTTCCGAAGCTGTTTATAACAATTATCCCTGGTCACGTATCGAGCTAATGCGGCAAGTGTTGGAGACCGTCAGGCGGGATGAATCGGGAAAGGTCGCTTCGATGCGGCAAACTCTTAAGATGCGTGAGATCGCCGGAGCAGTTGACGGTGATAATAACGGCTTTGTAAATATTCCCCTTGCGGCACGCGAAATTCTTGCAGTCGTTTACATGCGCGAGGTCGGAAAGGATGAATACCGGGTCAGCCTGCGCTCCAAGGGTGATATCAACGTTGCAAAAGTGGCCGAGAAATTCGGCGGCGGCGGACATCGAAATGCATCCGGCCTGCGTGTCGAAGGAAATTGGGACGAAAAAGAAACGGAACTAGTAAATGCAGTCAGAGAGGCGGTTGATCGTGCAAGCGCAGATTGGATCACCGACACGCCGAATTCTTAGCAAATCGCAGCAGCCTTTAAACGCGATTTTGAACCCGGAAATTGCATTTTTTGACCCCGGATCCGATCAATTTCGACCGCAAATCGACCGATTTTACCCTTAAATTTGCCTTTTTTCCCAACAATTGGATTTCTTTGACACAGTGATCGAAGCCTGAGTGGGGCCGAATCGACACCTGCCGTAACGCGTTCGTTGAAACGGCGTTCGACACCGGTGCCGAAACAGTGGATATTATCTAGCTGATGCCTGAAAAGCGATACAAGTGGCGCCGCGAGGATTATCGGGAAAAGACTCACGGTCTTTTGATGGTTAACACGGGCGACGGCAAAGGAAAGACAACCGCGGCGCTAGGCGTTCTGGTTCGAGCCGCGGGACGCGGGCTTAAATGCTGCATGATCCAATTCATGAAGTCGAAGAATGACCGCTATGGCGAACATGAAGCACTCGATAAACTTGGCGTCGAAGTTCACACAATGGGCGACGGATTTACCTGGGATACAAATGACCCCGCGCAAGATATCAAAACAAGCGAAGAGACCTGGGCGACGTGTGTCGAGAAATTGCGGAGCGCCGAATACGAACTGTTGGTCTTCGACGAACTTGTATATGTGCTCGATTACAAATTTCTTGATGTAAATGAAGTTCTGAAAGAGATCAAAACAATTCGTGAAAAACAACCGCACCTACATTTGATCCTGACAGGCCGGAATGCGCCCGCGGAATTGGTCGAGGCGGCCGACCTCGTAACAGAGATGCGAGAGGTTAAACATCCGTTTCACGCGGGTATTTACGCGCAGCAGGGAATTGAATTTTAGCTATCAGCTGTCAGCTAATAACTTTCAGCTACTCGATAACAACCCCGCGATGTCGAAAGAACAAGTTGAAAAGCGTAAGCCGAATGGACCTCTCGACTACCTTTCGTTGGGCATTACTACGTTTGGCGTCGGCTATCTCCCGCTCGCTCCGGGAACGTGGGGCTCATTAGTCGCGGTCGCATTTTACGCAACATTATCTAATGCGTTTGGTTCCTATCGGTATACACCGAGCCTTGCCCCGCCGGAATCGACCGTTGCCGCGATACACGCCGCGATCATGGTCGCATTCGGAATTTTCATACTAATCGGGATATGGGCGGCAAACCGTTCGATCCCGCTGCTTGGAAATTCCGACGCACCGCAGGCGGTTGTGGATGAGGTAATGGGTCAACTGACCGTTTTTCTCTTCATACCATTTACGCGAACCTGGCTCTTGATCGGTGCAGGCTTCATTCTTTTCCGACTGTTCGATATTTGGAAGCCGTTTCCGGTAAACGAGCTGCAAGAACTCGAAGGCGGCATCGGTGTTTGTGCTGACGACATTGGCGCGGGGATTTACGCCGGAATTGTTCTCACCGTAATTCACGCGATAAGCTTATACATATGATCTTTCATGTTTTGCCAGGAGACTCACTGGTCGGCACTTTCGAGCGAGCGAAGATCGACGGCGAGGTCGTCGTTTGCCGCGAAGCTTTTGTGACGGGCGATCTGGACGGCGATAGTTTAGAGGAGTTTTGGGAAACACGTGCAAATTTTCTGTCCGTTGATCAGGGCAGCGACCCGATAGAATATTACGAAAAGGCGGCACTGGAGCTCGAAAGGCTTTTGGAAGCAGAACCGACCGACGAAGTAAATCTTTGGTTTGAGTATGAGCTCTTTTGCTCGGTCAATATGTGGTTCTGCCTGGACCTGCTGAAAGTCACAGGCACGAAATTGTTTCGCGTTGCTCCGTTGAACACCTCGCCCGATAATGTTTGGGAAGGATTTGGCCAGAATTCTGAAGACGACCTTGTCCAGTGCTACGATGCTCGAATTCAATTTTCACAAGAGGATATATCCGTCGGGAGTCAACTTTGGCAAGCATATCGGACCCGGGATATTTCTGCCATACGAACGCTCGGCGCCTATAGATCATCATGTTTTCCGTTCCTTAATGAAGTTTGCAATGCCGCCGTCGATATCGACACTCAGCCTATCGAATTCGTCAGGGAATTAAAGGCGAAGGGGCTTACCGAACTCGAAACTTTGTTTCCTGAATTCAGAAGAATCGCGGGAGTTTATGGTTTTGGGGATTCACAAGTAGAAAGCCTGATGCGGCACGCTTGACCTACATGGTGTCGGAGTCCGGATGTTCAAGGTGGCTTTTTACCGGCAAAACTATTTCATCGCCCTGAAATATCCAACCACGCCGCCAAAAGTAGACCAGCAAGACCACAGCCACGATCGCCATAACGATCATCGTGACGAAATATCCATTCTTCGAGTGTAGCTCGGGCATGTTCTCAAAGTTCATTCCGTAAATTCCTGCTATCAGAGAGAGCGGCAATATTATTGCTGAAAGAACTGCAAGCGTTTTCATCACATCATTGGTTCGGGTTGCGATGACTGCGAAATGAATATCGAAGAGACTGCCCACAAGGTCGCGATAGCCTTCGGATAGGTCCGAGATACGCAGCAAATGATCGTGTACATCTCGAAAGAAGGGCAGAACGTTCGCCGGTATCTGTGGGAATTCACCATGCGAAATGCGATATAACACTTCGAGTTGGCGAGCCGAGATACGTCGAAGCCTGGCAACACTACGCCGTAGGTCCATCACTTGCTCGAGAATCGCCGTATTGCTCTTTTTCATATCGAACACACGTTCTTCGAGTGTATTTATCTCATTGTCAAAGTCGTCGACGATCGGCATATACAGATCGACGATATTATCCAGTATCTGGTGCAGAAGATATGCAGCACCGCGCCGGCAGGAAAAAGTGCTGGTGCGAATTTGCTGCTTCACTACCTTTATCGAACGAAACCGTTGGTCGTGATAGGTCACTACGTAGTTTTCGCCAAGATAGCCGTCGAGCTCTTTCGTAACAAAATTCGCAGGGCCGGTTTCGCCGGGTTTAATACCGTGTACAACAAAATAAAAATGGTCCGGGAACGCCTCAACTTTGGGCTGGTTGCGCGTCTCAAAACAATCTTCAACCGTGAGCGGGTGAAAATGGAAAACCTCGAGCATGATGCGCCGGGCTTCCTCGATCTGTTCAGGGTGTTCGCCTAAAAGGTCGACCCATATTACCGAATCTTTTTCCCTGAGCAACGCCGGCAATTCAGAAGCGGAGAATCCTTCTTCGACCTTTTCGGCCCCATGCCTGTAAACGAAGATCTCCATATATATTGCCGTGGGCGATTATACCGAAGAACGATATGGAATCAATGTCGGTTCAACCAGGTAAGTCGAGATTCCCGGATCCGAGAAACGTGGCCGGATTACATTTATGCTCGTCACTTGAACTTGACCTTGCTATTTTGATGCAAACATGCCACTCTAAACGGGTTAATCCTACTCTCGCGTCCGATTTGTGCGACGCGCTTCGTCTTGAACGGTTTTCGGATAAGTCAGAGAGCAGGCCATTGTTAGAACACCAGAAGTGCTCTCAGTAGTTATTGAGTATCCGAAACCCGGCATCCTTTCTAAAAAGCGAAAGATAAAAGCCTCGTTTCCAACTTCGCAGATCACCCGAACGATCGGGAAAGGAATAAATCAAAATGAAACTCTACGTAGGAAATCTTTCCTTCAACACCACGAATCAGGACCTTAATGAACTTTTCGGCACAGTCGGAACGGTTCAGTCATCGAACATTATTGAAGACCGCGAAACCGGCCGCTCACGCGGTTTTGGCTTTGTCGAGATGTCGTCGCAGGCAGAAGGCCAGGAAGCGATCGCTCAACTCGATGGCAAAGAAGTTGACGGCCGTACCCTTAAGGTCAATGAAGCGAAACCGCAGACGGACCGAAATGGCGGCGGCGGTGGCGGACGCGGTGGTCGTGGCGGAGGTGGTGGTGGAAACCGCGGCGGATACGGCGGCGGTGGATACGGCGGCGGCGGTGGCCGCGGTTGGTAGTCCTAACCAATTAAATCTACAAAAAGCCCTGGCAAATCGCCGGGGCTTTTTTGTTTCCAAACTTGTGCCCGTCGGATATGGCAGATCGTCGATTCACTGAATGTGAATTGCAAAACGTAAACCTTAAATACAAAATATCGTAGATGTCCGACACTGTTTCGGCGGAAGTAACGATCCGCGCCTCAAACGTTACAAAACGGTTTAGCGATTTTACTGCGGTCGAAGACCTCAGTTTCGACGTTCGAGCGGGACGTGTTTTTGGTTTTCTGGGCCCAAACGGCGCAGGCAAAACAACCACGATAAGAATGATCGTCGGGATCACAGCACCTGACCAAGGCACGGTCGAGTTGAACGGCGAAAGGATCTCATATCGACTGCAAAATCGGATCGGGTATCTGCCTGAAGAACGCGGGCTATATAAGAAGATGCGGATCGTAGATCAACTACGTTATTTTGCAGCCCTAAAAGGCGTTGGCACAGCGGAGGCGGATAAACGAATTGATGAATGGCTTGGACGGATGCAGCTTTCTGAATGGAAACGAAAACGGACGACTGATCTTTCGAAAGGTATGCAGCAAAAGATCCAATTTATCGCGACCGTGCTTCATGATCCCGAGGTTCTGATCCTGGACGAACCCTTTTCCGGGCTCGATCCGATCAATGTCGAGTTTTTGATGGATGTCATCGATGAATATAAAACTGCGGACAAGACGATCATCTTCTCCACGCATTTGATGGAAACGGCAGAGAGGCTTTGTAAGGACATAATTTTGATCAACAAGGCACGGAAAGTTCTCGGCGGAAGCCTTCGCGAGATCAAGGAGAGCTATGGCAAGAATCTTGTGGCCTTGCGGGGTTCGAACTTCGGTCCCCTATTGGGCGACCGGACCCTCGTTTCAAAGGTGGTTTCGAATGCTGACGATATTGAAGTGCAGCTTGCGAACGGGGTTTCGTCGGGAATCCTGTTGAAAAAACTTGTTGACGCAGGTTCTTCGCTCACCAAATTCGAAGAGATCGAACCAAGTTTAAACGATATCTTCATCGAAAGAGTTAAAGGAACAGATGAATAAGTTTCTCGCGGTAGTGAAACACGAATACCGAAAGGTGGTATTAAAGTGGTCGTTTTTGATCGGCACTTTGTTGATGCCGTTTATTGCCATCCTGATCTCATTAGTACCGTTGATAATTTTCTCGATAAAGAGCGGCCCGACAAGGATCGCAGTCGCCGACCAAACAGGCAACGTATTGGCGCGTTTGCAGAAAAATCTTTCTGCTGAGCGCATGATGGAAAAGGCAAAGGCTGCTACGAGCGAGCAATTCAAAAATATCCCGGCATCTCAACAAGACAAGATGCGGAATAATGCTGCGCAATTTATACAGGATTTCGTGATCGAACCGGTTGCAACCACAGGGAAGAGTGAGAGCGAATTGCGTAGCCAGGTGCTCGAACAAATAAATCGAGGTGAATTGGATGCCTATTTGATCATCCCGAGCGACATTGAAGATCCGAATGCGAAGTTTGAGTTCCGTTCGCGAAAGGGGAGTGACTTTATTTCCAACGATACTTTCACGGATGCTTTGAACGACGCCGTCCGCTCCCAACGGCTCTCGGATGCCCACATTGATGAGGCAAAGCTCGCGTCTCTGAACGAAAGGATAAATCTTGATTCGAAAGGTCTCGATGAAAGCGGGGTGGAAAAAGACAATTCGGCCGTGTTTGCAGCTTCTTTCGCGATAGGACTAATGATCTATGTGACGCTCGCGATCTACGGACAAGCGATAATGGGAGCCGTTGTCGAAGAGAAAGAGACAAGGATCGCCGAGATATTATTTTCGTCCGCACGGCCATTTGAACTCATGATGGGAAAGCTTGTCGGCGTTGGGCTCGCAGGGTTGACCCAGTTTTCAATTTGGCTTGGCACAGCGGTTACTGTAATAACCGTGGCCGCGTTTCAAACAGACCTTGGCTCAATTCTTGGATCGTTGCCGGCGATATCGCCTCTGATGATCGCTTTGTTTTTGGGATTTTTTCTGGTCGGTTTTTTTCTCTACGCTTCGATCTTTGCGTTGATCGGCTCAATGGTCACAACCGTTCAGGAAGGCGGACAGTTCGCGTTCCCTCCGATCTTGATAATGCTCGCTGCTTTTTATTTCTGCTTTGCGGTGATCCGCGATCCAAACTCCTCCCTTTCATTCTGGGTCTCGATCGCGCCGTTCATGGCACCGATCACAATGCCGGTCAGAATACTTGCAGAAATGCCGCCTTATTGGCAGATCGGTCTTTCGTTTCTTACAAACATCGCAGCTATCGCTGCCCTCGTTTGGTTTGCCTCTCGCGTTTACCGTGTGGGAATGCTGATGTACGGCAAGCGGGCGACTATTCCGGAAATGCTTAAATGGATCCGACAGGCGTAAATTTACGTGTCTATAGAGATCGAAAAAAAATATCGTCTTACCGAAGAACTTCGCTCGGAGGTAGTTGCAGCCCTTGACGAATTCGGCGCGAAGTTCATTTGTAATGACGTTGAGGAAAACATCATCTTTTCCAATGATCTGCTTTTTGAGCGCCGGGCGATGGTTCGGATCCGAAAGACCGCCGATCGATCAATGATCACATTTAAGCAGCGTACGGAATCGATCTCAGAAGAGAAGCAGCAGATCGAATATGAAACCCAGATCGAAGACGCAAACGCGGCGCGGTCGATCCTCGAAGGCATTGGCTTGCGAAGGGTGCTGATCTACGAGAAAAAGCGTGCGACGTACAATTTTCGAAACGCAGAAATAGTCCTGGACGAATTGCCGTTCGGCTTGTTCATGGAGATAGAGGGTCCGCTAACGGCGATCGCCGAGGCCGAAATGTTGCTGGGTATCGAAGACCTCGAAATTGAGCCGGAAACATATCCGCGACTAACCACAAAATTTGGGGTAAAAAATGGAGATGTTATTGAATCCCGATTCCGAGAATCTTAAGTCTTTCTGGCAACCTCAACTATTGCCTGCGTAAAGGACTTCGGATCGAATGGTTTCGCAACGTAGCGTTGAAATCCAGAAGCGAGAGCGCTGTCTTTGAACTCGCCGGTTGCAAACGCGCTGAGAGCGATCGCGGGAATGTTCGCGATCAACGGATTTAGCGACGCGCGGATACGCTTGATCATCGAGAGCCCGTTCTCTTCAGGCATTCCTATGTCGGATATGATGAGGTTTGGCGGCACTTCAAGGCTTTCAAGGATCTTTAGCCCGGCGGCGACGTTTTCAGCTTGATGCACCGTGGCACCCTTGTTTTCAAGAAAGAGTCGTAGAACTTCGCGCGAATCGTGCTCGTCTTCGACGATCAAGATCGTAAGGTCTGACAGAAGCTTTAGTGATTCGGAAGACGTCAAATCACCTGATGTTCGCTCTAATTTCGAGCTTTCGAGTACCGGCAGTGTCACGACAAAACGGGAGCCCTTGCCAACGCCTTCACTCTCTGCGTGGACGCGTCCGCCATGTCTTTCGACAAGCGTTCTAGCGATCGACAGGCCCAGGCCCAGGCCGACACTTTTTCGTTCGCCTGCGCCGACTTGCGAAAATTGTTTGAAGATCGTGGGGAGCGAGTCCGAACTTATTCCTTCGCCGGAATCAGCGATCACAACTTCTACTTCCGAATTGGCGCTCGAAGCCGAAATCGTGACACATCCGCCTGGGGGCGTGAATTTGATCGAGTTCGACAGCAAATTGCCAAATACCTGTTGCAGACGGTTAACATCGCCCATTACGTACGCCTTGCCGGGTGCGATCCGCATTTTATATGTCAGGCCGCGAGTTTCGAGCGAAGGCCTATGAGCGTCGACGACGTTTCGAACGACGGAAAAAACGTCGGTGGGCCGATATTCGAGGCGGATCTTGCCTGAAGCAACCCGCGCCGAATCAACAAGATCATTTATCAACTTGGTCTGCATTCGTGCGCTCCGCTCGATCGTTTCCATCGCCTTACGACGGGTTTGATCGTCAACGTCTTTTGTGAGAAGGATATTCGACCAACCCAGGATCGAATTAAGTGGCGCACGCAATTCATGCGAAACAAATGCAAGAAAAATGTCTTTTGAACGATTGGCCTCTTCGGCTTCGTCTCGCGCGGCTTTCTCACGTTTGTAAACAGAAGCGAGTTCTTCTGCCGCTCGCTTTTCGTCCGTGATCTTTCGTACCGCACCGACCATTTGCTCAGGCTTCCCGTCAGTGCCGAGAAACGACTTACCCTCGGCTGCGACCCATTCGATCGTTCCATCGGCAGAAACTATCCGGAACTCATTTTCATACCGATCACCTGCCTGGATAGTTTCGGTTAAAAACTCACGAACCGACGTTTGGTCATCCGGATGGACGATTTCGAGAAAGGCTGAAAAAGTGAGTTCTTTGCCGTGCTCGAGCCCCAGGATGTCGCTGAATTGGCTCGTCGACCTAATAATATCTTCGCCAAAATTCAGATACCAGAGCCCGATCTTTGCACTTTCCGCTGCCAGAAGCAGGAGCGCGGCGGGTTCGTTGGGAGACGAATCTTGCAGAACAGCAGCTTCGGTTCGTCGGGCGCAAACAAGTAACCTGCCTTCATTTTCCGAAGGAATCAGGTTCAATTCGAGTGGGACCTTTACTTTAGAGCTCGCGCGAAATTCGACAAAAACGCGCGAAAAGCTGCCACTGAGCGCGTTTTTAAGTGCTTTCGTAACCGCGGCTGAGTTCGTTTCCGAAGACTGCCAAAATGCGGTCTCAGAGAAGACCTGGGATCGAAGTAAACGCGGCTCGACATTTGTTTTCTCGAATATCGAACCGGCTATTTCGATTATACGGCCGCTGTCGTCGAGCAAACCATAAAGCTCGAATAGTCGGTTGAACACGATTTCAACCGTTTTTGGGAATTGTTCGTTTTGAGACATTTCAGCCGCGAAATTCATGCCAGACTTCCATTTGTAGACCTCAGTTTACCAAAATGGCCGCTTTTAAGATGCGATATTTGGGCAAACGAACTACTGTTATATTGACCGACGCCGAAGGAAGCGTGCGTTTTGTTTGATACAATCAATTTACACTAAGGTCCCAAATAAATGGAAAACTCAATGCGTAAAGCACTGATCATTGAAGACGATCCAGATACGATCGATCTGTTTTCCCACCAGTTAACGAGCGAGGGTTTCGAGGTTACGGGTGCTCAAACGGGAGCCAAAGGCCTCGAGAGGATCGGGAGCGAGGAATTCGATGTGATCCTTACCGATCTGAACCTTCCCGACATTAATGGGATCGAATTGGTTAGCCGATCACGTTCGATCGCACCTAATACTGAGATCATAGTAGTAACCGGTAATGACTCTGCCGAAAAAGCCATTGAGGCGACGCGCGTCGGTGCCTTCGGTTACATTGTAAAGCCTGTTGATTTCGGTGAGTTGATGATCGACGTGCGCAACGCGGTCGAACGTCGGCAACAGTACAAGATCAACCAGCGACAGGCCGAAGAAATACGCTCGCTTCGAGGGCGACTTACCACACCCGAAGCATACGAAGGCGTCGTAGGCAGCAGTCGCGCGATGCAGCAGATCTTCGAGCTGATCGAAAACGTCGCTGATTCCGACGCGAATATCTTGATCCTTGGGGAGTCCGGTACAGGAAAGGAAGTGATCGCAAATGCGATCCACTACAAGAGTTCGAGGAACTCGAAGCCATTTGTGAAAGTGAATTGTTCCGCTTTACCGAAGGAACTCATTGAATCGCAGCTCTTTGGCCACGTAAAAGGAGCCTTTACGGGAGCAAATTCCGATAAGACAGGTTTCATTGGCCAGGCAAATGGAGGAAGTCTTCTGCTTGATGAGATCGCCGAAATGCCTGTCGATCTGCAGCCTAAGCTCTTACGCGTTCTTCAGGAGAAGGCATATCAGCCGGTTGGCAGTGAGAAGATGCGCGAAGCCGATTTTCGCCTGATCTGCTCGACCAACAGAGATCCGTTTGAGGCCATCAATGAAGGAATGCTTCGCGAGGATCTCTACTACCGAATCAACACTATCGAGATCCGGATACCGCCGCTTCGGGATCGAATGGACGATGTGCCCGTCCTCGCGGAATACTTCCTAAAGCAGTTCGGTGAGAAATACGAACGGGCGAATCCGCGATTTTCGCCGAATGCATATGACCAAATGCTCCGTTATCATTGGCGAGGGAACGTTCGCGAACTTCAAAACAACATTGAACGTGCGTTGCTGCTATCTAAGAACGGTACGATCGAGCGTCTCGATCTGCCGACAAGCGATGAAAATTCGATCGTGCCGGCGAGCTCGGTCTCTCCGCTTAGCGAGAACAACGGCCTCAACCCTACCCATTCATTTGAAAACCTGTCTGAGCTCGAGATATTTGAGATCACTGGCAAAATGATCGTCGAGCGATTGCCCGAGACGGCAAGCGACCAAGAGCGAAAGGATGTGTTTGGCGAGGTCGAAAGAAGCATCGCGAAGGCCGCTCTTGAACGGACACGCGGAAATAAGCAAGCCGCTGCGAATCTGCTTGGGATATATCGGCCGAGGCTTTACGGTATACTGAAAAGGCACAACATCGAAAAATCGGAATGAGGCTTTGCACAGATTTTTGCCTCGATATCTGTAGTTTTTGGACTCGCAGTTTGAACGAGGATTCTTGGACAGGAGAAAAAAACATGCTTGGAATTATCTGGCAACTGATCGTTGGTTTGATCGTTGGTGTTTTGGCAAGGTTGCTTTTGCCGGGACGTGAAGCGTTTCCGGCCGGGGCTTTGGGCTGGCTGTTAACGGCCTTGCTCGGTGTAGCCGGCGCATTCATCGGCAGCGTGATCGCACGCTCGCTATGGGCCGGTGAGAATTATGCTGCCGGCTGGATCATGTCGATCCTCGGAGCGATCATTTTGCTCCTGATCGTCCGTATGATATTCGGGCGAGGCGGAACTACAGTGGTTTGATCACTGCAATCCGGCGTTGTGAAGTCGTGAGGGCGGCGAGTTGCGCCCTTTTATCTCATCATCGTCTGTTGCGATGAACGGAGCATCCATTTTCCGCCTTGTTGAACAAATGAATCTGTGACACGCGCTCGACCACTTTGACCCGTCTTTAGGGTCACATTCAAGATATATCGAAGAACAGCGTCGCTATCGCTCGCGCTCACTATTTCTCCGTTTGTGATCGCCCAGGACCGAATGGAACGTTCCTCCTTTACATCGGCCAAGGCTTTGTTCTTGTTTTGAATCTTTCCCTGGACATCGGTAAGTTCAAAATCGTCAGTTGTATTCTGCGCGAGGTAGGTGATATCACCGTCCTTCGAGGCTTCAGCTATATTATTTGCAATGCTCAGCAGCTCGTTTTTCAATGCTTCGCGATCGACTGGCCGTTTCTCAGACGTGCTTGGTCGATTCGCCGCAGGCTGTTGTTCTTGAGGAACGGCCGTCCTGCCGCCGTTCGACAAATTACAGAATGAAAATGCGATCGCGAGGGGAAGAAAAGCGAATATCAGTCTCATAAGGACAATCCTGAATAAGTGTCACGGAAAACGTCGATCGATTTCAATACTAAAAACCGACCAACTATTTCAATCCATATAGGGTGATCATCGATCTTTGTCCTTTACCGACCGAAGCGGCCTCGTACCAGAATTTTACGCTAGTGATGTAGCGGTCTTTGCCTGGAAGATCCATAACACGAGATTCGCGACCGGCTTTGATCACGGCTTTAACCTCCAAAGGCGTCGTTTCCCCGTTTCTATACGTAACCTCGATCCGGTAAAATCGTATCGCGTGTCGAGAAACGAAGAATTTCAGCGCCCTGAATTGGCCTTTTGTTGAGCCGATATGAAACGTGTCGGATTCTTCCTGATCAGTTACTTCCTTCGTACCCAGATTTTTCCAGTTTTGAGCTGAAATCTGCGTGGCAGCTGCAGCGAAAACGAAAACCACGACCGCAGAGATGATCAATGTCTTGAACATATTATTCTCCTTGCTAATCTAAATCGGGACTGGTTGTTGCAAAAGGTAGAATAGCGAAATCAAGTCAAAAAGAAAATGCCCCGCCAAAAAGGCGAGGCTTTTGTTGCGGTCATAAACACGATCAGCGAGTTGGTACAGTCACGTTGACATCGAGCTCCTTCTTCTGCTTTCCCGAAAGAAATCCTCCATAATACAATGCGCCCATTACGATCGCGACGATCACGATCAGGGCGAATGCCCATACAAAGTTGCTTGCTGCTCCCGACCCGTTATCTTCTGCCATATTCCTCCGATTGAAATCAAAGTTTAATAAAACGGGAACTGACGTCCATATGGCGTCAGAAGCCACCTTTCGACGCTATCCCATCCGGCGCCCTAAAGACTGTCTGCCAGACAACACATGGGACCTGCCTTAGCGTGATGTAGCTCGAGCTTGTTCAGGTTCCGTCGCATTGCTTCGCCGGAAACTCGCTTTTTCCGCTTCCATCTGGCTCGCCAGTCTCTCCAATGTCGCGTCTTCTACCTGATCATCCACGAGCGGGAACATTTCGTCCTCTTCTTCCTCAACGTGATGCTCGACGTCTTCCATGAGAACCCTGATCTTCGCTCTAAACGCTTCCGAATTACCGGAAAGTCCGGCGAGTTCTGCGAGGAAAGCCTTCACCTGCCGATGTTCTTCCACACCCTCGCGCACTATGCGCTGGAGGTCCTGATCGCCGTTTTTTAAGAGATATGGATAGAAGATCGTCTCTTCGATATGAGCGTGAGTGTCAAGCTCCTGTTTGATCTTTCGAAAGACCCCCGCATTATCGCCGTTCTCATTCGCTTTAACTCGCTCGAACAGTTCCTCAACCACTCGGTGGTCCGCTTTTAACAGGTCGATCGCGTTGGGCTCGGTTGGCGTGAGCGCCGACGAAACGGCGTCAACAACTCTCGAAACGATGCCCTTCTTCGCCGGCTGTTTTCGTTTTGCTGCTGTCGAACGGTTCGTAGTCGTGGTCCGAGTTTTCGGTTTTGCTGTAGAACGGCTTCCAGCCGACGTCGTTCGGTTTGAAGTACGACCGCTATTCATTGACCGCGTCTTCGAACTCGTCGATTTTGCTCGACCGTTAGTTTTGACTGTAGTTCGCGTTGTCGAGGTTCTCGACTTTGAAGCGGCTCCGTCACCACGTTTGGTCGAGCTGCGTTTCGCAGATGCCGTCTTCGCCTTAGAGGACGACGTTTTTCTCGACGCCCCGTTTCCCGAACCCGTAGTTCTGCTTTTGGAAGCCGCCGCGGCTGAACGTGATGCTGAAGTTGATCTTGAAGCAGATCCCTTGGATCCCGATTTCGATGTTGATCGCGAAGAGCCGGCCTTGGATGTTGTTCGCGACGCCGATGACCTAGACGACGCTGACTTCGATGCCGAAGACGAAGACTTCGATCTCGAAGGCGCCGAGCCGTTCGATCTCGACGAACTGCTCTTGGTCTTTGCTGCGGTTCGCGACCTTGATGAAGAAGCCCTGGAACCCGATTTGGACTTTGCCGTTTGTTTGGTTGCTGCCATTAGATGCCTCCCTTTCTAAGAGTTTTTTCGTTCTCTTCGACCGAGAGTAACAGTTCTTTACAGCGGGATTTGTATTAAACAATACCGGAAAAGGAAACGGCGCAGCGATGGATTTGCGTGGGAGTCCTGCTCGATAATTATCTGTCAGGTCAAATCAGCCGTCTGCCTTCAGGCACATCCAGAGTGCCCGCAATCGCACCTGATCTCAACCATGTCCTGGTCCGCGGCATCGCGGCAATGGTCGCTGCAATACGATGCATCGCCAGCCGTCGGACAATTACAGATCTCATGTTCACATCTTCCATCGTCAGCCATTTTTCTAACCTCCATAGGATTTGGGGATGTTCCTCGTTGGTGCGAAGGTTGCCCCAAAATCTACAGAATCGGTCAATAGACTACGGTTTCTTGGGAGGCACGGTCTTGATCGGCGTCGTTTTGGGATAGATGATCTCGCGACGATCGACTGTCGGCGACGGTTTCGGAGCGTCGGCGCCAGCTGGCACGATCCAGATCTCATAAGCCGGATCTTCGCGGAAACCGCCGTCAATTGTCCCGATTCGGTCGGCTGTAATGCCGGCCGTCGTCAATTGCGTTTTCATCCTTCGCAGCGCAGTCACGGCATAACCGCGAGCGTTTGTTCGCCCGGCATATGCGACAAGATAAACCGAGTCATTAGTATTCGAAAGTGCATTCACAGCGCCTGCGAGCTTTTCGTTCTCTTTTTCGACCGTCAAGTCATTGAACTCGTCCAGCTTTGTCGCGGGTCCGATCACTTTTAATATCGTGCTAGCCTGAGACGCACATTCCGGAGCGTAACCACCGACCCACAGATCCGCGACGATCTCGCGGTTTTGTCCTGCACCCGTCGTATCAACGTTGATCGTCCTCGTGCCTTGCCCGTTTAAGATCGAGCCGGCCGAAACGCTCCAAACGATCGTCGGAGTTATGTGGGCTTCGCCGCCGGCGATCGAGGCGCCGAACACGGCGGGCTGTCCATCTTTCAGCACCTTGCCTGAAGAGCTTTGAATGTCGATCTTCGGGCACGGCGGAGCATCAGTGTTTGCCTGAACGACTTTTTCAGTTCGCGCTGTTGGCGGCGGTGTCTGGGCGAACAACGGCACTGAGCAAAAGCAAAGCAAAACAAGTGTGATGCGAAACGATCTACTTTTCATTTAGGTTGACCTCCGGCGGGAATCAACAAAATATTAACACGAAAAACATTCATCTAACGCAGCAAACTCAGCCGTTTCCGGTATGTTAGCTGACGCCAAATCCACTCCATTGGACCGTATTCAAAATACCTCAACCACAGTGCGCTGATCACTATTTGGATCGCAAATATCGCGAGTGCGATAAGCGTCGAATTGAATGCTCCGAACCGGCCAAACTGGCCAAATCCGTAACCGTAAAATATCGTTACGCAAATCACGGTCTGCAGAAGGTAGTTCGTCAATGCCATTCGCCCGACTGGTGCGATCAGCTTCAACAAGGTCTGCCAAACGTCCTTCTGCCAAAGCGTTGCGACCAAGGCGATAATAAAAAGTGCGAGGGCCGGAACTCCGAATGCGTAACCAATAACGCCCACAACAGCCGCCAACGATGGCGGAACCGGCGATTCGTTTCCGGCGAGAATCGCGAAAACAAGGTTGCCGACCACACCAACCGCGAAGCCCCATATCAAAACTTTTCGGAGCAACACTTGGTTATTCGATAAATCCTGAAAGATCCTTTTCCGGTGCGCATATACGCCGAGCAGGAACATCGCCAGGATCTTTGGGAATCGCATTCCGGCGACGAGGCCGATATAACGTCCGACGACGTAATTCTTGTTGTAATCAGTGACGATCTGCCAAAAGCCCGACGTCGAGACGGTGCTAACCGCGTTGTTCCATTGATCGGCCTGGGCTTTTTCGATCGCCGCCCCTGCGTCCGGCGGTGCAAATACCGAAAACAGGACGAACAGCAGTGCGTACCAAATTACCGGCATGAGGACCATCCAAAATGCCCATTTGAGAAGCGACTCGTCAGGTTTTTTGCGAAACAGGATCAGGACAAAGCCCATCAGCGCATAGATGCTCAGGATATCGCCCGCCCACAGCAAATATGCGTGCAGCAGCCCGATGACGAGCAGCCAAAACAACCGCCGCGTGAAAAGCGACGCATTCGTGTCGTCGCGTTCCTCGGCACGCGCGATCTGAAGTGCAAAGCCGAAACCGAAAAGGAACGAAAAGATCGAATAGAATTTACCCTCGATCAGAAAATGCACGAGGAAGTGAACTATCTGGTCGGTCAACGGCGCTTGTGCTTCAAGGGCCGGCG